>NZ_QPEQ01000001.1:1270150-1587688 GCF_009455625.1 Paraburkholderia bonniea | reverse complement strand
GAGCGTTATCGCCATTACTATAAATTGGAGAGTTGATTGGTGTTTGTTCCAATTCTTCTGATATCGGGAGCAGCGGTGATTTCATCACCCGAGGACTCAGGGAGACACTATCCAAATCGACCTTGGTGGAATGAATATTTTTTGGCGTGTGCAGTTGCTGGATGTATTGGCCGCGCTGCGACTGGGACGGCGAATCTTGAATTGATGAAGATTTATCCTGATTATGTCCCAAGGTAACAGGGCTATTTTTTGGCGTAATGTTATTTACCCTGCGCAGCGTTAACGAGCTTTCTGAGTTACGACGGTTTTGTGATTCTTCACCATGATTCGCCCCTGAGAGCGAGTCTGACTTACTTCCATTTTTTTCAATTTTTGGCGGCATGACATCTCCACAATGTTAAATTACAAGGCGATTAAATTTATCGCCACCTTGCTTTCAATTTCATTCGAATTTTCCGCTCCATATTTCCGGTTCGGTAAAAATCAAACTTTGGTAACATGGCCCGCAAAGTTAGTTCCAGAAACTATTTGTAAAATCGCCTGCTTTTATCATGAAGTTTTATCGAATCGCAAACTGCCAACCCTGGTTATCTATAAAACAATGTAGAGAATTACCCACGCGTATATCGAGCAGCCCGGCGCAACCTCGCGCCACGGCGCCCCCCCTCTTAAAGCTCCACCCGTTCCGCGAGAAAATCCAGAAAGCACTGCACCCGTCCGGCCAGCGCGGCGCTCTGGTAATACACCGCGTTCACTGGCTGCCGCTCTTCGAGCAGCACCGAATCGAACAACGACACCAAACGGCCCGCCCTGATGTCGGCAGCGATCATGAAATCCGCCAGCCGGGCAATGCCCCAACCTGCCAGCGCGAGTTGCCGCAAGGTCTCACCGCTTGAGGCCGTAATCCCCGGTTTGATCTTCAGCGACGTCTGCGCGCCATCCCGCAACGGCCAGCGGTTCAGGTGCTCCGGGGCGGTAAAGCCAATCAACCGGTGCTGATGCAACGCCTCAGGTGTGCGCGGTTCGCCGTGCTGCGCCAGATAAGCCGGGCTGGCGATAATCCGCACCCGGCTCGTGCCCAGCAAGCGAGCGTGCAGCGTCGAGTCCTGCAACACACCAATCCGCAACGCCAGATCCACTTTTTGCTCCAGCAGATCGACCGTGCGCTCGTTGCTGCTCAGCGCTAGCTCAATCTCCGGATAACGCGCAGAAAACGCTGTCATATGGGGTGCCACGCAGTGCAGCATGAACGGCGACGCAGCATCGACCCGCAACCGCCCGGACGGGCGTTCCTGACGCTGCTTGACCGACGCCTCAGCATCTTCCATCGCCGCCAGAATCAGCCGCGCCCGCGCGAGAAACAGCTCGCCCTCGTCGGTCAGATCCAGCCGGCGAGTGGTGCGCCGCACCAGCGCAGTGTCCAGCTTGTGCTCCAGCCTGGACAACGCCCGGCTCACGCCTGAGACGGTCTGCTGCAGTTTCTCGGCGGCAGCTGTCATCGAGCCGCTATCAATCACGGTGACAAACACCAGCAATTCATCAGTGGAGGTTTTCATCAGTCCTCTATTGTTGATTTTTATTCAAGATTGATTTGAGGCTAACACGCTTTTTGCGAAGATCACTTCAGCCGATACTGACGCCCTGTCTCGTCATTTACGTCATTCAATTGCACAAGGGGAGCGTCATGAAAGTATTCATCACTGGAGCAAGCGGGTTTATCGGTGGTTCGATTGCGGCGGGCCTGGTGCGCGCCGGGCATCAGGTGACGGGCTTAATCCGTCAGCCAGGGCAAGCGGCTGAGCTTGAGCGCCTGGGCATCCGTCCGGTGCTGGGCACACTCGATGATCGCGCGTTGCTGATCGCCCAGGCCCAGGCAGCAGATGCCGTCATCAATGCCGCGAGCAGCGATCATCGCGGTGCGGTCGAAGCCTTGCTTGAAGGGCTGAAGGGCTCGAACAAAGCGTTTTTGCACACCAGCGGCTCAAGCATCGTTGGCGATGCCTCAGGCGGCGAAGCCGGAGCAGCCAAGGTGTATTACGAGGATGCGCTGCCCACGCCCACCGCAGAAAAAGCCGCCCGCGTCGCTCTTGACCAGCAGGTGCTGGCAGCAGCGCAGCAAGGCATTCGCTCAGTGGTGCTGTGCAATACGCTGATTTACGGCAACGGCACCGTGGCGGGCAGCGAAAGCGTGCAGGTGCCGCGTCTGGTGCATGAAGCACAGAAAAGCGGAGTGGTGCGGCATGTTGGCAGCGGCGCCAATATCTGGTCGAACGTACATATCGACGATGTGGTCGAGCTGTACCGTCTGGCGCTGGAAAAAAGCCCTGCGGGCACCTTTTATTTTGTCGAAAGCGGCGAAGCCTCGTTCCGTGACATCGCGCAAGCAGTAGCCGATGTGCTGGGCTTGGGCACACCGCAAAACTGGCCGCTGGCGGAAGCGCAAAAAGCCTGGGGCGATGAAATGGCCGCTTATGCGATGGGCTCGAACAGCCGGGTGCGGGGTGAACGGGCCCGTAAGTTGCTGGGCTGGACACCTGCGCGGACCTCGGTGACCGACTGGATTCGCCACGAGATGCAGCCTCGGGCAATGGTTTAAGCGCTGGGGCCTCTTTACCTCGCTCCGGACCCACCCAAGGCTCGTTTTTATTCAGGCAGCGGCACCACCGCATGGCGGGCCGCTTCCAGTGCGGCTTGTGGCAACGGTGGCGACGGTGGCCGCGTATTACTGCGAGCGGTTTGCCGCGTGCCCGCCGGAGCCTTCCCGCCCGGTTCTATAAAAATCCGCTGCGGCAGCACGAAGCCCCTTAGCGCCAGCAGTTCAAGCGGGCCCTGACCTGCCTCAGTACGCATCTGGTAACGGACCGGATACGTCAGCACTTCCGGTGCAGCCGCGCGCGGGCCATGCGCGCTCAGGCTCTGTGGATCAGGTTCATTCGCCTGCTCCGCCTGCTGTTGCGTTGCGCTGGTTTCAACGCCAGACGATGCCAATTTGGTATCCCAGGTATCAGGCCGAGCCTGCCAGGTCAGTTGCGTGAGCGCGCCGTCGAGCGGCTCCACCTCCGCCTGCTCCAGCATCCTTATCAACCCCCAGCGTCCGCTGAACTCGAAGTGTTTGTTCGTGCCCGCCTGCGTTGTCTGCCATTGCAGCCGGGTGCCGGTAGCCTGCGGGTCGTTTGACGGCCACGCCATCGTCTGCCAGGTCTCGCGCTGGTTGTAGTAATGCAGCTTCTGGCCATCAAGCGTCAGCACGGTATCGGTAATGCCCGGCGTCGGCACCGGCTTGAGTTCGAAACGGTAATGCGCCTCGCCACTGGCCAGCAGCGGGCCCGCGAGGCGTTGCAGCGTGTTCACTGCGCGCAGGAACGCCGGGTCGAACGCCAGCGCCTGGCTGTCGCGCGCGACTGGCACCCAGCGGTCGCCCTGTAGTTCCAGCACACCTGCGAGCTGCGTGCCGAGGAACGCTGGAATCAGCCCGCCATCACGCCGCAGAAAGCGCGTGAGTTCGGCCACTGACGCATCATTCCGGGTGCCAGCGAATGGATAGCGCCCGGCGAACGCGCGCTGCCACGTGATGCCGATGGTTTGCTGCCACGCATCGTTCAGGCTGGCCTGCGCTGGTTGCAGCACGGTGCGCGTAGGGTTGGCGATATTCGTGAGCGAGGCATCGTCAAATGCATGAGCAAGCGCGATATCGTCGCGGACATCAAAGCCACTGACCCACACGGTATGAATTTTTGCGGCAACGGCTTTGCCCCACAGCATGGCCATCCGCAGGTTGCCCCCCAGATTGTCCAGACTGCATGCGACTGGGCGATGTAACGTTCCGACTGCTGTTACTGGCCCGACAGCGGCTTGTGCCCCCAGCAGTACTGCAACACCACCTTCGGTGCTGCCCGAGGGTGGCGTTGCGTCATGCCATTCGAGCGCCATCACCAGCAGCGGACCTGGCTCACGGGCATCGAGCCAGGTATCGGCCAGCATCAGGTCTTCGGCCGCAGCGGCAACCTTGCATTCAAAAGGCGGAAGACCCAGACAAGCCAAAGCATGGCGAACCTGCTGAAGGCGCGGTTCGTTCTCCGCTGAACGGATAACGGTCAGCAGCCTGACCACCGGCAGATACTTCACGCCCGGTTGGCACAGCGCATGCAGCGTATCCGCCAGAGGTGCCAGCACCTGTTCGATGATGTGGTCAATACCGTCCAGACCCTTGGTACCGGCATCACCATTTGCTTCGATATCCTTATCGGCTGCATCGAACGCATCCTCTTCACCGGAGATTGCAATCGGCACGATATCCGGCAGGCGCAGATGTTCGATCAGTCCAATACCAGTCCGAGGGGGTTGCGCCCTGAGTAGCGGCTTCGCTTCCATTACTGCCTGAGCTAATCCTTTGCCATCCAGCGGCAGGTAGCTGCTACAGGCCAGCACATAGAGTGGTTGCCGGGCACGCTTTACCTGGCGGCGTAACCATTCCCGCCGGTGCTGGTTCCAGTGGAGCGCATGCAGATACTGTGTTTCGTAGCCAGCACGGGCAATGCCAATCAGCAGAAGGAAAACCAGATTGGGGACGCCAGCGATACAGAACCCGAACCATGCGCTCTGGGTGGACTTACCGGGCGGCCACAGCAGCAAAGTGATGACGATGCCTGCGCCACAACACGCAGCCCACACGACGAACCATGAAATCAGGTGCGGGAGACGACTGGGATAACGGCCGGGTGTACCTGCGGCGGATAAGTTAATGGGCATGGGTTTTCCAAGGTTCTACTAGAAAATTCTTATGCAATTTATTTATTTAACTTGAATAGCGTCAAACATTCGGCCTCTCCAGCTAATACGCGTTTATTTTTTGATATGTCCCATACACCAGGATATGCATCAATGTCACAGGCAATCTGTCCACTCGGCGCAATAAAATTTCCGTCTGGCGATATGATTGATGCCCCCGCCTCACCAGTACTTCCGAAGGCGTAATCTCTTAGTTTTGAGAGTTTGCGTCCAGATGTATAAGAATCATTTAGGTTTACGATGTTTTTTGTGCTACCAATATATGCTACCGCAGCCAAATAAAGAGGGGGGCGAGAACTTACAAAATCAAGCGCCACATAAATATTTTCCATCAAATTTATATCTGATAAAAATCCAACATTTTCCGGAATAAAAGAAACATGTATCGGTACGGTTTCACTACAATTTTCCGTTAACTTAATCGGCATATACCCTCTCTCTGAAACAATTAAAGCCGACTTATCAAAGCTCTCAACAGCATATTTTGAGTTATCATTTATTTTGCAGATGCGAAACTCTCCACTGGAATATATGGTGAGATATTTTCCATTGGCTCGGTATATTTTATTGGCATCTGCCGCACATATCCATCCCGCGTATAGACCTACCAAGATTTGCACACCGATTTTATATAGGTTACACCAGTATTTTTTTTGCGACACGAGTGTACTCCAGTCCATTATTTTCGTCTAAATATGCACCATTTATAGCGCGTGTAACTGCACGCGAAATAATTCTTTCTTTTTGTATTTCAGCAGCAGTTTCTGCAGCTATCCCGTTGTCTCTATCAATTTCCATGACAGCTTCCGGCCGCTTAAATCTCAAATAAAAACCGCCACTATCGACACAATTTTCCGGCAACGAAACTCTCTGAGGATCTGCAATTTCTGCGGGCTCTTTTTTCATTCCGGCTCTATTGCGCTTCAAAAATGATGGATCACCCCACCAAGAGCGAGAAAAACTAGATTGAGATAGCCAACCACGGTACACCCAGTAATCTGCATAATTGCTACGCCCCGTTAGCTGCTTGAATCCTCGACCACGAAATTTCTGCGCATCTTCACGGTCGCAATTGCCATTTTTCCAATTGTATGAGCCGGCAATTCGCATCCCGTGGCTATTGAATTTCGCCGAACGGAACCATGCATCGTCTTCTAAGGGAAATTACCCGTACCAGTGCCCAAGATCTACTTCTTTAGCTTTTGAGGCTGGATTGATGACTGTCCCATAAAATCCAACCGCATTTAAATTTCCAAGCATGCTGGTTTCTTGCATAAGACTCAGCCATGCACTCTCAGCAGCACCTTGCCCAAGAAAATGTGCCAATCTAGCTGGATCGGTCATTCCATATTTTCGTATCGCATAGTTCAATGGAATTAAATATGTTGTGCGTAGCTGATCTGGGGTTGGTTGTTGTTGGCGACCGTACCTTGCGTTTGAGTAAATTTGTTTAAACTCATTCAAACTCAACCACCCGCACCGCCTAAAATGCCGAATAAACTGAAGCGGATGAAAAAACCAGAGTTTGCTATCCGACAAGCCAGTCTTATCCCAAAAGCAAAACTGCGCGGCGAAAGCGATAAATTTGTTGTACGCCTCAACCCGCCCGTCATAAAACTCCCCTGGTGCAAGCAACTGCCGATAACGCGGCTCCAGCTTCGAGGCATCCCATTCTGTCGGGGCTTCGCAGATGAAACCGCGTAACTGCTCGCGCAAATCTTCATGATCCGGGTCATTCAGATAGCGGCTGAGTTCCTGGTCTCTGCTCCAGACTGCATCGGACTGCCCCCGCTCAGTAGGCGTTTCACTAGCCCGCGTATCGGCAACGATTTTCCTGAGCGAATCGACGTCGCATAGCCCGTCTGCATTGAAGGGGCTCTGGCCTTCGCTGATTTTTTTCCAGCCTTTGAAAAACGGAAAGTCAGCATCGGAGAGCTTCAGCACTGCGTCCTGGCTGATATCTATATAGCCTTGCCGCTCCTCGGCAAATGTCACCTGCACCCAGGTCGCGCAGGGATTGTGGCTGAGCGGCCGGTGGTGGCCCGGCAGCCCCGGCACAAACGCTGGCGGCGTGCTGATTGCGCTGGCACCTAGCGTAGCGGGCGTGGACAGAATCCGTCCGAAGCGCAACAGTTCGTAGCCATCGCTCGGGCAAGCCGGATACAGCGCCGTGGCCCGCTTATACAGGTCATATTCGTAGCCCGCTTCACTCTCCAGATGTGAAGAACTCCCGCTCAATGGCTTCAACTGGCCATCGCCTGTGTCCTGCCAAACCCGCGTGTATTTCGTACCACGATGAAAATACACCTCGACATACAGCGTGCCGGCATTCTGGCCTGCATCCAGCTCGCGGAATGGAATGCCGTTCAGCCTGTGATGTGCATCGGTGCCAGGCGGCAAGGCGAGAAAGGCCTGCTGCGGTGGAATCACGTAATAGGTGCTGCCCCAGCAATCGGTAGTCGTTGATGTAACGGACTGCGTCCGGCCCAGTTGAGTCTGGCCGAAATATGCTTCAAACCCGGGCTGTGTCATGAAGATCTCAAAGTGCAACTGGAACTGGTCATGACATTTGCCCGGATAGCCGAGGATGTCCTTCCGGTAGACCTTCCTGCTCTCGCCGCCAACTGCTGAGCCCGCCGGGGTGGTCGGGGTTCTGAGCCAGGCGGGCAGGACATGCGGCGCGCTGCCCACTGCCGGAAGATTGCCCATCAAGGCCGTCAGGTCATTCAGGTTCAGCAGGTGCATAGACAGCGAATAAAACGTTAGCGTGCGGCCATCGCCTGTCTCTGTCGTATGCCGGAGCAGTACAAAGCCGGTATCGCTATTGAGCTTTGGGGAGCCATCGTCATTCTTTTTGCCATCGCAGATCGCGTTCTGGCAAACCCGGTAAGCAACCACCTCTCCATCGGCAATGGCGCGTACTGGCAACGACTGCTCGCGAGGATCCAGATGCTGGCCGCAGTGCCAGCGCCGGTCGAATGCGATGGGGTAAATGCCATGGCGGGTCGCAAAGCTATCCACCTTGTCCATCATCGCGTCGAGTGTGTCAGCCGAAGCAGGTACGGCCGGCAGGAATGGCGGGCTGATAATCATTGGCTTCAATGGGAGAGGGAGTAATCGTCGCCCGGCTTGTGCAAATTGCTTTGGGGAAGCGTCGGCAACGGCGTACTGAGACTGGCGGGGCCTTCAAACCGGAAGGTTGCGGCCTTGACCCTGAAATCGCCCGGACAGCAGATTTCGATGCTGCCGTTTTCGAGCGTGACGCGGGCACCACCGCTGGCCAATATCACTCGTCTTTTGCCACTGACTAACACATCCTGCTCAGCGCTGGACACATGCAGCTGTTTTAAAGCGAACAGGTCTAGCTCATCGCTTTGGGCCTGAATCTCGACCTTGCCTTTGGCCGCGAACAGCTTGATGCCGAGCTTGTGCGCGCAGAACGAGATCAAATCGCCCGCAGCCAGCGTGAAACGTTTCGCCGCGCTGACGTCGACATGCCTGCCCGCGGTTAGCACCAGGTTGTCGCCAGCGGCATGCTGGACTGAACGTGGCGTGGTCAATGCGATGCCGTCTGGTGCGCTCATGAGCAGACCAGCGCCCTTGAGCTGGTCCAGTGCTTCCTTCAGGCTGGTCTGGGTAGACCTGTCAGCAGGCGTTGCCCTGGCTGCGGTGGTTGCCTGCACTAACTCCGTAACCTGGCTTAGCGCAGCCGTTAACTGTGCAAGCGCTTCCTGCATATCCAGTTGCGGCCCCTGCGCCCTCACCTGCTCATCGGCTGAAATAAACAACCCTTTCCCCGCCCGAATCGCGCCATGCGCATCGGTACGCAGTTCAAACCCCTCACCGCGTTTCTCGCACCGTCCTTCTACCCGCTTGCCACTGACGATATGTCCGAGCGTGAGTTGACTCTTGCCCGAATGCTCCGTCGACAGCTTGACGTGCTCCTCGTCCTTCCAGTCTTCGAGCTGGATTTTGTTATCGCTGCGCGTGCGGATCACGTTGCGTGAGAACCAGCGCTCCTGGCTGGTCACCAAATCACCCTGAATACTGTTGTGATGAAACTGCGCGATGTACGGCTTGTTTGGATCACCGTCACGAAATGCCAGCACGGCTTCCGTGCCATCAATTACCGGGAAATGCATACCCGTCTGCAACGCACCTGCAAACGGTTTGGCCAGCCGCAGCGGCACGCTTTCGCCACCTGGGTTCCATGCATCGAAGTCGCAATCGAAGCGCACCACATAGCGCCCCTGCTGTGTCAGGTGCGCGTATTTGTATTCGTTGGGTGAGGTCACACGGCCGCTGAGCGTGCCGCTGATTTTTGGCCAGACGTCGTCCCTGATCTGCAGACGGAAACGCCGGTTAGAAGGAATCGCACGCCAGGTGTTGCGATAAGCGCGGTCGCGCGCGCCGCTATGCGTGACTTCGATGATGAGTTGTCCAGGCGGCGCAGGCCGCACCGGTTCTGGCTTGTTGCCATACACGTCAAACGGAGCTTCTGGCGTCTCGTCGCGCAGCCACATCACCCGTCCAGGCCGCAGATCCAGCACGTTGCCTGCGCCCTCATGAAGCACCTGCCACGCTACCGCCGCTTCATGCCGCAGTTGCGCCTGCCACTTCGCACCAGGCTCGTCCAGGTGATGCGTGCCGTAGATATAGGGCTGGCCGTAAGTGGTGCTGTCGTCACGAGTCACGCTGGCTTCAGCGCTGAAACGTTCCCACGCGTTGTCAGGGTTGTAGTCCGCGACGCGAAACGATGACGGAACGGTTTGCGTGTGCGTCTGCAACGCATGCACCGCTTCGATGCCAGCTTCGAGCCCGGCTGTTTCGCGGTATGGCACTTCCAGCCGGGGCTGATACACGTAGTGGTCGATGTCATCGCCAAACACCACGACATCGCCAAACTCGCCAGGCAGGATGTAGCAATAGATGCCCTCCTGCTCCATCAGCAAATGGATATACGCCCAGTCAGCGGTTTGATACTGAAAGCGGAACAGATGCTGCGGATACTTGCGCCGCAGCCGGAACTGAAACTGATGTCCTTTAAAACCATGCCTGCGCAGGATCGCTTCGATGATCTGTGGCGCGCTTTGATGCTGATAGATGCGGCTAGTGCGGGTCAGCCGAAGCCGCGCGATATGTGCTTCGACGACGATGCGGTAGGTGTGAATATCAGCGCTGCTGCTGAGCGCGGAGAAGCGGGTAATGCAGCCGGAGAACACGCGCGGTGAGCTGCCATCCTGCGGCGTGATGGAGAAAATGGCATCACGTCCAAGGTAATCGCTAACCGTCAGTGCATCGGGATGCGTGACGTTAATGTCAATGCGATAAGGGTCACCGATACGCTCTATGGCGTCGAATGACACGATGGAAAGGCCAGTGCCATTTCGAGTATTGGCCGGCCCCTTCACCTCCAGAAAATACCGTTGCTGCCCCGTGCGCACACTGGCCAGTGGCACATCGCGGCTTTGCTGCCATCGTTCCATCGGGCATCTCCTCCCTGTCACACATGCAATATGCATGCATGACCGTCTCTGTCATAACATTCGGACAGCGAAGATAACCGATGAACATCAAAAAACGAAAGATTTTTTATTTAATCGTTAGCAAAACATAATTAAAACGAAAAACCCGATTTTTCTCATAGATTCTTATCTATACATGATGGTATTCAGCATAGCCAGGCAGATAAAAATTAAACAACCAACAAGGCAATTAACCAGTTTGCGTAAACAAAAAAATACCAAAACCCCAAATCAACATCAGGCTGAACTGATATGACATTCACCTTCAATCGCCACCCAACCAGCTACAGCCCCCCATACCCCACCATCCAATCCAGCACCATCACAAGCCACCTTAGCGCCGCTCACCACCCACGGCCAAACCTACCAAACCCACCACCACAGCCCCGCTAACACCAGCACGGCCGCATTCCAGAACCGCACGCGTCACGCAAGCGCTCGCCCGCCAGAAGCACGGCACAAAGCCAGCACCGCTGACACAACCCAACCCCTTCCATTTGTTTTTGCCCCGCAGCCACACGGGCAACATCGCTTACAATCGACCCCCCACGCAGCCAGCCAGAGTCGCTCACCGGTGCGCCGCCAGATCACGCTGAAAGGGCAAAGGCAAAGCCCGCAGCACAGACCAGGCAGCCCAGGCGCACGGTGCCGCCAGCCCTGGCTCAAGCCTCGCTCCCAACAGGCTCTGCGCCATGTGTTACCCCTGCTGTTTTTCTTCTCGCCCCCCCGGAGACTTCTAGATGAGTGGCGGTGTCTTGCTTCCCGTATTGCGTGTGCGCTCTAGCGTCGTGCTAATGCTTCTGCTTCTGTCAGGGTGCGGCGCGTTCGGTCCGCCGCAGCAAGCACCGGCCCCGGTCACCGAAGCCACTGTGCTGCCAGTCGAAACCGAAATCAGTCCGCCGCCGCCCGAGCCGGTTGAGCCTGATGAGCCTGCCGACCTCACACCCAAGCCCGCCAAACGGCCTGCGCCCAAGCCCCGCGCCCCCAAGCCGCCACCTCCAGCCCCCACCCCGCCCGCCATACCCGCTCCCGCCCCGGTCATCAGCATCCGCGAGTTCGAACACAGCGTCGCGCGCGGGCTGCTCGACAGTGAGGTGCAACGCACCAATGGCAAGGTGATTGGGCGGGCTGTCGATTTAATCGCTGATGCCAATGGCAAACCGCGTGAAATGGTGGTCAATCTGCAAGGCTTCATGGGCGTCGGTGACCGCAAAGTGACTTTCCCGTGGAGCGCGTTTAGCTTCAATCCCGCCGCCCGCCCCAAAAGCGCTCCGATCACCTTGCGCCAGCCAGGAGCGGCGAGCGTCAGCAAAGGCAGCAGCCCTGCCCGCAGCAATGCCCGAATGGCGGCCAGCGCCACGCAACTGCCGCTGCTGGATAGCACCGTCCAGCGCCCGGACCATGCGGCGGTTGGCCGCGTCATTGATGTGCTGATCGACGCCAATGCCCAGCCTCAGGCGGTGGTGCTGGACGTCAGCGGTATCGTCAATCCCGACCGGCGCACGATTGCTGCTGACTGGAACGCGTTGCATTTCGTCACCAGCAACAAAGTGCTGCAGCCACAAATCGACCTCGATGAAACGCAAATCAAGGCCGCGCCGCCTTACCTCCCGAACCAGCCCGTGCGCGCCATCTCGCCCGTCAAGGCCGCCACCGCCTCCGCGCCCGCTGCCGCCAGTTCTAGCCGGGGCGTCCGATGAGCAACCGGTATTTGCTTAACGCCCGCAGCCTGCGGGCACTCGACTGGCTGAACTTTTTCGTCGCCAATGTGCAAACTGGCTTCGGCCCGTTTATCGCGTCTTACCTTGCCTCACACAAATGGACTCAGGGCGAGATCGGCATGGCGCTCTCGGTGGGAACCATCAGCGCGATGGTGAGCCAGGTGCCTGCCGGGGCTGCGGTCGATGCCATGCGCAACAAAAAAGCCGCGGCTTCGTGGGCGATCATCGCCATCATCCTGAGCGCCGTGCTGCTGGCGGCCAGCCCAACCATGCTCTCGGTGATGGCCGCGGAGGTCTTTCACGGCTTCGCCAGTTGCATGCTGGTGCCGGCGATGGCGGCGCTGTCGTTTGCGCTGGTGGGCCGCCAGGATCTGGGTGACCGGCTGGGGCGTAACGCGCGCTGGGCCTCGATCGGCAGCGCGGTCGCCGCTGGGCTGATGGGCTTGTGTGGCGAATACATCTCGCCGCGTGCTGTGTTCTGGCTCACGGCTGTGCTGGCGCTACCGGCGCTGTTTGCGCTCAGCATGATCCGCCAGACTCAGGCTAGCCTCACGCCGCACGCTGCCACGCCCCTGCCGTCAGAAAAGGAAGACCGCGAAACCTTGCGTGAACTTCTGCGCGACAAGCGCATGCTGACGTTCGCCGGATGCATCGTGCTGTTCCATCTGTCAAACGCAGCGATGCTGAATCTCGCGGCGGGCGAAGTCACCGCCAGCATGGGCGACAACGTGCAGCTCGTCATTGCCGCATGCATCATCGTGCCGCAGGCCATCGTCGCCATGATGTCGCCGTGGGTGGGACGCTCCGCGCAACGCTGGGGACGGCGGCCGATCCTGCTGCTTGGCTTCACTGCGCTACCGGTGCGCGCGTTGTTGTTCGCGGGCATCAGCAGCCCGTATCTGCTGGTGCCGGTGCAGATGCTGGACGGCCTGAGCGCAGCGGTATTCGGCGTGATGCTGCCGCTGATCGCCGCCGATGTCGCCGGTGACAAGGGCCGCTACAACCTGTGTATCGGGCTGTTCGGACTAGCGGCAGGAATTGGCGCGACGCTCAGCACCGCAGCGGCCGGGTTTATCGCGGACCACTTCGGCAATACGGTCAGCTTTTTTGGTCTGGCAGGGGCGGGGGCACTAGCGGTGCTGCTGGTGTGGGCGGCAATGCCCGAAACCCGTGATGAGGTGCCCGCCAGCAACGGATCTCCGCAGCCGGAAACCTCGTAAGCAAGACACGCCAGCTATCAACTCTCAACCATTAGCGCTACCAACCATCAGCCGAAAGCGCCGCGCTCAAGCGAGATCAGTCGAGATACTCCTTGCAGCGCGTGCGCAGCATCACGCCGAAGTCGTCCAGCCAGCCAATCGACAGCCGCCAGCTTTGCCAGTACAGGTCGATATCCAGATGACGGCCTGGTACCAGTTCCACCAGTTCACCCTGCGCCAGATGCGGCGCGATCATGCGCTCGGGGCACATGCCCCAGCCCATGCCGGTCACGCACGCGCGTAAAAACCCGGCCACATGGGGCATCCAGTGCGATGGCGGGGCCAGCTCGGCGCGCGTGATGCGGCGGATAAAGCGCTGCTGCAGTTGGTCTTTGGGATTGAATTCGACGCAGGGCGCGTGACGCAAGGTTTCGCGCGTCACGCCAGCGGCAAAATGCTGCGCCAGAAAAGCCGGTGCCGCCACCGCGCGATAGCGCATCCGCCCCAGCCTGCTTGAGCGGCAACCCTGCACTGGCTCAGCCTGAGTTGTCACTGCGCCCTGCACGCTGCCATCGCGGATGCGTTGCGCGGTGTGGTCCTGATCGTCAATCACCAGATCCAGCAGCACGCCTCGTTCAACGCAAAACGGCGCGACGGCATCGACAAACCAGGTGGCCGCGCTGTCGTCATTCACCGCCACTCGCAGCGTGGGCCGCTGTCCAGCCAGCACACCCGGCAGCATCGGTAAATGCCCGCCCAGATCGGCCTCAAGCATTTGCACCCGCTCGGTATGACGGCACAACAGCGCGCCCGACGCCGTTGCCACACAGGGCTGGCCACGCTTGACCAGCACACTGCCCACCCGTTCTTCCAGCAGCTTGATCCGTTGTGACACCGCCGACGGCGTGAGATTCAGCACGCCCGCTGCGCGTTCAAACGAACCATGACGCACCACAGCGGCCAGCGCCCCCAGCAACGCATAGTCGAGCATTAGAAATCCTTAATCGACATTAAATAAATTAGCTTTTCTTATGGCGAACTCGTGCGCAGACTAGCGCCATTCAATCTCTTCGTCTACGGCAATCGCTATGCAAGGCACACAAGGACTGGCGTTTTCTCACGGCGTATTGCTCTGCGCCTCACTCATTGCGACGATTGGCGCGCAAAACGCATTCGTGCTGCGCCAGGGCATCCTGCGCTCGCATGTCGGCAAGATCGTCGCGCTCTGCGTGCTGTCTGATGCGCTGCTGATTAGCGCGGGGGTAGGTGGCGCGGCGGTGCTGGTCGAACGCTATCCGGTGTTCATCCATACCGTGCTGTATGCCGGGCTGGCGTATCTGGCGTGGTTTGGCCTGAATGCGCTACGCCGCGCGCTGCGTCCGGGCCATGCGGTGCTCGATGGCACAGCGGCAACGGGTGCCGCTCAACCGGTGCAGCGGGCCTTACCCGTGATCGGCATGACGCTGGCATTCACGTGGCTCAATCCGCACGTTTATCTGGATACGTTCCTGCTGATTGGCACGGCTGGCGCGCGTGAGCCGCAAGGCGCGCGCGCCGCGTTCGCGCTTGGCGCTATCGTGGTCAGTACCGTCTGGTTCGTGGCACTCGGTTATGGTGCGCGGGCGCTGGCCCCGCTCTTTAAACGCGCCACCGCATGGCGGCTGCTGGATGGCGCGATAGGCACGATGGTGCTGAGCATCGCTGTGCTGCAGTTGCGTTAGCTGCCAGCAGGCTGCGGCTGGTACGCCACGAGAAAGTGTTGCAGGATGCCGCTCGAATAGCTCGCCGCCAGGGTCGCAAGAAATGCTTCAAACGATGCGGGCGCAGCGTGATCCGCGGTGTCAGATACGGTGCGCACCACCGCGCACGGCAAGCCGTACTCATAGCAAATCTGGGCGATGGCCGCGCCTTCCATTTCGACCGCAAGCGCCTCCGGCACCGCCATCTTGAGCGCCGCATGAGCGCTGGCGCTAGCGACAAACTGGTCACCACTCACCACCAGCCCCTGATGCAGTTGCGGCAAGCGCGTGCTTGATGTCCCCGATACATCCGATACACCGAAGCGCGCTGCCAGCGCCGCGCCCTGCTGCGCCAGAAACTGCTCACAGGCGTTAGCCAGTTGCGCGGTCAGCCGGGCATCAGCCGCAAAATGCGTGCGGCCCAGAAGCGGCACCTCAAAGCGGGCAAAGAGTGGCGACGCATCCAGATCGTGCTGTAACAACGTCTGCGCCACCACCACATCTCCCACCCGCACAGCGTCGCCCACCCCGCCCGCGACACCGGTAAACACCACCGCTTCAACGTCGAAGACATGAATCAGCGCGCTCACCGTGGCCGCCGCCGCCACCTTGCCCACCCGCGCCAACGTCACCACGCACGGCACGCCATAAGCCAGACCGACGTGGTATTCACGCCGCCCAAGCGTGATGCTCTCAACCGCCGACTGCGCCCGCATCGCCGCCACCAGGTCGCCCAGTTCCTCAGGCAGCGCCGCCAGCACACCCAGCGGACGACGGCCATCCGCCACCTTCAGCGGTACCTGCCGTTTCAGCCCATGAAAACCCTGAGCGCTCATTCGACCGCCTGAAGTTTGGCCACGGCCAGCGCGAGCCATTTCTCGCCATGCCGCTTGAACTTGACCTGCGCCTTTGCATCGGTGCCACCGCCCTCAAGCGCGGTGACCGTACCTTCGCCGAACTTCGTATGAAACACCGCCTGGCCCACACGAAAACCAATTTCCGCTGCCCGCTGCGCATTGGCAAAAGCTGGCAGCGGCGCATTCACTTCAGCGCTGCCAGCGTAAGCTTCCTGGCGCTGGCCGGGACGCGCGAACCAGTCGCGGCCATAACCCGCGTTATCGGAGCGGCCACCCCAGCGGGCCCCGGCTTCGACTTTCGCGGTCAGCCATTTCAGAGTTTCAGGCGGCAATTCGTCGAAAAAGCGCGAACGGATGTTGTAGCGGGTCTGGCCATGCAACATCCGGCTTTGCGCAAACGATAGATACAGCCGCTCTTTGGCGCGGGTGATCGCCACGTACATCAGACGGCGCTCTTCCTCCAGACCATCGGCTTCGAGCGCGCTGTTTTCGTGCGGAAAGAGCCCCTCTTCAAGCCCGGTGATAAACACCGCCATGAATTCGAGCCCTTTGGCGGCGTGCACCGTCATCAATTGCACCGCATCCTGGCCCGCCTGGGCCTGGTTGTCGCCCGCCTCCAGCGAGGCGTGCGATAAAAAGCCCGCCAGCGGTGTCATCGTGTCCGGGTTTTGCGCAGGATCGGCCGGGCTCACCGCGTCGAACACCTCGGCGTCAGGTGCCGCGCTGAGCTGCGTCAGTTCGGGCGCAGCGCTGGCACCCGGGCGCAACGGAATCGAACGCGCGGGCGTCTCACGGCCATAGCCTTCTTCGCTGACAAATGCCACGGCGGCGTTCACCAGCTCCTGCAAGTTATCCAGCCGGTCCTGGCCTTCACGCTCGTTTTGATAAAAGGCTTCCAGGCCGCTGGCACGCACCACGTGTTCAACCGTGTCCGGCAAGCTCATCTGCTGGGTCTGCGCCCGCATCTGCTCGATCAACCCGGCAAAACCACCGAGGCTCGTGCCCGCCTTGCCCATCACATACGGAATCGCCGCTGCCAGCGCGCAGTTATGCAAGCGCGCGGCATCTGCCAGTTGCTCCAGCGAGCGCGCCCCGATCCCGCGTGTCGGGAAATTCACCACGCGCATAAACGCAGTGTCATCGTTCGGGTTATCAATCAGCCGCAGATACGCCAGCGCATGCTTGATTTCCTGGCGCTCGAAAAAGCGCAGCCCGCCATACACGCGATAAGCAATGCCCGCGTTCACCAGCGCATGTTCTAACGTGCGTGACTGCGCATTGCTGCGATACAGCACCGCGATTTCGCTGCGCGAACAGCCGGTGTGAATCAGCGCCTTGATTTCTTCGGCGAGCCAGCCCGCCTCCTGAGAATCTGACGCGGCCTCATAGACCCGCACCGGCTCGCCATGACCCGCGTCAGTCCGCAGATTTTTGCCAAGCCGCCGTGCGTTGTGCGCAATCAGGTGATTCGCGGTATCGAGGATATGGCCGTGCGAGCGGTAGTTCTGCTCCAGTTTGATCAAATGCCGGACGTTGAACTCCTGTTCGAAGTCGCGCATGTTGCCGACGTTCGCGCCACGGAACGCATAGATCGACTGGTCGTCGTCGCCCACCGCGAACACCGGGCTGTTTTGCCCCGCCAGCAGCTTGAGCCACGCGTATTGCAGCTTGTTGGTGTCCTGGAACTCATCAACCAGGATGTGAGTGAAGCGCGCCTGATAATGCGCGCGCAGCGGCGGGTTGTGCGCCAGCAGTTCGTAGCAACGCAGCAGCAGCTCCGGAAAATCCACCACGCCTTCGCGCTGGCATTGCTGGTCGTAGGCTTCGTATAGCTCAACGAACTTGCGGTTGAAGGTGTCGGTGGCATCGACATCCTTGGGCCGCAGCCCCTGCTCCTTGGCGTTGTTAATGAAGTACTGGAGATTTTTCGCCGGGTATTTCTCGTCGTCGATATTCAAGCCTTTCATCAAGCGCTTGAGCGCCGAAAGCTGGTCGGCGGTATCGAGAATCTGGAAGGTCGATGGCAGTCCGGCATCGCGGTGGTGCGCCCGCAGCATGCGGTTGCACAGGCCATGAAAAGTGCCGATCCACATCCCGCGCGGATCGAGCGGCAGCAACGCCGAAAGGCGCGCGAGCATTTCACGCGCCGCTTTATTCGTGAAGGTAACCGCCAGCACCGTGCTGGGCGAAGCCAGCCGCTGCTGGATCAGCCAGGCGATGCGGGTAATCAGGACACGGGTTTTACCGCTACCCGCGCCAGCCAGAATCAGGGCCGGCTCATTAGGCAAGGTGACGGCAGCATGTTGTTCGGGATTCAGATTGGCGAGCAGATCGGACATGGGGGCGGGGGAACACAGCAGAAGAACAGCGGGTGGCAGCGAAAATCGCCCGCCATTATATGTCCGGGGCCTGGCCGTCCGAGCGTCCGGCCGCCTGAAAACGGGGATGCGCGCCGCGCTTCGGTATAACCGGCACCGGGCGTCCCCCACACCAGGCCGCACAGCCTCCCCTGCCGTACCTACACCTCGCCCACTTCATCCACCTCACCCATTTCGCCTCTGTGCGTGCCAACAAATCCACAGCAGCCGGGCCGCAGCGCGCTGTTCCAGCCAGCGCGCCACTCGGACGCAGACGCAATCCCTTTATAATTCGCCGTTCAACGCCTTTTTCCACGCCTTTTTCAGCAGACTTCCTACCCATGAGCGACAGCACGCTTGCCAAGAGTTTCGAGCCCCATACGATTGAATCCCACTGGGGACCCGAATGGGAAAAACGCGGCTTTGCCGCTCCCGCGTTCGAGCCAGACCGCAAGAATTTTTCCGTTCAATTGCCGCCGCCGAATGTCACGGGCACGTTGCACATGGGCCACGCGTTCAACCAGACCATCATGGACAGCCTCACGCGCTATCACCGCATGCTCGGTGACAACACGCTGTGGGTGCCGGGCACCGATCACGCGGGCATCGCCACGCAGATCGTGGTTGAGCGGCAGCTTGATGCCCAGGGCGTGTCGCGTCATGACCTCGGCCGCGAAGCCTTCGTCGAGCGCGTCTGGCAATGGAAGCAGCAATCGGGCTCAACCATCACCGGCCAGGTACGACGCCTGGGCGCATCCATCGACTGGTCGCGCGAATACTTCACGATGGACGACAAAATGTCGGCCGCCGTGCGCGATGTGTTCGTGCGGCTGCACGAGCAAGGGCTGATCTATCGCGGCAAGCGCCTCGTGAACTGGGACCCAGTGCTGCTCACCGCCGTGTCCGATCTCGAAGTCGTCAGCGAAGAAGAAAACGGCCACCTGTGGCACATCCAATACCCGCTGAGCGACGGCTCCGGCTCTCTGACGGTGGCCACCACCCGCCCGGAAACCATGCTCGGCGACGTCGCGGTGATGGTGCATCCCGAAGACGAACGCTACATTCACCTGATCGGCAAAACCGTGCTGCTGCCGCTCAGCGGCCGCGAAATTCCCGTGATCGCCGACACCTACGTCGAACGCGAATTCGGCACTGGCGTGGTCAAAGTCACCCCTGCGCACGATTTCAACGACTACCAGGTCGGCCAGCGCCACGGCCTGCCCTCCATCGAAATCCTCACGCTCGACGCGAAGATCAACGACAACGCCCCTGAAGCCTATCGCGGGCTCGACCGCTTCGACGCGCGCAAGCGCGTGGTGGCCGATCTGGAAGCGCTGGGCCGGCTCGAATCCGTCAAACCGCACAAGCTGATGGTGCCGCGTGGCGACCGCACTGGCGTCGTGATCGAACCGATGCTGACCGACCAGTGGTTCGTGGCGATGAGCCAGCCTGCTCCGGAAGGCACCTTCCATCCGGGCAAGTCGATTGCGCAAACCGCACTAGATGTCGTGCGCGATGGTCAGATCAAGTTCGTGCCAGAAAACTGGAGCAACACGTATTACCAGTGGCTCGAAAATATTCAGGACTGGTGTATTTCACGCCAGCTGTGGTGGGGCCATCAGATTCCCGCCTGGTACGGCGAAAACGGTGAAATTTTCGTCGCTCGCAGCGAAGCCGAAGCCCACGCGCAAGCGGCCGCCAAAGGCTATAACGGTGCCCTGCGGCGTGACGAGGATGTGCTCGACACCTGGTTCTCGTCCGCGCTGGTGCCGTTTTCATCGCTCGGCTGGCCCAATGACACTCAAGAGCTACGTCATTTCCTGCCGTCGTCGGTGCTGGTCACGGGCTTCGACATCATCTTCTTCTGGGTCGCGCGGATGGTCATGATGACCACTCACTTCACCGGCCAGGTACCCTTCGATACGGTCTATGTGCACGGCCTCGTGCGCGATGCCGAAGGCCAGAAGATGTCCAAGAGCAAGGGCAATACGCTGGACCCGATTGATCTCGTCGATGGCATCGGCCTCGATGCGCTGATCGCCAAACGCACCACTGGCCTGATGAATCCCAAACAGGCCAGCACCATCGAGAAAAAAACCCGCAAAGAGTTTCCTGACGGCATCCCCGCCTTCGGCACCGACGCATTGCGCTTCACGATGGCCTCAATGGCTACGCTCGGGCGCAATGTCAATTTCGATCTGGCTCGCTGCGAGGGCTATCGCAACTTCTGCAACAAGCTCTGGAATGCCACGCGCTTCGTGCTGATGAACTGCGAAGGCCACGACTGCGGCCAGGCTCAGCCAGCCGCCTGCGAACCCGGCACAGCAAACCAGTGCGGCCCTGGCGGCTACCTCGATTTCTCCCAGGCCGACCGCTGGATCGTCTCGCAGTTGCAGCGCACTGAAGCCGAGATCGCCAAAGGCTTTGCCGATTACCGCCTCGACAACGTAGCGGGCGCGCTCTACAAGTTCGTCTGGGACGAATACTGCGACTGGTACCTCGAACTCGCCAAAGTGCAGTTGCAAAACAGCACCCCCGAGCAGCAGCGCGCCACACGCCGCACCTTGCTGCGCGTGCTTGAAACCGTGCTGCGCCTCGCCCATCCGGTAATCCCGTTTATTACCGAAGCCCTCTGGCAAAAAGTCGCGCCGCTCGCGGGCCGCTATCCAGCAGGCCAGGCGGAAGGCGAAGCCTCGCTGATGACCCAGGTTTACCCGCAAGCCAATCCAGCCAAAATTGACGAAGCCGCCGAGCAATGGGTCAGCGGCCTGAAAACCCTGATTGACGCCTGCCGTAACCTGCGCGGTGAAATGAACCTGTCACCCGCCACCCGCGTGCCGCTGCTGGCAACCGGCAACGCCACCCGCCTGAGCACATTCGCGCCATATGCCCAGGCCCTCGCGCGGCTGTCAGAAGTGCAGATCATCGCCGACGAAGCCACCCTCGACGCCCAGGCTGCAGGCGCACCGATCGCCATCGTGGGCGACGACAAGCTGGTGCTGAAAGTAGAAATCGACCTCGCCGCAGAACGCGAGCGTCTAAGCAAAGAAATCGAGCGGCTCACTATCGAGGTGGCGAAATGCAACACCAAACTGCAAAACGAAGCCTTTGTGGCACGCGCACCCGCCGCTGTCGTTGAACAGGAGCAAAAGCGCTTGGCTGAATATCAGGCCACCATCGGCAAACTGGGCGCGCAATTAGCCCGCCTGCCCGCCATTCAGTCCACTTAAGCCCACGCCACGACTCATGCACCTCCCGCGCTTGACACCGCGCCCTTCCAGCCACGCACGATGCACGCCGCGCCGATGCGCCGGAAACGGCCGGCGTCACCACGCGTTAGAACGAAGACCAGGATATCTCCATGCTTAAAGTGACAAAAGCCGTTTTTCCTGTAGCCGGTCTTGGCACCCGCTTCCTGCCAGCCACCAAGGCCAGTCCCAAAGAGATGCTGCCGATTGTCGACAAGCCGTTGATCCAGTACGCCGTCGAAGAAGCGATGGCCGCAGGCATCACCGAAATGATCTTCGTCACCGGACGCAGCAAGCGCGCGATTGAAGATCACTTCGACAAGTCCTACGAGATCGAAGCTGAACTTGAAGCGCGCGGCAAAACCGAATTGCTGGAACTGGTGCGCAGCATCAAACCAAGCCACGTCGACTGCTTTTATGTGCGTCAGCCCGAAGCACTGGGTTTGGGACATGCGGTGCTGTGCGCCGAAAAACTGGTCGGCGACAACCCGTTTGCGGTGATCCTTGCCGATGACCTGCTGTATGGCGAACCGCCTGTGATGAAGCAGATGATCGACGTGTTCGACCACTATCACAGCTCGCTGATTGGCGTCGAAGAGATCCCCCAGTCGGAGACCAAGTCTTACGGAATTATCGAGGGCAAGGAGTGGGAGGATTCGATCATCAAGCTCTCAGGGATTGTCGAAAAACCCGCGCCTGAAGTCGCGCCATCGAACCTCGGCGTGGTCGGCCGTTATGTGCTCAAGCCCCGCATTTTTCACCATATCCGCGCGCTCAAACCCGGCGCGGGCGGTGAATTTCAACTCACTGATGCAATCCAGTCGCTGCTGGCGGATGAGCAAGTGCTGGCCTACAAATATCACGGCACCCGTTTTGATTGCGGCAGCAAGCTGGGGTATCTGAAGGCGACAGTTGAATTCGCGCTGCGCCATCCTGAAGTTGCAGCTGATTTTGAACACTATCTGCGGACGCGCTCACCTGTGCTGGAGGGGTGAGAACGAGCGGTAGCGGGTTGCGGGTTGTCGCGCCGCGAGCCACGAACCACGAACCGCACGCTGCCCGCCTCAAACGGCAGCTGTATTAAACGCCTCCACAAGCATCACAGGCATGATGAAATCAAACGCCGCCGCTCACCAGATGGTGAGCGGCGGCGTTTTCACTTTCCAGCATCACGCGTTGTTCAGGCTTTATTCAGGCCTTGGTGTGGCATACCTCGTAAAGCATATCCAGCCGTCGCACTGGATCTTTAACGAACGGATTCGTTTCATCCCACGCATAACCCGCCAGCACCGAACTAATCATCCGGCGGATCTGCGGCGTCTGCTCGGGATAAAACAAGATCTCCTGCAACTCCCCCGTGTACCAGCGCTCAACAAAGGCACGGAACACGTTGATCCCGCGCCGCAATTGCGTGTCGTACTCCGCCAGCCAGTCCACCGGAACACCCGAAAACTGGCGCACCAGCGCATGCGCGGCAAGATGGGCGGAACGCAGTGCAATCGTCACGCCAGACGAAAACACCGGGTCCAGAAATTCACCGGCATTGCCCAGCAACGCATACCCCGGCCCGGACAATTCCGACGCATTCGCCGCATAACCGCCAATGGTCCGGACTGGCAGCAGAAACGGCGCGTCGCCAAACCACTTGCCCAGCGTCGGCTCCTCACGGATCAAGGCCCGCAAGCGGGCTTCGCGTTCCGCTTCGTCCACCTGAAGAAAATCGCCTTGTGCCACGCAGCCCATCGACGCACGGCCACCGGCAAGCGGAATCATCCAGTACCAGACGTTGTCATGCTCGGGATGCACGGCAACGCAGATCTTGTTGCGATCCAGCGCACCAACGGGTAACGCATCGCGCACGTGAGTAAACAACGCTCTGCGTGGCGGCATGCCGGTGGGGATATCGAGCTTCAACAAGCGTTGCAGCACGCGGCCAAAACCGCTGGCATCCAGCACGAAACGCGCATGCAGCCGATACTCCGCCCCGCTTTCATCGCTCACCTCCAGCACCGGCTGTGCCCCCGGGTGAAACGCCTGCACGGTATGACCAAAGCGCACCTCCGCGCCCTGCTCCGCTGCGCAGCGAATCAACAGATCATCGAAGACGGCCCGCTCCACTTGCCAGGTCGTGCCCCAGCCTGGCGAATATTTCTCACGAAAGTCGTAGACCGAGACCTCATCGCGCCGGACAAAATGCGCCCCGTTCTTGTACTGAAAGCCCGCTTCAATCAGCGCAGGCAGCATCCCAGCCTCCTCCAGATACGCCATGCTTTGCGGCAGCAGGCTTTCGCCAATGGAAAAACGCGGGAAGTGCTGACGCTCCAGCACACACACGGAATGACCGGCCTGACGCAACAAGGCTGCCGCAACGGCACCTGATGGACCCGCGCCGATGATGGCAACGTCCACGTCTACTGCAGGGGAATTCATGTTCAATCAAGCCTTCTATAAAACTTAGTTGAGCGGTACTTTTTGGCGTACCGGTCTGCCATTACAATGACGCGCGCTATTTAAGCTCACCTTCAAACGGAGTTTTAACGTGTCGTCATCCGAAATATCCGGCACAAAATTTGTGCCTGAAACTGCTTTTGGTCTCTGGTTTCTGCGCACGCACACCTGGAAACATCACGTGCTGCGAGTAGCGCTCAACGATCTGCGACAGCTCATGCGTCAGCCGCCACCCGCTGCTGCCGTCATCGTTGATGTGGGCTGTGGCCAGGGCAGCGCATTCCAGCTACTGGCCAACACGTTTCAACCGGCGCGCATCATCGGGATTGATGCTCACAAGCCCTCACTCGCGCTCGCAGCTCACGCGGCGGCGGCCTGCCAGTCAGGTGCCCGCCCCTGCGAGATCACACTGCTGCACGGTGGCTGCGCCGCGTTACCCCTGCCCAGTGGCAGCGCAGATATCGTGCTCTGCCATCAAACGTTTCATCATCTGGTCGAGCAAACCCAGGCACTGGCGGAATTTCACCGGGTGCTCAAGCCTGGTGGCGTGCTGCTATTCGCTGAATCGACCGAGGCCTATATCAAGTCGTGGGTGATCCGGCTGCTGTTCCGGCATCCGATGCAGGTGCAAAAAAGCGCTGAGCAATATCTTGCGATGCTGCGCAGCGCTGGTTTCAGTTTCGGGTCTGAAAATGTTTCGCTGCCCTATTTGTGGTGGAGCCGCGCAGCCGATTTCGGTCTCTTCGAGCGGCTCGGGCTGCATCGGCCGCAGCCCGGCAAACGCCGCGAGACCCTCGTCAACGTCGCGGCCACCCGTCCAGGCTAAACGTCATTGGCTTAAACGTCATCAGGTTTCACGCCCAGAGATCAGGGCTGATCCAGCAGCACCACCTCGCCACTCACCTTGAGCGCTGCCGCGCTTAGGCTCACGCCACAAGCAAAGTCCGTTGCCAGATCGCTGCTCCGGCGGTGGAAGCTGGTCTTGAGATTGATCACCGCATTGCCGGAACGCTCCTGTGCCGTAGCGCGCAGCTTCTGCAGCGCCTCGGCAAAGGCGCTCTGGCAAGACTGCTCCCGGCCATCAGTGCCGCGAGCAATCCGCACCGAATACTTCACCGGCCCCAGCACCTTGGCCACTGGCGGGTGGGTTTGCCCGAGGGTATAAAACCCGACCGGCCCCGCCGACGTCGCCACATCAAGCGCTGGCTGCGCCGGGAGTGACATGAAACGCGTGCCGCAGCCGCTCAGGGCGGCCACCGTTGCACAGGTAGTGATCCAGTACAGCGCTCTCATGGAGTTCCTTTTAAGTTAAACGATCGAACGGACTTCAATGCCCACGCCATGCCTCAAAGATCAGCGCGGCACAGCTTCCGCCAAAACCGTATGACAACGACAGCGCCCGCTCAAGCCGTACCGGGCGCGAGGCATGCACCACTGGCAGCCCTTCAATGCATGGGTCCGGCGCTTCGATCTCGCCCATTCCGGCGATAAAACCATCACGCATCATCAACAACGTATAGATCGCTTCATGCGCGCCGCAAGCCCCCAGCGAATGCCCCGAAAAACGCTTGGTTGACGAAAATGGTGCCAGCCGCGCGCCAAACACCTGCCGCAACGCGAGCATTTCGGCCCGGTCACCGAGCGGCGTCGATGGGGCATGCACGTTGATGTAGTCGAGATAGTGCGGCGTATCGGCCACTCCCGCCTGCAACACGCGGGCAATGCCCGACGCCTGCGGCGCAACCATCGCGGTGCTATCGGTACCGTGGCTAAAAGCCTTCAGTTCAGCGTAAATCCGTGCTCCACGTGCCCGCGCGTGCGCCAGCGATTCCAGCACCAGCACACCGCCGCCAGCCGCCAGCACAAAGCCATCCCGGCTCAGGTCATAAGGGCGCGACGCCTGCCCGGGCGTGTCGTTAAAACGCCGTGACAAGGCCCCCATCGCGTCAAACATCAACGCGGTGTTGTCATGCAACGCTTCACTCCCGCCGGCCAGCATGAGGTCTTGATGGCCACCCTGAATCAGTTGCATCGCCTGGCCGAGCGCCAGCGCGGACGTGGTGCAGGCCGCCGACGGCGAATAGCACGTGCCTTCCACGCCAAAGCATTGCGCGATACTCGCCGACGCCGTGCTCCCCATCACCTGGGGCACCGTGCATGGTGAGATCTTGTCGCTGCCGCGCGCCTGCGCAATGCCCAGCGCAAGGTCGTAAGCCGCCATCGCGCCGACGCCCGAGCCCACCACAGCACCCGCGCGGGGTGAACGCAGCCGTTGCGGCTCAAGTCCAGCATCGGCGATGGCCTTGCGCGCCGCATGGCAGGCAAAACGCGCGGTATCGCCCATGAAGCGCTCGAACTTGTGCTCGAACGGCGTCTCTGCCTGCACTGATGCAACGCCCGCCACCTGGCTCATCAGACCGCGCTCACGCCACGCAGCAATGCGCGTGATGCCTGAGCGGCCCACGCGCAAATTCGACGCGACCTCATCGAGCGTATTGCCAAGACACGAGACGATTCCCATCCCCGTGACCACCACGCGCGCTAGACCCCGCCTTGCCTCCGCCGTCATGACATTCGCCGGAAAATCAGCGAGGTATTGATGCCGCCAAAAGCAAAGTTGTTGCTCATTACGTATTCGGTATCAATCGCGCGCGCCGCGTGCATCAGATAGTCGAGTGAGGCACAGGCAGGGTCGGGCTGGGTCAGGTTCAGCGTGGGGGCAAAGCGGCCGCGCTTCATCATCTCGATCGTCCACCAGGCTTCGAGGGCACCGCATGCGCCCAGCGTGTGGCCGACATAACTCTTGAACGAACTCAGCGGTACGCGCTCGCCGAAGATCTGCGCGGTGGCATGGCTTTCAGCCAGATCGCCACGATCGGTCGAGGTGCCATGCGCATTCACATAGCCGATCGCTTGCGCCGCCAGAGCGGCATCGCCCAGCGCTAGCTGCATCGCGCGAGCCATGGTCGCGGCCGTCGGCTGGGTAATATGCACGCCATCGGAATTGCAGCCAAAGCCCACGATTTCCGCATGAATGTGCGCGCCACGCGCCCGGGCGTGTTCGTATTCCTCCAGCACCAGGGTCGCAGCGCCCTCACCCACCACCAGGCCATCGCGCGCCACATCGAACGGACGAGGGGTGAGATGCGGCTCGTCGTTACGCGTGCTGGTGGCATAAAGCGTATCGAACACCGCGACAGCAGGTGCCGACAGTTCTTCCGCACCACCCGCGAGCATCAGCACCTGCTTGCCCGTGACGATCGCTTCGTAGGCATAGCCCAGCGCCTGGCTGCCCGAAGCGCAGGCACATGAAGTGGGCACGATCCGGCCTTTGAGATCCCAGAACAGGCTCACATTGACCGCGCAGGTGTGCGGCATCATTTGCACGTAGCTGTTAGAGGTGATGTCACTCATCGAGCCCGTGGCCAGCATCTCACCGAATGCGCGAATCGGCTCGACCGAGCCCGACGACGAGCCATAAGCCACGCCCATGCAGCCATCGGCGATAAAGCCAGCCCCGGCGAGACCGGCATCGGTCAATGCCAGTTCACTCGCCCGCACCGCATACAGCGAGACCAAACCCATCGAGCGGGTTTTCTTGCGCGGGTAATGCGCGGGCGCGGCAAAACCCGGTAACGGACATGCCAGGCGCGTATGGAGTGCCGGGTAGGCATCCCATTGCGGCATGCGCCGCACGGCATTACTCCCCCGCGCGAGCGCCGCTTCAATCTCGTCCCAATGCTCACCCAGCGCTGTGACGCCCCCCATTCCAGTGATGACCACGCGCTTCATCAGATCATCCCGCCGTTCACGCCCAGCACCTGGCGTGTGATGTAAGACGCCGCATCCGACATCAGGAAACTCACGGCAGCCGCGACTTCGGCTGGCTGCCCCACGCGGCCGGCCGGCACCGTCTGCAACATCTTGTCGAGCGGCAAATCCGCCGCATCGTGCAGCATGCTGGTTTCGATCAGACCCGGCGCGACGCAGTTCACGGTGATGTTGCGGCTGGCCAGTTCCACCGCGAGCGCCTTGGTTGCGCCTATCAGCCCAGCCTTTGCCGCGCTGTAGTTCACCTGGCCGCGATTGCCGGTCACGCCGGAGACCGACGCGATGCTGACGATGCGCCCGCCCTGGCGCGCCCGGACCATCGGCATGGTCAGCGGATGCACCACGTTGTAAAACCCATCCAGTCCGGTTTCGAGCACGATGTCCCAGTCTTCACCGCTCAGCGCAGGGAACGCACCATCGCGCGTAACGCCGGCACAGCACACGATGCCGTAGTAAGCGCCCTGTTCCGCCACGTCACGTTCCAGCGCGATGCGGCATGCCGCACGCTCACGCACGTCGAACTGCAACACCTGCGCCGAACCACCTTGCGCAATGATCTCCACCACCACGGCATCCGCCTCCAGGCGTCCGCTGCGGCAATGCACGGTCAGCGCAAAACCGTCAGCGGCCAGTTGCAAGGCAATGGCGCGGCCAATCCCGCGGTTAGCGCCAGTCACAAGAACACGTCGGCTCATCACCTGATACTCCGTCCAATAAATGCATGAAAATCGTCCGGCTGAAACACCTTGACCACCGCTTGCGCCCCGCACACTCCCGCGCTGCTGATAGCGCACTCATACGCGCCATGCCCCGCTTCACTTCGCAGCAATTCGCTGACCTCGATCACCAGAGCACTGCCACAGGCGAATGCAGGCTGATGCGCGTGATACCGGCGCGAACCGAGCAGCACACCAGGGCGCACGGCCGCACCCGCACGCTGGGCGAGTAGCGCGACATGAGCGGCAATGGCCTGCGCCATCAGTTCAATGCCGATCCATACAGGCATCGCACCCGCCGCATCGGCATACCACGCACTGCCATCCACACTGGCGTGCGCCCGCAGCGTGGTCTCATCACAGGCACTGACGGAATCAAGCAGCAGCATCGTGCCGCGATGCGGCAGGATGGTTTCGATAGCATCAAACGCCGTCATTGGCGTGAATGACGCGGGAATCTCACAGTGCATGCTCATGCTCCTGCCCCCAGGATCAGGCTGGCATTGCTGCCGCCAAAGGCAAATGAATTGCTCATCACATAGCGTGGCCCCGCATCTGAGCGCAGATAACGCGGCGTCTCTATCAGATCAAGGCGAGGCAAGGCGCTGTCCGCTTCACCATCCCAGACATGCCGCGGCAACGCCATATCCGGGCGGCTCAGCGTCAGCCAGGCAAAGCCAAGCTCGGTGGCACCAGCCGCCCCGAGCAAATGGCCCGTCAGCGGTTTAGTCCCGCTCGCGGGCACACCCTTTGGAAAAACCCGCGCCATCAAATGCGCTTCCATCGCGTCGTTCTTGACGGTGGCCGTGGCATGCAGATTCACGTAGGAGATCGCCTGCGCGTCGATTCCGGCATCTGCCAGCGCGGCGCGCAGCGCCCGCTCAGCACCTGCGCCTTGCGGGTCCGGCGCGGAAATATGATGGGCGTCACTGGCTTCACCCACTCCAGCGAGAAACACCGGTGCCGCCTCACGGCTCATTAGAAACACCGCTGCGCCTTCACCCACGTTGATACCGCAGCGGTTACGGCTTAGCGGATTACTGCGCGTGCTGGAGGTGGATTCCAGCGCGGCAAAACCTTCCAGCGTGAGCGCGCACAGTGAATCCACCCCGCCCGCCACCACCGCATCGCACAGCTGCAGTTGCAACAGACGCCGTGCCGCCGCGCAAGCCTTAGCGCTCGACGTGCAAGCCGTTGCAACCGTATAAGCCGGTCCGCGCAACCCCAGCACCGCTGCAGCAAACGGCGCTGCCGTGCCGATTTCCATCTGTTGATACGCGAACGCGGCGGGCATCGCACCGCTACGCGCCTGCTCCGCGAGCGCAGCCTCAGCCGCGGCAATGCCCGAGGTGCTCGTGCCCAGCACGACGCCGATCCGGTCTGCGCCAAAACGTTCACGGGCCTCATGAATAGCGGGCTCGATCTGCGTCAGCGCCGCCAGCAGCAAGCGATTGTTACGGCAGTCGAAAGCACACAACGCGGCGGGCGGAGCCTGCTCAAGTGGCGTCAGCACCCGGCCAGCAAAGCGTTCCGCGCCACGTCCATCCAGCCCGGCCAGCCGCCCCATGCCCGGCGCATGGCCCGCCGCGAGCGCCGCCACGATGGCGTCAACCCCGCTGCCCAACGCATTGAGCATGCCGAGCGCATGCAGACCAACCCGAGGCAAGCTCATAAGCGGCTCCGTGAGGAACGGGCCAACACAGGCGTGAGCGGTATAGCAAGGCCTAACGGCGCAAACAGCACGGATACCGCGATACCCAGCGCGAGCGTCATGCCGAAACTGTGCAACGCAGGCATGGCGCTTAACGTCAGCAGGCCGAACGACAACAAGGTGGTTGCTGCCGACAGCAGCACCCCGGCCCAGACCGCGCCAAGCTCCGCAGGACTACGCGCAGCACCTTCGCGCAGAAACACCGCATAGTTCGCGCCCACGCCCAACACCAGCATCAACGCCAGGCTATTGAAGAGGCTCAGTGGCACACGCAGATAACCAAACACCGCGAGCGTGACCCCGATGGCCAGCACCACCGGCAAGGTGGTCAAGAGCCCGCCGCGCACGCCATAGCGCCACGACAGCAGAACCGCCACCAACACCACGGCCCCGGCCAGCCAGAGCGCACTCTCCTGGCGATACACGCGGAAAAGACTAGACACACTCGCGGCCTTGTCGACCAGGCTCACGCCCGGCACGTCGTGCGCCACCGCTAGTAAGGCAGCTTGGGTTGTCGCCTGAGTTGTCGCCTGGGCCGCGGTTTGATCCGCAGCCTGATTCCCCATCTGATCCGATACCGCCACGCCTTGCGGCAGCGCCACGGCAGCATAGGTATGGTTCACCGTATCAAGCTCCCCCAGCCAGAGATGGCGAAACGGCTGCGACCATGGCGTTTTGAGCCACGCATCCAGCGTCAGCACCCCCGGTGCCCGGTGCGCCGCCGCGAGCCATGCCTCAACCACCTCGTCGCGGAATCCAGTCTTGAGCAGCAGCGCGCGCAGCCCTGCAGAATCCTGCAGCAGACGCCGCTCCAGCAACGCGTGAGCCTCGCCTTGCCGCCGGGCCGATGGCACAAACGAAGCTGGCGACTGCCAGCGCGGCCACTGTGCCGCAGCAGGCAAGGCCGCGAGCCGCGCCTCAAGTGCTTCCAGCCGTTGCAGCACCTCTTCGGGCGCAGCGCCACGCACGACAAAAAACGATGAACTGTCCGCCATGCCAACCGCAGCGCGCACGATTTTTTCCTGGGCCACCAACGCCGGATCCCGCTGAATCAGCAAGCGCACATCATCATCACTCGACAGCTGCAGCCAGCCCGGCACCGCACCCAGCACCAGCAGCAACACGACGAACCCGCCCCGGCGCCCGCTGAGCACACGCTGCCACTGCGCCAGCAGCCACGCTGCGCGCTCAAACAACAACGGTGCGGGCTGTTGCGCCGGGCTTCGCAGCAGCGTAGGCAGCAACCAGATCACCGAGGCAAACGCCGTGAGAATGCCAACCATCGCAAAACACGCGATTTGCTTCAGCGCAGCAAACGGCACCCCCGCGAGCACCGCGTAGCCCAGCATGCTGGTCACTAGTGCCACCCCCAACGCGGGCCGCACCCGGCGAGCCGCACGCGCGGCATCCCAGTCACGCCCCGCCCCACGCCAGGCGACGAAATACTGAATCGAATAATCGACCGCTTCACCAATCAGGCTCGCCCCAAACACCAGCGTCAGAAGATGCAACTGGCCAAAGATCAGCAGCGTCATCGTCAGCGCAAACAAGATGCCCAGCGCAGTGGATACTAGGCCCAGCAGAATCAGACGCGGCGCACGGAACACCCACAGCAGCAGCAAGCCAATGCCGCACAGCGACACGAAGCCAATCAGATGCACTTCGCGCTCAGACGCCGAACGCGCCGCTTCGGCATAAAACACCGCACCCGCACGGTTCAGCGTGACCTCCGGATAGCGGCTGGCGAGACGGGTTTGCGCGCGCTCCAGCGCTGCGCGCACTGCACGCTGTACCGCAGCGTCATACGCCGAACCAGCCAGCGTGGCATTGACCAGCACGTCAGTCACCGCACCACGCCGGGAAATCAGCAAGCCATCTTCGAGCTCCAGCCGGGACGTTGCTAGCGGCAAACCCGCCAGATAACGTTGCAGCCAGCCGAAGGGGTCGTCGCCAGGCGGCGTCGTCAGCGCGCTGTCGACGGGACTGTAGAGCCGTTGCAACAACACCTGCTGTGGCACAAACGTGCCGTTTTGCAATGCCGCCCGGTCCTCCGCTGTTAGCAAGCCGAACCGGTACGGCAAATACAGCGCCGCGATGCTCGACAGATCAAACGGCGGCAACTGCGCGATGACCGAGCGAAACGCACCACTCGCACGCAGCTCCACACCCAGTTGTTGCGCAGCGGCTTTGGCCTGCTGCGCATCCCGGCTCGACAAGACGAAAACCGTGCGCTCGCCAAACGCCGCAGCCATTTTTTCCACCGCTTGTTCAGCCACCGGATCAGCTTCGGTCGCGGGCAGCAACGCCAGCAAATTGGTTTGCAACGGCGTAGGTCCGGCAAAACGCCACGCGCAATACCACGCGGCCAGCAACGCCAGCAACAGCCATCCCGCTTGCAAGCGGCGGCGCTGCCAGCGTAAATGTGACCCGGTGCCTGAATCTGGGCGCATCCGCATCCGCTCCGTCATGGCGCGCCAAGCTGCGTGCGTTCAGCGGCCGACAGCACACCTGCGGCGACGCTATCAGTGAAATCCATCTGGGTGAGGTCACCGTTTGCCAGGCTGATACGCACGCTGTGCAGATCGTTACCGCCGCTCAAATCAAGACGCTTGAGCGACTGCGCCAATTGCGGCTGGTTCGGCGTCAGCACGATGTGCCAGCGCGACGCTGTGCCTTGCACCGTGACATCGAATTGCGCATAAAGCGCAGACAGGTCGCCGCCCAGCATCGCCCGCAGCATGCGCGAGACTTGCGCCGCCCCGCGCATGCCCTGGCCGCCTTGCGACACCAGCGGCTGACCCTGCGGGCTGATTTCGCTCACCCCCGCATCGGTAATGACGTAAGTCGTGCGGTAAGGCGTAGCGAGTTGCCAGACCATGCCGTGCTCACGCACGAACAGAATCGAGCCAGTGCTCACCAGCGGCTGCTTCAGCGCTGCGAGCGTGCGAGTCTGGCGAAACTGCGCTCTCACATTGCCCCGCGCGGCCAGATGGCGTGTGATCTCCGTCAGCCGTGCAGCAGCGGCAGCCGCGGCATCGGTAACGTTAGCGTTAGCCGAGTCGGCAACACTCACACCGCTGGCACGGTTACCAGCGCCCGTCCCAGGCTCAGCGGCCCGCACATGGTTCGACAGTGCCGTCACCAACGAGATAACCAGCGGCAGCGCCAATCCCATCACCCGCAACCTCAACCTGCGCATGAATCCCTCCCTGTCCATACCCGCTCCAGCTTTTCGAACACCACGGCTGGTGCAACAAACTGCAACTCCTGAGTGGCCGCCTCAACCGCGACCTGAATCGTCTGCCCTTTTGTCAGCCGTTCGCCGGAGGCACAGTCGGCAATCTCGTAGCCGATCTTCAGCCGGTTCTCGAACTCCAGCAGCTCCGCTCGCACCTCGATCAACTGGCCATAGCGCGCGGGCTTCAGATACTTCAACTGCACATCAACCACCGGCCACAGATAACCCGATGCCTGCATCGCCTGATAGTCGTAGTCGAACGCACGCAACAGCGCCACCCGGCCGATTTCGAAGTACTTCAGATAATGTCCATGCCAGCAGACGTTCATCGCATCGACATCGTGAAACGGCACTTCGATGCGAGCGCGAGCCATTAAATTCTGCCGTGCCGGGTTCGAGCTTGATGTCATGCATGCTCTCCCGGTCCTGCGTGAGGACGATCGCCGTGGACACCTTCGCCGGCCGTGATACGTCCACTCAGTGCACGCCAGTCGCGCTTAATCCGGGCCTGCCCCAGCGTGCCAGGAGTGCGTCCAGCCGAGGTGCCGCCACGAGCGATCCGCGCGATGCCTGCGAGCGTCAGACGGCATCCGCCCATGGTGATGGAGCGCAGCGCCACGACGTCGTTCAAGGCAGCCTCAGCCATTCGCGCCTCCATCGGGACGCGCCCAGAAATCGAAAAAATTGAACCATTGGAAAGGTGCCTTGCGGCAATAGTGTTCAAGCCTTGACGCATAGCGCTGGGTCCAGACAGCAAGCTGCCCGGCCCGCTCGCGCCGGGGCAGCGCGATGCGTTCAGCGAACGGCTCGAAATACAGGTGGTAACCGCTACGTTCTTTCAGACAGAAAAACAGATACACAGGACAACCCAGCGCATGAGCCAGCACAAAAGGCCCCTGAGCGAAGCGCGCAGGCGCACCCAGAAACGGGACTTCCGTGGTCCGCCCCGCATCACAGGCAGGCACCCGGTCACCGACAATCACTAGTAGTTCGCCCGCCTCAATGCGCGCCTGCATCAGCATCGCGGTCTCCGGGCCAAAGTCACTGACCTCCAGCAGCCCATCCGGAAACGCCGGGTGCACCGACGCCAGCACGTCATTGAAGCGGCGCGCATGCGCGCTATACACAATCGCGCTCACCTTCGCCCGGGCACCATGTGTGGCGAGTGCCCGGCTCATTTCGAGGTTGCCCAGGTGCGCGCCGATCACCAGTGCGCCGCGCCCACTAGCTGTCAGTGCATCGAACGCAGCCGGATCATCAAAGCTGACCTCGGCGAGGTTCACCCTGCCCGACCACGCCCCCAACTTGTCGAATGCGGCCTGGGCAAACGCCAGCATGTGCCGGTAAGCCGAGACCCACCCTGGACGCGGCAAGCCGAGTTGCGGCGTGCTGGCGCGAAGCTGGGTGAAATAGCGCGTGGAGGCGTCACGGGCCGCACGCCCGGTCAGCAAAAAATAAAACACCACCGGATACAGCCAGAGCGCCGTGATGCGACGTCCCAGCACACGGCTGCTAAGCGCCAGCAACGCCATGCCAACCCGGCTACCGCGTTCAGCGATGCGCCACCAGCCTGCCGGGTGCCGCGCGGGATTCGCAGGATTCGCAGAGGTCCCAGGTTTCGGGCACACCTTGCGAGCGAGCAGCAGCGGCAGCCGCAACAGCATCCCCGCGACCAGGCGGGCATGGGCCGCGCTGATGCGCACGTTGTCCCACAGCACATCGAAATGCGACACGCCATCCGGCGCATAGGTCACACGCGTTGGAATGCCGTGAAAAGCCACGCCACGCCAATGCAGCCGCACCAGAACAGAAATATCGAAAGCCATCCGCTGCGGCAGCTTCACAGCATCAATCAGCGCGCAGGCGGCATCGAGTGGATACAGACGAAAACCACACATCGAATCTCGAATCGTAAACGACAAGGTTTCGATCCAGACCCACACATGCGTCATATAACGGCCATACAAGCGCGACTTCGGCACGCTGGCATCAAACACCGGCTGGCCGAGAATCACCGCATCGGGTTGCTCACGAGCCGCAGCAACGAAACGCGGCACATCGGCCGCGTCGTGCTGGCCATCCGCGTCGATCTGCAACGCGTGCGTGTAACCCATGCGGCGTGCCGCGCGCAAACCCGCGATGACCGCCGCGCCCTTGCCACCGTTACGCGGCAAACGCAGCAAGGTGAGTGCGCCCGCCTCGTGCCGCACCCGCTCCGCCAGTTTTGCCAGCACGTCCTGGGTCGCCGCATCGCTGCCGTCATCCACGATGATGAGCGGCAAGCCATGTGGCTGAAGTCGCGCCACGGTTTCAGTGATCGCTTCCTTGTGGTTGTAAATCGGAATCACGAGACACACCGAAAAACTCATACCCGGCTCCGGTAAAGCACCACGCCCGACGCACAATCCCGCGCCTGCGAGCCATGACCCGCCTGGTAGACAAAAGACACTTGCTGGCGCAGCGGATCGTGTTCGAGCTGAAGCGTGAGGCGCGCCCCCGGAAACACGGGCGCCATGAATTTCAGCCGCTCAATCGCGGCAAGCTGATGCACCTCATCGAAGTATTCGCTGGCCAGCCGCATCATCCAGTCAAGCTGGACCACGCCAGGCAAAATCGGCAGCTCAGGAAAATGTCCCGCGAAATGCACCAGATCAGCCGGCACCCGCAGCTCCAGACGCAGCGTGTGCGCCGAGCGGCACACCGAGAGCAGATCAATGCCATCCGCCCGCGTGACAAATGCCCCGGCGACCAAGCTCGCCGGGAGCTTGCCGCGCGCGTCCAGCGGCAGCGCCAGAAGAAAGCGCCAATGACGTGGCAACACCACGTGATCAAAATAGCCCGCCAAATGACGCCGCAAAATTCGGCTCAGCGCAACACGGCCGTCTGCCAGCAATGCGGCATTGCCCTCAGCGCTCAGCACAACAATGGCCCCCACGCGCTGCCGTGTGACGCTCTCCAACCGCTCAGATGAGGCCCGCGACGTCACTGGAGCAAGCGGTGCAATGGCCGCATGAGCCACATAAGGATGCAACGTCAGGCGGCCCTCCAGCTCGGGCAACGACACGCGCTTACCCTCCAGCTTGATGACCCGGTCCAGACGCCCCGTCAGATGAAAGCGGCCGTCGTCGTCGAACGTCACCGCGTCGTCGGTGCCATGCCAGCTCTCATGCGCCAGATGCGGCGAGCGGACCCGCAACGCGCCATGTTCGCCCTGCTCTGCGCTTACGCCCGGCAGCAATTGCCACGCCTGCGCCAGATCCTGCCGGCGCCAGGCGATTCCTCCGGTTTCAGTGCTGCCGAATATTTCAAACGGAGCCGCCTTAAAGCGTGCGTGATAAATCTGCGCGGTATCCGCCGCGAGCGGCCCACCCGACGAAAAGAACGCGCGCGGCGCGTGCGGCCATGCCGCAAAACCACTCGCCAATGGCCAGCGTGCCAGTTGAGCAGGCGTCGCAACGACCACGCCCGCGCCACAATCGGCAAGACGCGCGCCCACTTGTTGCGGCTCGACACACAGCGCGCGATCAAACGGCCGTCCTGCGGCCAGCGGCCACAACAGACGAAACAACAAGCCGTAAATATGGTGATGCGGCACACAGCCCAGCACGACGGCATCGCCCATCAACCCACCCCATTGCGCTTCGAGCATGCGCACCTCGGCATCGAGCTGGGCAAGCGTCTTGCTAACCGGCTTCGGTGTGCCACTACTGCCCGAGGTATAGAGCGTGAGCTGAGCCCTCGCATCAATCGCCCCGAACGACCTCACCTCAATAGGCAACGCATCGCGCCCAGCATTCGGGCAAAACAGCGGCAAGCTGGCATCCGTGATAACCGCCTCGAAGGCTCCAAGGCTCTCTTGCAACACGGCCAGATAAGCCGGCGATGCCGAAGCGGGCAACACCGGCTGCTTGCCGCATGCAAAGAGCGCAAATAGCGCGCAGGCAAAATCGAAAGGATCGTCAAGGCACAGCGCATAGCGCTGGGGCGTCGTGTCGCGCAACCCAGCCGCAAGCACCGCGACGCGTTCGAGAAAGGCGTTGCGATCAAACGTCAGCGCACCATCGCGGCACACAGGAAAGTTGCACTGCGAATGATTTAAAAGAACATCAGACAACGCAATCATAGGGACTCCACGCGCACCGCACGTGGCAGCACAACGAGATAGCGCCAGACAATTTCGCCCAACATCAGCAGGCCGATCAAGCCATAGACGATTGCGCCGTTATAGAGCGACCAGGCAGCACGGCTCCAGTGCAACGCGGTGTAAGCAGAAAACACCGCATTCAGCGCAAAGAACACACACCAGACCCGCGTGACCCACAACGTATGGCGCATGCCACGTGCATCCAGTTGCGGCCGGCCAAGCCGGGCGAATTTTTCGATCATCGGCGGGCCCCGGAACAAGGTCGCACCAAACGCCACCAGCAAGCCAAGATTGATGAACGCGGGATACAGCCGCAGCAATAGTTCGCTGCCGCTCAGCATGAGCGTGATCGAACACGCGCTGAGCGCCAGTGCCACGCATCCATCGAGCGCCGTAAGCTGGCGCAGCGAACGCGCGATAACGCCACGGCCCAGCCAGCGTTGCAACCACAACAGCACGAGCAGCAACGCACCGCTCAACCGTGGCGCGTCCCAGAACCATGCAGCCAGGATCGTGGCGGGATAAGCCAGCGCCAGCGCAAGTTGTCCAAGAGCCGATACCACCGCAGACGTCATCCCACCGATACGTGTTCGCTGCGCTGGCGCTGGCGCTGACTGCGGCTCAACAGCTGCGTTACCCGTTACTTGCCGATGCCTCCGGGAAGGCCTCGATGCCATTAATTCTGGGCCGAGAGCAATGATTCGACCGCAGCCATCACATCGCCCACCGTTCGCACAGTCTTGAACTCATCAGGCTTGATCCGGCGGCCGGTCAGCTCCTGCAACTTGATCGCCAAATCAACGGCATCAATGCTGTCAAGATCAAGATCCTCATAAAGGTTCGCCTGCGGCGTGACCCGGGCAGGCTCGATACCAAAGTTGTCCTCGAATAACACCCGGATGTGCTTGAGAATTTCGTCCTCAGTCAAGATTGGCTCCTTGTCTTTAGTCTGTTTTAGTCATTGCGGCGGCACTCACTGCCGTGCCTCGCTGAGTCTCAATCAACGCCGCCAGCGTATTGATTGAGCGGAAATGCTCACGCGTGCGTTCGCCGTTTGCTTCAACCGTCAACTGATAATGCTTGCGCAGCACAATGCCGATTTCGAGAGCATCAATCGAATCAAGACCCACGCCGTCAGTCGAAAATAACGGGGCGTCGTCATCAATCTCTGCTGGCGTTAGATCTTCCAGATCAAGCGCTTCGATTAGCAGCTTTTTGAGTTCAAGTTTTAAAGAATCCATGGGCAAGAAGGTGCTGGTTGATATGAGCTTCAACGCTGTGAGTCAAGGTACGGGCGGCCATCGCAGCAGGCGTAGCGGCGTCGGCCACACCAGTCAGATGAATAGGATTAAGTACTTTTAAGCGAAACCGGAAAGGACGGGACGGCACATCGTACCAACGCTGTTGTTTGGTAAAGGCCGGCGGCGTGCAATCGATTAGCACCGGCAAAATCGGCACCTCGGCCTTCAGTGCGATGTGGGCAAAACCGCGTGAAAACGCATGAAGCCGGTCAGGTGCAGGACTACGGGTTCCTTCCGGGAAAATAATCATCGTATAACCCGCTCGCAGCCGCTCCGACGCGGCGTCAACCAGATCGTTCGGCCCTGCATTGCTGACATACCGAGCCCCACGCACGATGCCCCAAAAGCACGGGTTGCGCCAATGCACATGCTTAACCACGCAACATGCAGCAGGCATCAGGGACAACAGCAGCATCACATCAAGATAGGTTGGATGATTAGCGATCACAATCATCGGCGTGCGACTCCGCAATGCGGCGGCATTTTCAAGCTCAAGCTGCATCACGCCGAGCTTTTTCAGCACGACCACCAAGGCACGGAAAAAATGATGAATGATTGTGGTGACTACGCGTTGACGTGATGCCGCATGCGGCCACATCCAGGAAAATAAAAACATCAGCACCGAAAACAGGACACCGCAAAAACCGAACACCACGAAGCTCGCCCCGGTGGCACATAAACGCCAGATGAAATCCACACGTCTACGCATGCCAGCTCCAAGACCATTGACCGCCGCCGTTCACAGCAGATTCGGCCTGCCAGCAAGTAGATGTATGAGCTTCGAGGCAATGCCTGAACGCTTCGATCTGCGTGGCGAAAGACGCATGGGGCACGCTGGATAGCGCTAGCTCACCCCGCGTGCATTCAAGCTGCTGAGTGGCCTTCTCATCTAGCAGCACAGCCAGCGCCCCGCTCTCGCCTGGCTGCTCGCCAGCACCATAGAGCGGATCGACCTGTTCATCTGCATAGACCACCAGCACCGGCGACGATGGTTCAGAAGCGAGTTGCGCATGGGCTTCGAGCAGCGCCAACCCGAGCGTTTCAGCGCCCGCAGACAATGCACACGCGGGTGCCCGTTCGTTAAGGGCGATCCCCAACACGCCGGTCATCGCGTTCAACACCGACAGACTGAATGCCGTAGGCGAAACGGGTTCATGCCGGCTGAGTGCGAGAAGAATCTCGGTTGTGCGTTTAAGTTCGCCATGGCGTGAGCCAAACACGATCCGCAGCCCCTCATCAACGACACTCTGACGCGCACTCAGGCAATCGTGAGCGACCTTGAGCGCAATGCCTGAAAGACTGCTGAGCCGGCGCCGCATCATCGGTTCGATAAAGCCGATCTCCGCCTTGCCAGTCTCGGTAACTGACCAGCAGGTGACAGGAAGCGTCCAGCGCAAAGCATGCATAGAGATAAGAAAGTGGGATATTCCAGGCTTTCAGCGAGGCAGAATCGCACGTTGCCCAAGCGACGAAACGATGCAAACGACACATCAACGCTCATCAACGCTCATCAACGAATAGGCAACACGTTCGTTTTTGTTTTTACGAGATTGCATGCCTTAATTAGCGATGCGTAGTGAATAAAATAATTAGACATATTAAAAGCACCACAAAACATCGTACGGCATGCAAACCGATACGCATCATACTGAAGAACATGAGGCAAGTCAGCCTAAAAAAGCGGCGAAACAATCTGCAAGGAGCGGCAAAACACTCGCTCGCACATGGCTCAAATGCTTGCCCGCAAAGCCATAAAACGCGCTTCCTTGTGCCTTGCCATAGCAACCAGAAGAGGCAAAGCCACCAGTAACACCGCCTGCCCAGCCTTTGTCGCCGCCGCGTCAACGTCGTGCAATCACCGAAGACCTGTTGCAGAAAGATTGCGGATCTCGTTTCCGGGTATCGAAACAGAAACCTCGCCGGGCCCACGCGAGCAACTGCAAATCAAGAAAATTCAGCACAAGATTAAGCAGCGTATTCCGCAGTCCGACAGGTTCTATGAGGAATACGGATAGCGCTCCGAATAACTGCATGAGTGCATGCTGCGCCCTTTCGACCTCACACGTCATCGCCCCCATGTTCATGAGCGAAAAGGTCTGCGTATGAGTGAGCGTGTGATTCTCCAGCGCGCGTCCCTGTTTGGCGATCTCACGTGCCAGAGAGGGGTATCGCAGCACACGGCCAGCAAGAGCGCAGAACGTTGCGCGAACCTCTAGCGCGTAGAGCAAATCGAAAGGCTGTGGTGTCACGAGTGGGGCTGAACCATCACCGATGATCAGCGAATGTGTCGGCATTGCACGCGGTATTGGGCAAGCGCATCCAGTTTTGCGCAGATAACGACGAGCGTGGCCATAAACCCGCCGCCGTCACGATCACCCGATCGAGCGCGATGACCACCCGCGCCAGTAGACGGGGGCCACTATCCAGGCGATGAAGAGCGCCAGATGCCACGCGAAGCTCACTGGCAACGCGAGCGGCAATCGACGAGAAACCAGCGACGAAAAACCAGCGACGACATGAAATAGGCATCGCCCTGCAAAAAAAGCGCAGCATCACCCCGGATAGGCTTACTCCTGCCCGGCACTGGGTGCTGTTAAAGGCAACCGCTCCGGTCTTGATCTGACGTAAAAAAACCCGCGTAGCTGAATGAACGCTACGCGGGTTTTGTTTCAAGATTCAAGATTTCAAATACGACTCACGGTGCACACCAAAGCATCTCGTCTCTCGTCCAGCACTGCCGCCACGACCACCACTCCCATGCCGGCAACCGTTATCAAGCTACTCACCCAGCATCTGCAGAATCTGTTGCAGCTCACTGCGTAGCGCCTCCACATCCACCACTGCACCGCCGGGCATCGCCACATCGCCCTCCTCGTCTGCCGCAGGCCCAGGTCCGCCACGCACCACACCATGCACATCCAGACGGTTACGTGCGCCGTTGATCGTAAAGCCCTGCTCGTACAACAACTCACGAATCCGCCGGATCAACAGTACCTCGTGATGCTGGTAATAGCGCCGGTTACCGCGTCGCTTAACCGGCCGCAACTGGGTGAACTCCTGCTCCCAGTAACGCAACACATGCGGCTTCACACCGCAAAGCTCACTGACCTCACCGATCGTGAAGTAGCGCTTGGCCGGAATCGGAGGCAAGACGACTGGATCAATCGCCACTGTCATCGTCAGGGAACCGTCGTAGAAGGTGGCGTAAAAGCACGCGAATCAGTCAGCTTGCTTCAGCGCCATTTTCAACCAGCGCTTTCAGCTTTTGACTTGCATGGAATGTCACAACACGGCGTGCAGCAATCGGAATCGCCTCGCCGGTTTTAGGATTTCTGCCAGGACGCTGAGGTTTGTCTCGCAGCTGAAAATTACCGAAACCTGACAGCTTGACGCTGTCCCCACTCTCAAGTGCATCCCGAATGACTTCAAAGAACGCTTCAACCATGTCTTTAGCTTCACGCTTGTTCAGCCCGACATTGTCGAACAACAACTCGGCTAGCTCGGCCTTCGTAAGCGTCGGCGTTTCCGCCAAAGCCGCCGCGGACAAAGCCGGTTCCCGGTTCATCGAACTGCGCTGCGCCGCAAGCAGGGCTTCGAAATCACTCGAATTCATTTCATTCATATCTATAAAATGGCACACCAATTAAAAGCGGAAAATATAAAACTGCAGCAAATGGGCATTTAACGATTATTTGCAGCATTAACCGCGCAACCGTGCGCCATACATTCGAGCCAAACGATTCACCAGGGCCTGAATGGCTAAATCAACTGTTTGATCCTGAAGGGTTCCGCCAGTATCTTGCAAGGTAATACGGAACGCAAGGCTTTTTTCGTGAGCGGCCAGGCCACCGGAAGTGCTTGATTTTGGACGAAATTCGTCAAAAATTGCGATGCGCTGAACGCTCTTGCAAGCGGGCTCGGAGAGCGCATTTTGCATCTCGTCAAGCAACGCCTGGGCTTCGATTTTTTGCTCGACGACCACGGCAATATCACGTCTTACAGGCGGAAACTTTGATACTTCCGACGGGCTCGGCAATACTCGCTGAATTAATGCTTCAGATTCAATTTCAAACAAAACAGGCGCGTGCGGTAAATCATATTTCTGCATCCAGCGCGGATGAAGTTCACCAATCCAGCCAACGTGACGGCCATCCAGTTCAATCCGCGCGCTACGCCCCGGATGCAGTGCAGGATGCTCAGCCTTGACATAACGGGCAACCGCTGGTGCCAGCAACGCCTCCAGATCCCCCTTCACATCGAAAAAATCAACAGCACGCGCAGCCGCGCCCCATTGCTCATCGAGTACCGGGCCATACGCCAGTGCTCCGAACCGCTTTGGCTGGGCAAAACCTTCAACCGTCATCTCGCTGCCCTTGAGCGCAGGATCCGGCAGAAACACGCGGCCAACTTCAAACAGACGAATACGCTCGGCACGCCGGTTCAGGTTGTGGCGCAGCACACTAATCAAGCTGCCAAACAACGTGGTACGCATCACCGCAAGCTGGCTCGCAATCGGGTTCAGCAGACGCACCGGATTGGCATTGCCCGCAAAATCCTGCTCCCACTCGGCATCCACAAAACTGAAGTTGACCGTTTCGGCGTAATCGCGTGCGGCGAATGCGTGACGAAGCGTGTGAATCGAACGCTGGGTTTCGTTAGTCGCACGCATCTCGCTGCTGGCCACCGGCGGACGTGCGGGAATTTTTTCGAAGCCGTAAATACGCGCGACCTCTTCGATCAGGTCTTCTTCGATTTCGATATCGAAACGATAAGACGGCGGCGTCACAGCAAACGTAGCGCCATCGCTTTCAAACGCGAGACCGAGGCGGGTGAAGATTTGCGCGATTTGCTGCGCCTCAACCGGAATGCCGAGAATCCGCTGTGCCCTCGCCACCCGCATCTTGACTGGCACACGCTGTGGCAGGTTGACGCTCTGATCATCCACCGGGCCTGCTGAGCCACCGCAAATTTCAAGAATGAGCTGGGTAATGCGTTCGAGATGCTCCACCGTGGTGGCATAGTCGACGCCTCGTTCAAAGCGATGCGCCGCATCCGTCGAAAAGTTGTATCGGCGGGCCCGTCCGCGAATACTGTCTGGCCACCAGAACGCCGCTTCCAGATAAATATTCGTGGTGTCGAGCGTAACCGCTGTGCTGTCACCGCCCATGATTCCGGCAAGGCTTTCGATGTGCTGCTCGTCGGCGATCACGCCAACCGTTTCATCCAGCTCAATCGTGTTGCCGTTGAGCAGCTTGAGGGTTTCACCCCGCTTTGCCCAGCGCACGTCCATGCCACCGTGAATCTTGTCGAGATCGAACACGTGGGATGGACGGCCCAGCTCCAGCATCACATAGTTCGAAATATCGACCAGCGCCGAAATACTCCGTTGTCCAGAACGCTCCAGACGTTGCACCATCCATTGCGGTGACTTTGCGCGAGCGTTGACGCCGCGAATCACGCGTCCGGAAAAACGGCCGCACAGATCAGGCGCAGAAATTTTGACTGGCAGGATTTCACTCAGCGTCACGGCAGCCGGTTTGATCGCGAGCGCATGCAACGGAGCGCCGGTGATCGCAGCGGTTTCGCGTGCCACCCCCCAGACCGACAGGCAGTCGGCCTTGTTCGGTGTCAGCTTGATTTCAAAGATGGTGTCATCGAGATTCAATGTCTCGCGGATATCCTGGCCAAGCGGCGTCGCCTCCGGCAAGATCAGCAAGCCGCTGTGATCTTCCGAGAGCTTGAGCTCGCGCGCCGAACACAGCATCCCCTGGCTTTCCACCCCGCGCAGCTTAGAGAGCTTGATAACGAACGGCGCGCCCCCCTCTTCGGCCGGCGGCAACTGCGCCCCGACGAGCGCAACGGGCACCTTGATCCCCGGTGCCACATTCGGCGCTCCGCACACGATGTTCAACAGCGTGCCGGTGCCGACATCCACCTGACACACGTTCAGCTTGTCTGCATCGGGATGCTTCACGACTTCAAGCACCTGGCCCACGACGATCATCGAGGTCGGCGGTGCCACAGGACGCAACGATTCGACCTCGAGGCCAGCCATCGTCAGCGCATGCGACAACGCGTCGGTAGTCAATTGCGGGGCGACGAAAGTTCTCAACCAGGATTCAGGGAATTGCATGGTTCGTTACATTCTCAACAGGTTAGATCAAGGACTGGCCAGCCTTTGGCCGCCACCTCGCACGCCAAACGCCGTTATGTGAGCCGCCACACGATAACGGTGACAGCCAGAAGACAGTGAATACAGCGGATACGTGATACGTCAGGCAAATTGCCGTAAAAAGCGCAGATCGTTCTCGAAGAACAGGCGCAGATCCTGCACGCCATAACGCAGCATTGCCAGCCGCTCAAGGCCGCTGCCAAACGCAAAGCCGATGTAACGTTCAGGGTCCAGCCCCATATTGCGAATGACCGTTGGATGAACCTGGCCCGAGCCTGAAATTTCAAGCCATTTACCCGCATTTTTGCCGTGCTCGAACATCATGTCGATTTCGGCGGATGGCTCGGTAAACGGAAAATACGATGGGCGAAAACGCACGAGAATATCGTCGCGTTCAAAGAATTTTTTAAGGAAATCGGTATACACGCCTTTCAGGTCAGCGAAGCTAATGTGTTCGTCGATCCACAGGCCTTCAACCTGATTAAACATCGGTGAATGCGTAGCATCGCTATCCACCCGATACGTGCGGCCAGGCACGATCACCTTCACAGGCGGCGTGCTGGTGCGGGCATAACGCACCTGCATGGGGCTGGTGTGCGTACGCAGCAATAGCTGGCGGCCATCGGCATCCTTGCCATCGATGTAAAACGTGTCCTGCATCGAGCGTGCAGGATGGTTTTCGGGGCTATTCAGTGACGTGAAGTTGTACCAGTCGGTTTCAATTTCAGGACCATCCGCGACATCGAACCCGATCGTGCGGAAAATCTGCTCAACGCGCTCCCATGTCCGCATCACAGGATGCAAACTACCGGCCCCTGCACCGCGGCCTGGCAGCGTCACATCAACCGCCTCGGCCGTCAGACGCTGATTGAGCAGCGCATCAGCCAGCGCCTGACGGCGCGCCGTCAACGCAGCTTCGACCTGCTGCTTGAGTGCATTGATACGCGCACCTTCGGTCTTGCGTGTTTCAGGGTCGAGCTTGCCTAGACCCTTCAGCAATTCGGTCAACGCGCCTGCCTTGCCAAGAAAGCGGGCCTTCTCGTTCTCAAGCGTAGTTACATCTGACGCCTGTTCGAATGCTTGCTGCGCGTCGGTGACAATCTGGTCCAGATTCATTGATCCCATCATTTCAACGTCAGTATTCAATTGGATTGGAGCAAAACGGATTCGACCAACAAAAACGGGGCTCGGTAAGGAGCCCCGTTTTTGTTGTAGCGTCACCGGGAACCGGATATCCGCTACAACGAACCACGCAGTTTAATCACCCATCAAGGTTGCCCTGTGAGCAATGCTCAACGAGCAATCAGCCTGCGACGGCGGCCTTCACCTGCTGAACGATTGCAGCAAAAGCAGCCTTGTCGAACACAGCCATGTCGGCCAGCACCTTACGGTCGAGTTCGATCGAAGCCTTCTTCAGGCCATTGATGAACACGCTGTAAGTCATGTCGTGCTGACGCACCGCCGCGTTGATACGCGTGATCCACAATGCACGGAACACACGCTTTTTGTTGCGGCGATCGCGGTAGGCGTACTGCCCTGCGCGCATGACCGCCTGCTTGGCGATGCGATAGACATTATTGCGACGGCCGCGGTAACCCTTGGCCAGTTTGATGATTTTCTTGTGACGGGCCCGTGCGGTAACCCCACGTTTGACTCTAGGCATATTTCGCTCCTGTGAGTTATCAGTTAAGGGTTAGGCGAACGGCAGCATTGCGCGCACAGAGTTCATATCCGACTCATGAACTGCTGTTGAACCGCGCAAATGGCGTTTGTTCTTGGTGGTTTTCTTGGTCAGAATGTGACGCTTGAAGGCTTGACCGCGCTTGACGGTACCGCCCGGACGCACCACGAAGCGCTTTGCAGCACTCTTCTTGGTTTTCATCTTCGGCATGACAACAACTCCATTATTTGGTGAATATGGGTGTGCGGTTGGCCCTGACAGCCCTTCATCCGCCCTTCGAAACCCACTCCACTTGGTATACACAGCTGATCTGAACTACGGACCGCTGTTTTTAGTTGCGATGCGCATGAATACGCACCGCAGCTAAATCTGGCCACACTCCGTCCGCACACAGCGGCAGGCGTTTAGCCTGGCACAGCAACGGCGCTGTGCCTGAACTTACTTTTTCTTCTTCGGCGACAGCACCATCACCATCTGCCGGCCTTCCATCTTGGGCATCTGCTCAACCTGACCGACTTCATCCAGATCGGCGCGCAAGCGTTCCAGCACACGCATGCCGATTTCCTGGTGAGCCATTTCCCGGCCACGGAAACGCAACGTGATTTTCGTCTTGTCGCCATCATCAAGGAAGCGAATGAGGTTGCGCAGCTTGACGTTGTAATCACCGTCATCCGTGCCCGGGCGAAACTTCACCTCCTTCACCTGGACAACCTTTTGCTTGAGCTTGGCCTCGTGCTGTTTTTTCGCTTCCTGGTATTTGAATTTGCCGTAATCCATCAAGCGGCAAACCGGAGGTTCCGCCTGAGGAGCAATTTCGACCAGATCCACATCCTGCTGCTCCGACATGCGGAACGCATCAGCAAGTTTCACAATGCCAAGGGGTTCATTTTCAACCCCGACCAGGCGCACCTCGGGTGCCGTAATTTCCCCGTTGATGCGATGCGACGACTTATCAGTAGCGATGTTACGTTTCCTCTAAAAATGAAAAAAACGAGCCGCGCTGCCAGGTGGCTTACCTGAACGCCTGCACATCCTGGCGCAGACGCTCGGTGAATGCGTCGACCGGCATAACGCCAAGATCGACACCGCCACGGGCACGCACGGCTACTGTTTGTGCTTCACGCTCTTTGTCGCCGACCACAAGAAGGTACGGCACCTTTTCTAGCGTGTGCTCGCGTATTTTATAGCTAATTTTCTCATTGCGCAAATCAGCCTCGGCCCTAACCCCTTGTTTTTGCAATGATTGAACTAGCGCATGCGCGTATTCCGCCTGATTTTGCGCGATATTCATCACTACCACCTGCATTGGGGCCAGCCAGGCTGGCATTGCGCCTGCATGGTGCTCGAGCAAAATGCCGAGAAAACGCTCCATGGAGCCAACAATAGCCCGGTGCAGCATCACTGGCCTGCGCCGGCTATTGTCTTCAGCGACATATTCAGCACCCAGACGCTCAGGCAGGACCATATCCAACTGGAGCGTGCCACATTGCCACGAGCGGCCGAGCGCATCCTTGATGTGGTACTCAATCTTCGGACCATAAAATGCGCCCTCGCCCGGCAGTTCTTCCCAGCTCAGACCACAGGCAGTCAGCGCGTCGCGCAACCCCTGCTCCGAGCGATCCCATGTCTCATCCGTCCCCGCGCGCGACTCCGGCCGCAACGACAGCTTGATATCGATTTGCTCAAAGCCAAAATCTTTGTATACGTCCATCGCCAGCGAATTAAACGCAATCGACTCACTAATGAACTGCTCTTCCGTGCAAAAAATATGGGCATCATCCTGCACAAAACCACGCACACGCATCAACCCATGCAATGCGCCCGAAGCCTCATTCCGGTGGCATGAGCCAAATTCAGCGTAACGCAGCGGCAAATCACGATATGAACGCAAACCATGATTAAACACTTGTACATGGCCTGGACAGTTCATCGGCTTGATCGCGTAATCACGCTTTTCCGATTCTGTCGTGAACATGCCCTCGCGGTAATTCTGCCAATGGCCAGAAGCCTCCCACAGTGAGCGGTCCATAATCATCGGCGTCTTGATCTCAAGATAGCCGGACTGATTCAGACGTCGCCGGATGTATTGCTCGACTTGCTGCCACAAAGTCCAGCCACGCGGGTGCCAGAACACCATGCCGGGAGACTCGTCTTGCATATGAAACAGATCGAGTTGCTTGCCCAGCTTGCGGTGATCGCGCTTTTCAGCTTCCTCCAGCATGTGCAGATACGCTTCCTGATCTTCTTTTTTTGTCCAGGCTGTGCCGTAGATGCGCTGCAATTGTTCGTTTTTCGAGTCGCCGCGCCAGTACGCGCCAGCGACCTTCATCAGCTTGAAAACCTTCAGCTTGCCCGTTGAGGGCACATGTGGCCCGCGGCAGAGATCCGTAAAGCTGCCGTGCGAATACAGCTTGATTTCGTCCGTGGCCGGAATGGATTCGATAATCTGCGCCTTGTACGTTTCACCAATGCTTTTAAAGTAAGCCACGGCCTCGTCGCGCGACACGACACGGCGCGATACCGGCTCGTCTTTTTTGGCCAGATCCTGCATGCGCTTTTCGATTTTTTCCAGATCTTCTGGCGTGAAGGGACGGCTATACGCAAAGTCGTAATAAAAGCCGTTTTCGATCACCGGGCCAATCGTCACCTGGGCCTCCGGGTAGAGATCCTTGACGGCATACGCCAGCAAATGCGCGGCAGAGTGCCGGATGATCTCAAGGCCATCGGCATCTTTATCCGTCACGATGGCCAGCGATGCATCGCGCTCAAGCAGCGTGGAAGTATCCACCAGTTCACCATCAAGCTTGCCGCCAAGCGCTGCTTTAGCCAGACCGGGACCAATCGACGCCGCCACTTCGGCAACCGTCACTGGGTGATCGTACTGTCGAACTGAACCGTCTGGCAGACGTACCGAAACCATGGTGCTCTCCGAAATGCCGACTGACGGCGGCGCTAACAACCGACTAGCCAGGCTAATGTTAATGGGCAAAAGGGCAAAAAAAATGCGGCCCCGCTTTCGAGGGGCCGCATTCACATTTGAAACAAACTGCAGTGGTGAACCAGGTCCTCGACTAGCGTCGTTCCGAAGTGGTTTCGGTCAACGTTCGAAGTACCATTACTCTCTTTGCCCCTTCTGCTTTACGCCGAAGCGCGCTGATGTTCGCCTGCTGCCTGCGAAACCCTGATACACCCAGAGTTTCAATTTCGTTGGTAGGCTCGATTGGACTCGAACCAACGACCCCCACCATGTCAAGGTGGTGCTCTAACCAGCTGAGCTACGAGCCTGAAGAAAGCGAGATTATATGGAGTGCCTTATCACTTGGCAAGTGTTTTATGCGCCCACCTGCAAATCCTGTCGCACGCAAAAAGTGTCTTCCGCTCTTCACTCCTGCTAAGCCTTGCGTGACGCGCGCACCACGCCCGTGACTTCACCCAGCAGCGAACACGCTCGCTGAATCTGCGCCGCGTTCGACACCTCAACGGTAAATTGCATCAGCGCAGCATGCCGCCGGGTTTGCGTTTTCACTCCGATCACGTTCATCTTTTCGCGCGCGAAGACTTCTGAAATGTCTCGCAGCAAGCCCTGACGGTCGTTGGCTTCAAGCAAAAAATCCACCGGATACACCGACTGTCCCCGGCCATTCAACACATCAGCCGACCAGGTGGTTTGCAATACGCGCTCAGGTGCGCGCGTGGCCATGCGCAAAAACGTCGGGCAATCGCTACGATGCACCGACATCCCTTTGCCGCGCGTGACAAAACCACGAATCTCATCAGGAGGAGCCGGGCGGCAACAACGGGCAAGCTGGGTCAGCAACGCATCAACCCCAACCACCAGCACGCCCGTTGATGCACCGTGCGCCACGCTCACGCCACTGCTGCGCTTTTCGAACTGCGCAGGTGTATCGGTATGAACAGCCGGTGGAGGTGCGTCATGCAGCGCCTGTTCAACCTGACGCAAGCTGAACTCCTCCTTGCCCACCACTAAAAATAAATCGTCAGGGGTCTTGAAGCCAAGTTTCGCCGCAAGCTGGTCGAGATTCACCGAGGTCCGGCCTTCACGCTGCAACGTCTTCTCTACCATCGCACGGCCAGTCGCAATGTTTTCCTGTAGATCAATGGCGTTAAACCATGCTCTGACTTTTTGCCGGGCCCGGCCGCTGCGCAGGTATCCCAGTTGCGGATTCAGCCAGTCGCGCGATGGGCCACCTGTTTTGACGGCGACGATTTCAACGGTCTGACCGTTTTGCAACGCCGTGTTGAGTGGCACCATCGCGCCATCAACCCGTGCGCCACGGCAGCGGTGTCCGAGATCGCTGTGCAGGTGATACGCGAAATCAATCGGCGTTGCGCCTTGTGGCAGCGCAATCACTCGCGCTTGCGGCGTCAGCACATAGATGTGGTCGTCGTCGAGCGTCGCCTGACGCAATTGCTGCCATGGTCCAGCCGTTTGCGCGGCGCTGGGCTCGCCCTCCGACACATCATCCTTCCATGCCAGCAACTGTCGCAGCCAGGCGATCTTCTCATCGTATTTTTCGCCCGCACTGAACTGGCCGCCGTAGCCGCGTGTGCCCGCCTCCTTGTAGCGCCAGTGCGCCGCGACGCCGTATTCGGCAAAACGGTGCATCTCCTGAGTGCGAATCTGCACCTCGAAGGCCCTGCCGTCATCGCCAATCACCACGGTATGCAACGACCGGTAGCCATTGGGCTTCGGCCGGGAGATATAGTCGTCAAATTCTTTCGGCACCGGCTGCCACAGGTTATGCACGATCCCCAGCACCGTGTAGCAATCCTTGATCTCCGGCACGATCACGCGAAATGCCCGCACGTCGTAGAGCTCAGAGAAATCCAGTTCTTTGCCGCGCATCTTGCGCCAGATGCTGTAGATGTGTTTTGGCCGGCCGCTGACTTCGGCGGACACCTGTGCTTCAGCCAGCTCCTGCTGCAAGCGGCTGATGGCCTGCGCCACATACGCTTCCCGTTCGGTGCGCTTTTCATCAAGCAGCCGGGCAATGCGCCGATATGTTTCGGGCTCCTCAAAGCGTAGTGCCAGATCTTCAAGCTCCCACTTCAGTTGCCAGATACCCAGCCGGTTGGCCAGCGGCGCGTAAATATCCAGCGTCTCACGGGCCACTGCGGGCGCGGGTGTGACCTTCGCCGCCGCGTAATAGCGCAGCGACTGCAACCGCGACGCCAGCCGGATCAGCACCACGCGAATATCCTGGGCAAACGCCAGCAGCATCTTGCGCAGCGCCTCAACCTGCGCGCGCCGGGCCGCCAGTGCATCGCGTCCAGCTTCGGGCAGCGGGGCCTGGGTCGCGCGCAAGCTCACGCTGCCAAGACGCAGCAGCTTGCGCACGTCGCCAACAAGCTGCCCCACTTCGTCACCAAAATGACGCGCAATCATGTGCTCCGGGTCTGGCAGATACGGTGCCAGCGCAAAGAGCGCTGCTGCTGCCACGGCGGGCGCATCCACATTCAGCGCCCGGACGATGGCGGCCGTGCCAGCGGCATGGTCCGCCAGTAATTCGCCCGAAGCAAACCGGACCTCGCCCGCATGCTCACGCACAAAGGCCATGGCGTCATCAAGGGAGGGAGCGAGGATCGGCTCAGGCGCAGCGCTATTTGTAGTCATGACACGGCATTTCGCCCAAGCGGGCAGATCAGCAGGAGTTCAGGAGTTAAGTTCAGTCGCGCTGGGCAGCGACGGCCACCACTTCAACGAGGCACTTAGGATTGGCCAGCCGGGCTTCGACGGTCGCACGTGGCGGCGTCGCACCCTGCGCGACCCACTTGTCCCACACTTCATTCATACCGGGGAAATGCAGCATGTCCGAGATGAAAATCTGGACTGAGAGCAGATGGGATTTGTCGCTATTCACTTCTGCCAGCAGACGGTCAATATGACCAAGCACTTCGCGGGTCTGGCCTGCAATGTCCTGCTCGGTATCTTCAGCAATTTGCCCGGCCAGATAGATCGTGCCGTTATGCACCGCAATTTCAGAAAGCCGTTTGCCAACGTGATGACGAATGACGCGCATAAGGTTTCCCCTTAAGTAGGAATGAAGTGAAAGTTATTTGCTTCGGCACGGGCCTCAGCACTAGTTTGATAACTGGCTTTATCAACACGCAGTTGAAATAGCCTGTGCCGCAAAGTCTTATCTCATATTATGACGCCGCTGCCTGGGTCATCAAAGACCGTCAAAGAAACGCCGTGCCAGATTGATCTGTGCGGGGTCAAGAAAGGCCGGGGCATGTCCCGCATCTGCGATTTCCGCGCTGGAGACTGCACGCCCTTGCTCAACCATGCGGGCGACCGTCGCTGGCGAAAGCAAATCCGACTGCGCGCCACGCACCACCAGCACCTCACCGGCAAACGTCGCCAGCGCATGCCATAGCATCGCTTCGCCAAATGCCGCCTGCTCGGGCGTGATTGCAGCAAACGGCTGGGCGATACGCGGGTCATAGCGAAACCGCCAGGTACCCTCGCGCTCGACCAGCAGCGGCGTATTGATTTCGCGCCAGTCATCCGCGCTCAATGCGCCGAAGCTGGACGCCAGTTGCGCGGCGGTGTCGATGCCTTGTTGCAGGCTGCTAAAGCGAGGGTCTCGGCCCAGGTATTCGCCGATACGTGTCAGCGCGACTGGTTCGATATGCGGCCCAACATCGTTGAGCAATAGCTTGCGCACTGGCGTATCCGGCAAGCCCGCAAGCGCAAGGCCAATCAAGCCACCCATCGAGGTGCCAAACCAGTCCACCGTGTCAACGCCAAGCCGGGCAATCAAGGTCATCATGTCCGCGACGTATTGCGGCACCTGATAACCGTTCGGATCAGCCAGCCAGGCTGACAGGCCACGGCCAGCGATGTCGGGGCACACCACGCGATAGTCACTGGCGAACGCCGCTGCCAGACGGTCGAAATCGCGCCCGGAGCGGGCCAGCCCATGCACGCAAAGCAACACTCTTGAATTGTCTGGATCACCCCATTCGGTATAGGCCAGGCGATGCAACCCGGAGGGGCTGATGCATTGAACAAAATTCTGACGAGGCGCAGCAAGGTCAGGGGTCACAGACGAAACGCTCATCGCAATGTCCTTGGTGAAAGCAGAAGAAATGAAGCGCGGGCGCTAGCCGCAGGATGCCAATGATGCCGACAGTGCAATGCGCGGCCGATTGTAGCTGGACTGTCACTCGCCACCTGTCACCGCGCAGTATCAGCGGGCCGCAGCGCTCAATCTGATCTACCCGGCACGCAGTACAACGGAATCATTCGAACATTCACGGGATAGCAACCTGGACCTTGCGGCCCGCGCAATAAAAAAACGGGCGACGCTGACGCCTCGCCCGTCTCATCCATCAGACACGTAGCAGGCAGGCACTCGCTCGCACCTGCTTGCTACACGCCACCAAAAACACCTTAGCTTACCGAACTCACATCCAGCGGGGCACCCGTGCGGGCAACGATTTCGTCGACGCTGACACCCGAGGCCAGTTCGACCACTTTCAGCCCCGCGTCCGTCACGTCGATCACGCCCAGATCCGTGATGATCCGGTCGACGACGGCAACCCCCGTCAATGGCAGCGTGCAGGTGTCGACAATCTTGTGCTGATCGCCCTTGGCCACGTGTTCCATCAACACCACCACACGTTTGACGCCCGCCACCAAATCCATTGCGCCGCCCATGCCTTTAATCATCTTGCCGGGAATCATCCAGTTCGCCAGATCGCCCGTCTTGCTGATCTGCATCGCCCCCAGAATGGCCAGATTGATGTGGCCGCCGCGAATCATTGCAAATGAATCCGCCGACGAGAAAATCGACGAGCCCGGCAACGTCGTCACCGTCTGTTTGCCTGCGTTAATCAGATCAGCATCGACTTCGTCTTCGGTCGGTGAGGGGCCAATGCCCAGCAAACCGTTCTCGGATTGCAGCCAGACTTCAATCCCTGCCGGGACGTGGTTCGCCACCAGCGTCGGCAGTCCGATGCCGAGGTTCACGTAAAAACCATCCTGCAGTTCCTGGGCAGCGCGCGCGGCCATTTCGTCACGATTCCATGCCATCTCAGTCTCCTTTCGCGCGAACGATGCGTTGCTCGATACGTTTTTCCGGGTGTGCGTTCAGCACGATACGCTGCACGAAAATGCCAGGCGTGTGAATCGCATCAGGGTCAAGCGAGCCGGTTTCAACGATTTCTTCGACCTCCGCCACCGTGATCTTGCCCGCCATCGCGCACATCGGATTGAAGTTGCGTGCCGTGCGCCGATAAATCAGGTTGCCGGCCTTGTCGGCTTTCCATGCCTTGACGAGCGCAACGTCAGCCGTCAGCGAATGTTCCAGCACATACTGGTTGTCGCCGAACTGGCGCGTCTCCTTGCCTTGCGCGATCAACGTGCCGTAACCCGTATTGGTGAAAAACGCGGGGATGCCTGAGCCGCCTGCCCGCAGCTTTTCAGCCAGCGTGCCTTGCGGCGTAAATTCGAGTTCGAGTTCGCCCGCCAGATACTGGCGTTCGAACTCCTTGTTCTCGCCGACATACGACGAAATCATTTTCTTGATTTGCCGCGTTTCGAGCAGCAAGCCGAGGCCAAAGCCGTCAACCCCAGCGTTATTGCTAATGCAGGTCAGCTCTTTCACGCCTGAATCGCGCAGTGCGCCAATCAGAGCTTCCGGAATGCCGCATAAACCAAAACCGCCGACCGCGAATGTCTGGCCGTCGTGGACGATGCCTTCGAGCGCGGCGGCCGCACTTTGATAGACCTTGTTCATCAATAGGTTCCTTGCCTGGTCAATGGAGAACTGACAACCCGCGCGAAGCGCAGGCTTTGCCCCGCGCGCTTGTGACGTGCCGTCAAGAGTATGCTGTGGCGACCCTGCGGCACAATACGCACAATTACATAAGTACTCGCCACAGTAGGCACACGCCTGCTCCTCGCCATGCCCGCCCTCGATTATCAAACCGCTTTTCACCTTGCGCCGGTCGGCCTCGTGCTGTCACGCGAACGCATCATCGAAGACTGCAATGAGCCGTTGGCTGCAATCTTCGGCTACGCGCGCACGGCACTGCTCAGACAGTCGTTTCAGATTCTCTATCCGTCGGCAGACGAGTTCGAACGGATTGGCACCCGTATTCCACCAATCATGACCGCCCAGGGCAGTTATGCCGATGACCGCATCATGAAGCGCGCGAACGGCGAACTGTTCTGGTGCCACGTCACGGGACGCTCGCTCGAACTGGCCAAACCGCATGCAGCAGGCGTGTGGACCTTCGAAGATTTGAGCGCGACTCGGCGTGTCGCTGTTGAACTCACGCCGCGTGAGCGCGAAATTGCGGCCCAGTTGGCGACCGGAAAAACCAGCAAGCAAATTGGCCGGATACTCGATATCAGCTCACGCACGGTCGATGTTTACCGCGCCCGGCTAATGCGCAAATACGGCACAGCCAACGCTACCGAATTGCTGCAACGGCTGCTCGGACACTAAACGTCAGCACAGGTGCTACGGCAATGCCACCGGGTGGCTCGGGCTGGCTAACGCCGCCTGCTCAATCGCGGCCCGCAGGACCTCCGGAACCGGCACCGACTTGCCCGCCGCGTAATCAATCCAGACGCAGCGCGCCGCCCCTCGGGCATATAGCGTCTGCGGATCATCCGCACGCACCAGCTCAAACCGGGTATCAAAGCTGCTGCGTCCACGTTTGGCTACGCTCATCCGGCCAATCACATCACCCGGGTAATGCAGTTGACGCAAAAACTCCATCGAGGCATTGACCATCACCGGGCCTTGCCCTGCCTCCCGGCTGAGCACCAGATCAAGCTGTTCAAGCCAGCTAATCCGCACCTGTTCCATATAGCGGAAATACACCGTGTTGTTGACGTGACCAAAGGCGTCCATATCGCCCCAGCGAATCGGCAGCGACATCTGAAACACAGCGTGGTGATCGGTCGTTGCGGCCGTTGCGGTCGTTGCAGTCATCGAATTTTTCGGCAATGAGAAAGCGGCCCCAGGGGCCGCATGATGGAAAGCGCGCGACGCGTTGCACAGCAGGCCACGCCATCGGTTGCGAAAGCCGCTTTAGACGAGGCCAAAGCCGTCGTCGGCGGTAATGATCGCGCCATTGATAAATTGGGATTCGTCAGCGGCCAGCAATAGCAGCAGCCCATCCAGATCTTCCGGCTGGCCGACGCGTTGCCGTGGCAACTGCGACACGAGTTTTTGCCCCTGCTCGGTGCCCCAACGGTGGTGATTCATTTCGGTGTCGATATAGCCCGGGCAGATCGCATTCACGTTGATGCCGTGACGCCCCCACTCTTGCGCCATGGCCTTGGTCATATGAATCACGGCGGCCTTGCTCATCGAGTACAGGCCGATTTGCGGCAGCAGCCGCAAGCCCGCTACCGACGCAATATTGATGATCCGGTAACACGGCTTATGCGCGCCTTGATTGCGCCGGATCATGCGCTTGGCTACTTCCTGGGCGACAAAAAATGCGCCGCGTGTGTTGGTGTCAAACACGAATTCAAAATCGGCGGGGGTGACTTCAGTGAGTTTCTGGCTGGTCGATACGCCCGAATTGTTCACCAGGATATCAATGGTTCCAGCTTCGGTTTCAGCATGGGCAACCGCCGACTTGATGCTCTGATAATCGGTGACGTCCAGCGCCACGACATGGGCAGCGCCACCCGAGGCTTCGATCTCGGCGCGTAATTCTTTCAGCCGCTCGGTACGGCGGCTGGCTAGCACGACCTTTGCGCCCGCTTGCGACAGCACCTGGGCAAAGCGCTTGCCCAATCCGCTCGACGCGCCAGTAATCAACGCGACTTTGCCTTCCAGATTAATCGAACGGCCCATTGTCTTTCCTTCGTTTTGGTAATGGTGGCAATAAAAGATAAAAACGATAACAGCGGGGCGCGGCCCCAAGCCGCGCAAGAAAGGATCTCGACGAGATCCAGAAAAGCGTCCTCTGAAACGGGCGTCACCCTATCACACCAATAGAACGATCGTGCTAATTTATGCGCCCCCGGTTGCGGCGCTCGAATCGTTCGCTGACAATACGCGGTCCCCAGCGGATCTTAAAAAAGCATTTTAACGGTAAGAGGAGCATCAATGACCCCCGCAAGCCTGATTGAGCAGTACGGACCACGCGAATCCATGGAGTACGACGTGGTGATCGTCGGTGGTGGCCCGGCTGGCTTGTCTGCCGCGATCCGGCTCAAGCAGCTGGCGCAGGAAAAAGGCGTCGAAACCAGCGTCTGCGTGCTCGAAAAAGGCTCGGAAATTGGTGCACACATTTTGTCCGGCGCTGTCATGGACCCTCGTGCTCTCACCGAACTGATCCCTGACTGGAAAGAAAAAGGCGCGCCGCTAGACGTTGCGGTCAGCGAAGACCGCTTTCTGTTTCTCAGTGAAAACGGTGCCAAACAAGTGCCGCACTGGGCCCTCCCCGGCATTTTTCGTAATGAAGGCAACTTTGTCGTCAGCCTGGCGAATGTCACACGCTGGCTTGGCCAGCAAGCGGAAGCATTAGGGGTCGAAATTTTCCCCGGCTTTCCGGCTGCCGAAGTGCTGTACCACGCAGATGGCTCGGTCAAGGGTGTGGTCACCGGCAATATGGGCCTCGGCCGCGATGGCGTGCCCAGCGAAAATTTTCAGCTTGGCATGGAGCTGCATGCGAAATACACGCTCTTTTGCGAAGGGGCGCGAGGCCATCTTGGCCGGCAGTTGCATGAGCGCTTCAAACTGCGTGACGGCGTTGATCCGCAGGTCTATGGCCTCGGCATCAAGGAGCTATGGGAAATTGATCCCGCCATGCATCAGCCTGGCCTCGTCATCCATACCGCTGGCTGGCCACTGGACAACGACACTTACGGCGGCTCGTTCCTGTATCACATGGATCACAACCAGGTGATGGTGGGTTTCGTCGTTGGGCTCGGATATTCGAACCCGTATCTGTCGCCCTTCGAAGAATTCCAGCGCTACAAGACGCACCCCGCCATCCGCGCGTTTTTGCAGGGTGGCAAGCGCGTGTCGTATGGCGCGCGGGCGATTACGGCGGGCGGGCTGATGTCGCTGCCAAAACTGGTGTTTCCGGGTGGCGCGCTGGTGGGCGACGAGGCGGGCTTTCTCAATGCCTCGCGCATCAAAGGCAGCCACGCGGCGATCAAAACCGGCATGCTGGCCGCTCAAGCTGCATTCGACGCGCTTCAGGCCGGGCGTCAGTCAGATGAGCTAAGCGCCTATCCGGAAGACTTCAAAAACTCCTGGCTGCATGCAGAGCTGCATCGCGCACGCAATTTCAAGCAATGGATGAGCAAGGGCCTGTATCTCGGCACGCTGATGGTGGGTCTTGAGCAAAAGCTGCTGGGTGGCAATGTGCCGTGGACGCTGCATCACAAGCATGCCGACCATGAAAAACTTCGGCCTGCTGTGCAGTGCCAGCCAATTGCATACCCAAAACCCGATGGCAAGCTGACGTTTGACCGTTTGTCGTCGGTCTTTATCTCCAATACCAATCACGAAGAAAACCAGCCAGTACACCTGACGCTCAAGGACGCAACGGTTCCGGTGAGCCTTAACCTGCAGATTTATGCTGGACCCGAAAGCCGGTACTGCCCGGCCGCGGTGTATGAGTTCGTCAAGAACGAGGATGGCAACGAACGGCTGGTCATCAATGCGCAAAATTGCGTGCACTGCAAAACCTGCGATATCAAAGACCCGTCACAAAACATCGTGTGGGTGACGCCAGAAGGCGGTGGCGGGCCGAACTATCCAAATATGTAAGCGGCCGGCACAGGTCACGGCAGCCTGGCTGGCGCATACGCCATGTTGCCCGCGGCCTGTTGCACGTTACCGGTTAGCCGCCAGAAAAAGGGCAAAAGTGTCGATGACAACCCAACCTGATCTTGATGTCCTCGCCCACAATCAGGCGGCGTGGGATCGGCAAGCTAGCGAGCAGCGCGAGTGGTCGCGCCCAGTAAGTAGCGAGTTGATCGCCGCCGCCAGGAACGGGCAATGGGATGTGCATCTCACGCCCCGTCCGTTGCCGAAGGCATGGCTGGGGGAAATTCGCGACAAAGCGATTCTCTGCCTGGCTTCAGCTGGGGGCAGCAAGCACCTGTTCTGGCGGCAGCCGGAGCGCGCGTCACCGTCTTCGATATTTCGGCGCGCCAGCTTCAGCAGGATCAGTGGGTAGCGCAACGCGACGGCCTCGAACTGGCGACCGTGCAGGGTGACATGTGCGATCTCGGAGTCTTTGGCGACGCGCATTTCGATCTCGTCTTCCAGCCGATCTCCAGTCTCTATGTGCCGGACGTGCGCCCAGTATGGCGCGAATGTCATCGGGTACTGAAACCCGGAGGCGTGCTGCTGGCCAGTTTCTACAATCCCGTGGTGTTCATCGGAGACCGTGATCCAGCCTATGCCGGGCAAGGATTGCTGCGACCGCGTTACAAGCTGCCTTATTCGGATCTGACTGATCTGGAGCCTGAGGTGCTTGAGAGAAAACGCAGTAATGGTGAGGCTGTCGTGTTCGGCCACTCGCTAACGGATCTAATTGGCGCTCAACTGACAGCAGGATTCGTGCTGGATGACTTCTATGAAGATGAACAGCCTGCTCCGCGCTTTCTGGTAGATCGTTTCATGCCGACTTTTCTCGCCACGCGCGCGCTCAAACCAGTTGCGCCGCTTGAACCGCTTGAACCGCTTGGGCCGCTCAAGCAATAAGCGCCGCGGTGTTCCAGGTGAAGCACATCACAGCTCCAGCAGCCTGTGCCTGAGCGCCTCCAGCACGGGCTCCCAGTTGTCCCGCTCGGTCTGGCGAAACAGCTCAAGCGTGTCGTACCAGGGTGTGCGCTGAGTTTGCTGCTCCCAAAACCACGCCGAAATGTAATCAATCATCAGGCAGGTCGGCACCCCGAGTGCACCCGCCAGATGAGCCGGACCGCTATCAACCGTCACCACCAGGTCAAGATTGACTAGCAACGCTGCCACATCGTCAAAACCGGTTTCAAACTGCGCCGTCAGATCAACGATCTCAATACCAGCCGCGTGCCACTGCGCGACAGTCTCCGAGCGCCCCGGCGAAAGCGCAAAAAACGTGATGCCGGGCACCTGCAATAACCGCTCAAGTTGCGCCGCAGGCACCGAGCGAGACGCGTCGCGGATATGCGCTGGATTGCCGTTCCAGACCAGCCCGACTTTGCGCTTCCCGCCAGGAGCGGCTTCCGCGGCCCGGAGGTGCCAGAGCGCGATGCGTGCCGGGTCAGCGCTCAGATAAGGTCGGCCCCAGCCAGCAGGCTCGGTAATGCCGAGCCGAAGCGGTAAGCTCATCAGCCCGCAATGAAAATCCGGCCGCGTTTCAAGCGTGGTTTCAAGTCGCACATCGGCCGGCAGCATGCGCTCCAGCAGATGCCGCAGCGGCCCATCGTGGCCGAAAATCACCCGCCCGCCCTGTTGCCCCACCCGTTGCGCCAGCAACGGCAAAAACCGCGCGGCCCACAGGCAATCGCCCATGCCCTGTTCACCATAAACGATGAGCACCTTGCCCGTTAGCGATTCCCCCTGCCAGTACGGGCACAGCGCAGCGAGTGTCGCCTGCGCGCTATGCAGATCATCTGCGGCAAACGCGATGCGCGCTTCGTAACGAGCCCAACCTTCGGCATACCGGCCAGTGCGTAGCTCCATCTCTGCCAGGTCGAATGCGGCATACGCATTGTCCGGCCGCAGTGACAGCGCGTAGCGCAGCGTCGCTTCCGCCTCGCTAAAACGGCCCTGCTCCTTGAAACACAGCCCGAGCTTGTGATGCGTGAGCGGATCGTCCGGTGCCAGGCGCACGGCTTCGCGCAAAAGCCGTTCGGTGTCTGTGAAAAGATTGGCCTGCTGCAGCGCGCCCGCACGCCAGAACAACGCTTTGACGTTTGCGCTATCGAGCGCCAGCAAACGTGCGGTGGCCACATCAACCAGCCGCCATTCGCGGGCGCTGAACGCGGTTTGAGCAATGCTGGACAACAGATCCGGCGCGCAGGATGGATCCAGTTCCCAGGCACGCACCAGTGCTTCAAGCGCTGCCCGGTGCCGCTGCGGATCGGCCAATGGTGCTGGTTGCAGCGCCTGCCCCAGCCTGAGCCAGTCGTGTGCGCTTGCATCTGCGGCAGCGGCGCGGGCCCGCAGGCGCTCCAGGCGATCCTGAGCCTGCGGCGCGTCCGTTAATGAGTGACTTGGCGTCACCATGGTGAGGGCTCCCCTGCGGTTAAGACGCGCGGGCAGCGATGACCGGTGTCGCCACACTGACGTCGCCGCATTGCGCTCGATGACGCAAGACGTGATCGATCAGCACCAGCGCGAGCATCGCTTCGGCAATCGGCGTGGCACGGATGCCAACGCAGGGATCATGACGTCCAAAGGTTTCGACCAGCGCGGGCTGCCCGCTTTTATCAATCGAGCGGCGCGGCGTGCGAATGCTTGAAGTGGGTTTGATCGCAATGGATACCGTAATGTCCTGGCCGGTCGAAATGCCGCCCAGGATACCTCCGGCATGGTTGCCGACAAAACCTTCCGGCGTCAGTTCGTCGCCATGGACCGAGCCGCGTTGCGCGATGCTGGCAAAGCCCGCGCCGATCTCAACGCCCTTCACCGCGTTGATGCCCATCATCGCGTGCGCGATATCGGCATCCAGCCGGTCGAACAGCGGCTCGCCCAGCCCCACCGGCACGCCCGACGCGACCACATTGATGCGCGCGCCGATTGAATCGCCATCCTTGCGCAAGCCGTCGACATACGCTTCGAGCTGCGGTACGACCTCAGCATTAGGCGCAAAAAACGGATTCTCCCGCACGTGCGACCAGTCCACGAACGGCACCTCGATCTCGCCTAACGCCGCCATGTATCCCCGCACCTCGATGCCGGTATGCTCGCGCAGCCATTTTTTTGCCACCGCTCCGGCAGCCACCGTCGCCGCCGTCAGGCGCGCCGACGAGCGGCCACCGCCGCGATAGTCGCGGATACCGTATTTCTGCCAGTAGGTGTAATCGGCGTGACCCGGGCGGAAGGTTTCCGTGAGATTGCCGTAATCGCTGCTGCGCTGGTCAGTGTTGCGAATCAGAAGAGCAATCGGCGCACCGGTCGTGCGCCCTTCAAAAATGCCGGAGAGGATCTCGACCCGGTCGGCTTCCTGACGCTGCGTCACGTGACGTGAGGTGCCGGGCTTGCGCCGGTCTAGTTCGCTCTGGATATCGTCTTCTGTCAGTGCTACACCCGGCGGGCAACCATCAATCACACAGCCAAGCGCCGGACCATGTGATTCGCCAAAGGTTGTAACGGTGAAAAGCTTACCGAGCGTATTGCCGGACATGGTGGGGTCCAAAGAAAACGGGGGGAAGCCAGCATTATGCCAGCCCGTTATGTCTGGCCGCTGTCCATCCGTTGCCAGCCAATGGCTTCCCAGACGCCCGCCTGGGATCGCTGCAGGGCCTGCTGCATGGGACTCCTGGGGATGCCAGGGAGTGCCCGCTCGCCGCATGCGGTTGGAAAGTGAATTGCTGCGGTGCCGGGGCTGGGTTGGTTTGCGGGGTTCGCCTTGCGGGGTTCGCCTTGCGGGGTTCGCCTTGCGGGGTTCGCCTTGCGGGGTTCGCCTTGCGGGGTTCGCCTTGCGGGGTTCGCCTTGCGGGGTTCGCCTTGCGGGGTTCGCCTTGCGGGGTTCGCCTTGCGGGGTTGATGCCCGCTCCATCAAGCCGCTTCAATGGACTTATTTACGTGCCCCGCGTAATTCAGTCACGCACTGCTGCAATGCCTCTGGAGTCGCCTCCTCCGGGCTGAACGGCTCGCCAACGGCCAGCGTCAGGCGCGACATCATGCCCCGGCGCAACGGCCTCGGCCAGTGTGTGTTCGCCGCGCGTGAAAACACGCTGCCCCAGAGCCCGCGCAAGGCCATCGGCACGACCGGCACCGGCGTGCGCTGGATGATCCCGCTCACGCCCTGGCGAAACGGACTCAAATCACCGCTTGAGGTCAGACGGCCTTCGGGGAAGATGCAAACCAGTTCGCCCTCCGCCAGTGCTTGCGCGCAGGCGTCGTATGCCTTTTGCAACAGTTCAGCATCTTCGCGCGCAGGGGCAATCGGAATCGCTTTCGCGTGCCGGAACACCCAGCCCGCAAACGGTGTGCGGAAAATCCGGTGATCCATCACAAAGCGAATGGGCCTAGGGCTCTCGGCCATGATGACAATCGCATCGACGTAGCTAACGTGGTTACAGACCAGCACCGCAGGCCCTTCTTCAGGAATGCGCTCCGGATGAACCAGACGAATCCGGTAAAACGTATGCACCAGCAGCCACGCCAGAAAACGGAGTAAAAATTCGGGCACTAATGAATAGATGTACGACGCGACGACGATATTGAGCAGCGCGATCGTCAGGAAAATTCCAGGAATGCCAACGCCCAACGCAGTCAGCCCCATCGCCATCAGCGCAGACGCGATCATGAACAGCGCATTCAGAATATTGTTGGCCGCGATGATCCGCGCCCGGTGGCTTGGCGGGCTGCGGCTTTGCACCAGCGCGTACAGCGGCACGCTATATAACCCGCCCGACAGCGCCAGCAGGAATAGATCGGCCAGCACGCGCCAGTGCGCTGGCAACGCAAGGAACTCGCCGACACTCAGCAGATGCCCAGCCTGAGGCAGCGCATGACTAGCCAAGTACAGATCAATTGCAAACACACTCATGCCGATCGACCCCAGCGGCACAAGCCCTAGCTCGATACGCCGCCGCGACAGCCGCTCACACAGCAGCGAGCCGATGCCGATACCCACCGAGAACGTAGCCAGCAGCACCGTGACCACGTCCGGGCTGGCCGACAGCACATCTTTGGCGAAGCGGAAGAAAGACGATAGAAACGTCGCACCGACAAACCACAGCCAGGAAATACCTAACAGACTCAGAAAAACCGCGCGATCGGCACGCGCGAGCCGCACATTGCGCCAGGTTTCACTAAAGGGGTTCCAGTTGATCGCCAGATCCGGTTGCGGTGCCGGCGTAAGCGGAACGAAGCTCGATACGGCACGGCCCATAAGTGCCAGCGCCACGCACAGCCCCGCCAGCAAAAGCGCGCCATGCTCGTTCATCCCGGCTGCCGCACCGCCAGCGATCGTGCCAAACAGGATCGCCACAAAGGTGCCCATTTCAACCAGGCCATTGCCGCCCACTAGCTCGGCTTTCGATAACTGCTGTGGCAAATAAGAATATTTAACCGGGCCAAACACCGCTGAATGCGCGCCCATCAGGAACGTGCAGGCATAAAGCAGCGGCGCGCTATGCAGCCAGAAGCCCATTGCGCCCACCAGCATCACGGCGATTTCGAAGGTTTTCACCCAGCGGGTCAGTGCGGCCTTGTCGTACTTGTCCGCGATTTGGCCCGACGTCGCAGAGAACAGCACAAACGGCAGGATAAAAATCGCTGAAATCAGAAACGCGGCGGTTTTGGCATCGACCCCGGAAAAACGCGCTGCCTGAAACGTGACCAGCGAAGTAAAACCAATCTTGAATACGTTGTCATTCATCGCCCCAAAAAACTGCGTCCAGAAAAATGGCGCAAAGCGCCGTTCACGCAGCAAGCCAAACTGGGAATGCGTGGGAGGGGGCTGGCCGCGATCGGCACGGGCAGCAGGGCGAACAGATGAGGACGGACGATCGTTCATGCGGGCCGAGGAAGGAGAAAAACAAAGGAGGGAACCAGACGCTAACCCGGGCGAAGCCAGATTCAAGCGCCGGGGTGAACGGAGGAGTGACGGGACAGACTAGAAGAGACGCCGCCGTGCGCGCATCAGGCGGCTGCCGTGCGAAGCGCGCCGAGGCAAAAAACCCCGCGCAAGACGCACGTGAAAAATAGCCTGGCATGCGTCGGCTAGCGAGTTGGCTGAGGCTCCTGCTCTTCCGGCCAGTCGCGGATATAGGCCTTGAGCATGCGGTTTTCGAAGCCCTGCTCATCAACCACCGCCTTCGCCACGTCATAAAACGAAATCACGCCCATCAACGTGCGGCTGTCCATCACTGGCAGATAGCGCACATGATGTTCGAGCATCATGCGCCGGACTTCGTTGACGTCGGTTTCGGGGGTGCAAGTGAGCGGATGGTCATCCATTACCTTGCGGATGGTCGATGTGCCGACGCTGCCGCCATTGCGGCTCACCAGCAGGATAACTTCACGAAAAGTTAGCATTCCGACCAGATCGCCGTACTCCATGACAACCAGTGAACCGATATCGTGTGCTGCCATCGTATTCACTGCGTCAAACAGCGGGGTGTCGGGAGTGACGGTATAGAGCGTGTTGCCCTTGACCTTGAGGATGTCGGTGACGCGCATGGATGTCTCCTGATGTTGCAGGTAAAGCAAGATTGGTTTTCGATCCTAGCCGAAAGACCTTCAAAAGAAAAGCAGCCTGCGGCCCCCAAGCTGGGCCCCCCTCCTGTGACCACACCTGATGGTGCCAGGCCACAGTGGCCACAGTGCTAGGATGCCCCACGCCTAACTCTTCGCAGAGCGCCTCGCGCGACTTTGCCGCCCACGATGTCCGCCAACCGTTTCGACACGCTTGCGCTGCATGCTGGTGCCACACCCGACCCCGCTACCGGTGCCCGCGCGACTCCGATCTACCAGACCACGTCATTTGCCTTCCGCGATACCGCACACGCCGCATCGCTATTCAACATGGAACGCGCTGGGCATGTGTATTCACGCATTTCCAACCCTACGGTTGCGGTGTTCGAAGAACGCGTCGCGGCGCTCGAAAACGGCGTTGGCGCAATCGGCACCGCCAGCGGCCAGGCGGCACTGCATCTGGCCATCGCCACCCTGATGGGCGCAGGCGCGCATATCGTAGCCTCGTCAGCGCTGTACGGTGGCTCGCATAATTTGCTGCACTACACGTTGCGGCGTTTCGGCATCGACACCACCTTTGTTCAACCCGGAGACCTCGACGCCTGGCGCGCCGCGCTACAACCCAACACACGCCTGCTCTTCGGTGAAACGCTCGGCAATCCGGGCCTGAACGTACTGGATCTGGCCGCCGTGGCGCAGATCGCGCATACGCATGGCGTGCCGCTGCTAGTCGACTCAACCTTCACCACCCCCTATCTGCTGAAACCCTTCGAACACGGTGCGGACTTCGTCTATCACTCCGCCACCAAATTTCTGGGTGGTCACGGCACCACCATTGGCGGCGTGCTGATCGACGGCGGCACCTTCGATTTCACCCGTTCGGGGCGCTTTCCCGAATTCACCGAGCCCTACGCCGGCTTTCACGACATGGTGTTTGCCGAGGAAAGCACCGTGGCACCGTTCCTGCTGCGCGCCCGCCGCGAAGGGCTGCGCGATTTCGGTGCTTGTCTGCATCCGCAGGCGGCGTGGCAATTGCTGCAGGGCATCGAAACCTTGCCGCTGAGAATGGCGCGGCACGTAGCGAATACCCGCCGGGTGGTCGAATTTCTGGCAAGCCACCCTGCGGTTGAAAGCGTGAAATATCCCGAGCTCACGTCGCATCCTGACTACGCCTTGGCCCAGCGTCTGCTGCCACGAGGCTGTGGCGCGGTATTCAGCTTCAACCTGCACGGCGACCGGGCAACAGGCCAGCGCTTTATCGAAACGCTCACGCTGTTTTCACATCTGGCCAATGTCGGCGATGCCCGTTCGCTGGTGATCCACCCAGCGTCCACCACGCATTTCCGCATGGATGCCGCGGCGCTCGCGGCAGCTGGCATCAGCGAAACCACGATCCGCTTGTCTATTGGTCTCGAAGATCCTGACGACCTGATCGACGACCTGCGGCAAGCGCTAAAACAGGCGCTGAAAACCCCACGCAACCAGACCAATCCCCCCTCGCCCTCTCACTCCACGGGGGCCAAATGATCGTCGAGGTTCATGGCGTCAACGCTTATGCCTATACCGGTGGCAAGCCGTTCGAGCGTCAGCGCCCAACCGTGGTGTTCCTTCATGGTGCGGCGCACGACCATAGCGTCTGGACGCCCCAGGCCCGTTATTTCGCCCAGCATGGCTTTAGCGTGCTGGCGCTCGATCTTCCCGGGCACCTGCGCAGCGCGGGCCCGGCACTATGCAGCATCGCCGTGATGGCCGGTTGGCTCGCCGCGCTACTCGACGCCGTGGGTGTGCAGCGCGCATGCGTGGTGGGCCACAGCATGGGCTCGCTGCTTGGACTTGAGTTTGCGGGCCGCTACCCCGAGCGGACCAGCCATCTGGCATTGATCGGCAGCGCCGTGCCGATGGCCGTGTCGGAGGCATTGCTCGATACTGCACTCAACGCCGAAGCGCAAGCCATTGCCATGGTCAACCAGTGGTCGCATTCAACGCTGGCGGCCAGACCATCCGGCCCGGGCCCGGGCGTCTGGCTGCATGGCATGAACCAGCGCTTAATGGAGCGCGTCATCGCTAACGGTGAGCCCCATTTGTTTCACACCGACCTCAACGCCTGCCATACCTATGCGGATGGTTTGACCCGGGCCGCCCAGGTGCGCTGCCCCGTGCGCTTGATTACTGGACGGCACGACCTGATGACACCGCCACGCCTCACGCTCAGGCTTGCGGAGGCCTTCAGCCAGGCGAATGTGAGCGTGGATACGGTGATGCTCGAGGCAGGTCATGCCGTCATGGCCGAACAGCCCGATGCCACGCTGGATGCCCTTTTTAGTCTGGCTAGCCGCCCCACACCGCCAGCCCAAGCCTGAGTCGATCTGTGCTGACCACTACAGACGATACCCACGTCCGGTTCTTTACGCTATCGGCCAAATGGCTAGTTGCCCAAAGCAGTCCGAGCGCCGCACAATGGTTTTCGTGCGCGCCAGGTTAGCGGCGCATCGTCCAGTATCGCTAACCTGTTACTTCACAGGTAAGCGCATCAACCGGCTGACCACGGAGGCCACGATGACTCACTCCACCCACGCACAGCATTTCGCCAGTTTTGCCGAGTTTTATCCGTTTTATCTCAGCGAACACCGCAACCGGACCTCACGGCGGCTGCATTTCATAGGCTCTCTCGGTGTGATCGGCTGCGTGGCAATGGCGCTCGCCACCGGAATCTGGCTATGGCTGCTCGCCGCCGTAATCTGCGGCTATGGCTTTGCCTGGAGCGGGCATTTTTTCTTTGAAAAAAACCGGCCCGCAACGTTTCGCCATCCGCTCTATAGCCTGATGGGCGACTGGGTGATGTTCAAGGATATTTGCCGCGGCAAGCTGCCGCTTTAGAGGGCTGTGCTGGATTGGCTGGGTTGGCGCGTCTCGCCGGGTTGCTAAAGCTCAGGCGAGCCAGCGCTCAAGACCACATGGCAAACCGGAGCCACGCCCTGCATGCCGGCACACACTGGCACATACCAGCACGCATACCGCCCAGCACCAACCCACACAGGTTTAAACACGCCTCAACACACATCCACATGTCATCACGCAAACCACCCGCACAAACTCAAACCACCTGATGCGGCATCGCGGACGGCCCATCGTTGACATTCGCCCTGGCACCCGTGGCGTTCACCTCCCCCTCAACCCGCTGCGGCAGCAACTCCGCCAGCGATAGCTTCAGCTTGTCGTTGTCCAGCGCCGCCAGCAGCGCTGCGCAATCCACCTGGGTCGAATCGAGATTCAGCTGATATGCCAGTTCAGCCCGGTTAATCACAAAGAGATCAACCAGCCGTGCGACCGTTATCTGTGCCGGATTGGCCAGCAGCAAAAAGCGTGGCCGCTCGCCATCTTCCTGCAAGCGGGCCACCCACTCGATGCTTTCCAGCACCCTCAGCAAACGGTTGCTGGTTTCCATGTCGCGGCGCAGCAAAAGCGCCAGTTCCCGCATGGTGTAACCACGCGCGCCCGCCTCGCGCGCTTCAGTCAGCCATGCCAGCAGCTCCAGCGCATCCAGCAAGTCACTGCCGGGAAACCTGGGCCGATGGAACTGGCCGATGCGGATCGCGGGCAACGCCGACGCCACCATCGCGCCAATCAGCGTAATAAACCAGCTCATATACATCCACAGCAGAAACATCGGCACCACGGCAAACGCTCCATACACCGCGGTATAGCTCGGAATCCGGCGAATGTAATAACCAAAACCGCGTCTGGCGAGCTCGAACGCCAGCGCGGCGCACACGCCCCCCACCACCGCGTCGCGCCACTCAACCCGGCAATTGGGCAAATACACATACAGCATGGTGAACGCCAGCGCGGTGAGCGGCAAAGACGCGCCCGCCAGGGCCCAGCCAATCACCGGCGAAATATGCTTCACCGCTGTAAACGCCATCGACTGGGTAAACAAATAAGAGGAAATCGACAGGCTGGCACCAATCAAAATCGGGCCCAGCGTAAGGATCGCCCAGTACACCAGCACCCGCTGCGCCAGCGGCCGGGGCTTGCGCACGCGCCAGATCACGTTGAAGGCGGACTCGATAGTCATCATCGTCATCACGGACGTGACGAACAGCACGATCATTCCGAGCGTGGTCAGCCCTTTGGCCTTCGCGGCAAATTCGTTCAGGTAACGAAAAATCTGGTTATTGAATTGCGCGGGCATCAGATGGTCGGCCAGAAATCCTTGTAGCGCGGCCTGAAACGACGAAAAAATCGGGAATGCGGTGAACAGCGCAAAGGCCACGGTAGCAAGCGGCACCAGCGACAGCATCGTAGTGAATGTCAGACTGCCAGCCACCTGGGGAATGCGGTCTTCGCCGCTGCGCTTCGCGGCAAACCGTGCGAGACGTTTGAGCGTGTCGAGATCGACTCGCATCCTGGACAGCACTGGCAACACGCTTGACCTCCGTCATTTGCGGCAATCTAAAACCCCCGCGCAGACTCACGTGTGACCGGTCAGGCGGGCTCGGGCGCCTATAATACGCGCTCACTTGGTGAGGCTTATGAAAGACATTCTCGTGCTTTATTACAGCCGCTACGGCGCCACCCGTGAGCTTGCGCTAGCGCTCGCTCATGGCATCGACAGCGTCCCTGGCATGCAGTCCCGCGTACGCACAGTCGCTCCTGTTTCAACGGTCTGCGAAAGCACCCAGCCCGACATTCCCGCCGAAGGTCCGCCATACGTCGAGTTGCGCGACCTCGAAGAGTGCGCCGGACTGGCACTGGGTTCTCCCACGCGCTTTGGCAATATGGCCGCTGCACTCAAATACTTTCTCGATGGCACCACTCCGCAGTGGCTTTCCGGCGCGCTGGCGGGCAAGCCAGCCTGCGTCTTCACCTCAACCGGCAGCCTGCATGGCGGCCAGGAATCCACCTTGCTGTCGATGATGTTGCCGCTGCTGCATCACGGCATGCTGATCGTGGGCATTCCCTACACAGAAAGCACGCTCAGCACGACCCAAAGCGGTGGCACACCTTACGGGGCTTCGCATTTCGCCCGCAGCGGCAGCGCCCAGCAAGGCCTGTCCGCCGACGAAAAAACCCTTGCCATTGCGCTCGGCATGCGTCTGGCACGCACCGCGGCGCAACTCGATGAGCGTCCTTGATGCGCACCCCGGCACATTCCAGCCACATGACGCCTGCTAGCGGACCGCGCTCTGCCGCATGGGCTGCCGTCGCTGCGCTGCTGGCGCTGATCGTGTTGTCGCTGGCGTGGGAATGGTGGCTCGCACCGCTGCATCCAGGCGGCTCCGCGCTGGTGCTCATCAAGGTGCTGCCGTTGCTGTGTGCGCTGCCTGGCGTGCTGCGCCGCCGTCTGTATACGCTGCAATGGTCTGCGATGCTGGTCTTGCTGTATCTCGCGGAAGGTGTCGTGCGCGGGATGTCTGACCGGGGCCCGGGAGCCACGCTGGGCTGGATCGAAGCTACGCTGGCGCTGGTGTTTTTCGTCTGCGCGCTCGCTTATGTGGCTCCGTTCAAGCGCGCGGCACGCGCCCAGCGTAACGCGTGAGTGTTCGGGCTGGGGCGTACCACATACCGCGCACCACACACCGTATATCGCGCAATAAAATCCGTCTGCCTGAGAATCTGAAGCCACCTGAAACCGCCAGCCTCTGCTTGCCCCTCGCTGGATAGATAGCCTGATGAGCTACAAAGCAGCGCCTATCCCTGACACTCATATGCTCAAGGTAACGGGCTCAGAGAACCCGCTCATTCAGATAACTCACTCAGGTAGCCCGCTCAGGTAACCCACTCACGTAACAGCCCCACCGAACCGGCCCATGTCCCATCCGTCCTAACCGGCCACCGAACCCAACCGCCTGGGCGCTCCCATGTCCACTTCCACCGCACCCGCCATCCCCACCGCACAAGCCGCATTCCTCACCGCTTGCCGCGAAGCCATCGGCTCCGCGCATGTCCTTACCAACCCGTCCGACACCGCGCCCTATCTCACCGACCAGCGCCGCCGCTACACCGGCGCGGCATGTGCCGTGCTATGTCCCGCCACCTCAGATGAAGTCGCCCGCATCGTGCAACAGGCCGTGCAGCATCGCATCGCGCTAGTCCCACAAGGCGGCAACACGGGCCTCGCGGGCGGTGCCACCCCCGATACCAGCGGCCAGCAAGCGCTCGTCAGCCTGCGCCGCCTAAACCGGGTGCGCTCGATTGATCCTCATAACAACACCATCACGCTCGAAGCCGGGGTGCTCCTCGCCCAAGTCCAGGCCCAGGCGCATGCCGCTGGCCGCCTGTTTCCGCTAAGCCTTGCCGCTGAAGGCAGTTGCACCATCGGCGGCAATCTGGCCACCAATGCCGGTGGCACGGGTGTGCTGCGTTATGGCAACACCCGTGAGCTCTGTCTCGGACTTGAGGTCATCACGCCCCAGGGCGAATGCTGGGACGGCTTGCGCGGACTGCGTAAGGACAACACGGGTTACGACCTGCGTGACCTGTTTATTGGTGCTGAAGGCACGCTCGGCATCATCACCGCCGCCGTGATGAAGCTCCATCCACAACCCGCCGCGCGGATCACCGCGCTCGCCGCGCTCGCTTCGCCCCACGCCGCACTCGAATTTCTGGCGCTGGCGCAACGGCATGCCGGCCCACTCCTCACCGGCTTCGAATTGATGTCTGATTTTTGCGTGCGGCTGGTGGGTCAGCATTTTTCGCAGATGCGTTACCCGTTCGCCCAGCCGCATGCGCAAACCGTGCTGCTGGAACTCTCCGACAACGAAAGCGAAGCGCATGGGCGAGCGCTGCTCGAACGGCTGATGCATGCCGCGTTCGACCAAGCGCTGGTAGAAGATGCCGTCGTGGCCAGCAACCTCAGGCAAACCGCTGAATTCTGGGCTCTGCGCGAACATATCCCGCTTGCTCAGGCGCAAGAAGGGCTGAATATCAAGCACGATATCGCGCTGCCCATCTCAAGCATCGGCCACTTCATTGATGCAACCGACGCTGCGATTGCCCGGGCGGTTCCGGGAGCGCGCATGGTCACCTTCGGCCATCTGGGCGATGGCAACCTGCACTACAACGTCCAGGCTCCGGTGGGCGTCGACGCCAGGCAGTTTCTAGCGCAGCACCAGGCTGGGGTGAACCGGCTGGTGCACGACAGCGTGCATCAACATCACGGCAGCATTAGCGCTGAACACGGCCTGGGCCAGTTGAAGGTCGCCGAAGCCGCGCGCTATAAATCAGCCACTGAGTTGCATCTGATGCGCACGCTCAAGCACGCACTTGATCCGCTCAACCTGATGAACCCTGGCAAAGTCATAGGTTAGCCAGGCCGCCGTTGCGTCTTGCGTCTTCTCGCCGTCCGTCATCTAGCCTTTCGCCCAGTGGAGCCTGGCAACCATGAAAATCCGTGTTCTGTCAGACCTTCATCTCGAACATCAAATGCCCGACGCCATTCCCTACGCGCAAGCGGATCTGGTGGTGCTCGCGGGCGATATTCACAATCACGCCGAAGGCCTGCGCTGGGCCGCTGCGACCTTTGGCGACGCCGCGCCGGTGGTCTATGTTCCGGGCAATCATGAGTACTACGAGGGTGAACTGGGCGCGCTCGAAGGCGCGATGCAAGATGCGGCCCGCTCAATCGGGCATGTGCATTTTTTAAATAACGCCGTATTGCTCGATCCAGCGGGACGCTGGCGTGTACTGGGCACCACGCTGTGGACCGATTTCGCGCTCTATGGCGCAGATGACGCAAGCCGCGACGCCGCCATGGCAGCCGCCCAGCGCGTGATGCTGGATTATCGCGGGCTGATCCAGCTCACCTGGCCCACAGGCGGCGAGGCCACTGGCAAAGCCCATGCCCTCGCCGGTGCCAGCAGCCCACGCGATCTCACCCCCGCCGACACCCTCGCCCTGCATCAGCACGCCCGCGCATGGCTGGAGCACCAACTGGCGCAGCCATTTGCGGGGCACACCATTGTGGTTACGCACCATGCCCCGCACCGTCAAAGCCTCGCGCCACGCTTTGCCGATGATCTGGCCTCAGCCGGATTCGTCAATGATCTGCCAACGCTGGTGCGCAGCCCGGTCGCGCTGTGGGTTCACGGCCATACGCATACGGCGTTCGATTATTGGGTGGAAGGCACGCGCGTGGTGTGCAACCCGCGGGGTTATCGCCACCGGCGCACTGGCGAAATGGAAAACCCTGAGTTTGCGTGGGATAAAACCGTCGAGATCTAACACCTAAGGCGAATGCCTCAGGTGCTTCAAATGCTTCAAATACCTCAGGTCCGTGCGAACTGGCGCAATTCCGCCTGATCGGCGGCCAGGGTGGCGGGCAGTTCATCGCGTAAAAACTCCACCCAGGTGCGGATCTTCGCGTCGAGATACTGACGCGACGGATAGAGCGCATACAGATTCATTTCCTGCAAGGTGTACTCCGGCAGAATCCACACCAGCTCACCATTGCGCAAACGGCTGATCGCCGAAAAAATCGGCAGCACGCTAATCCCCATCCCCTCGCACGCTGCCACCGCCATGGCTTCAGCCACGTTCACCTTGAATGTCGCCGCGCCCAGCGTGAAGGTTTCCTGGCCGTTCGGCCCCGAGAAAACCCATTCATTCGACGGATAAATCGGCGTCACCATCTGCAGGCATGCATGTGCCGCCAGCTCGGACGGCACTTGCGGCACGCCATGACGCTCAAGATAGGCCGGAGACGCGCACGCAATACTGAACACCGTGCCCAGCCGTTGCGACACCAGCCCTGAATCCGGCAGGTTTTGCGCCAGCACCAGCGCCACGTCATACCCCTCGTCCAGCAGATCAGGCGCGCGCTGCGCCAGCGTCAGCTCGATTTGCACGTCGGGATAACGCTGCTGATAGCGGCCCACGGCCGGCACGATGTAATGCTGGCCGCAACTGGTCATCGAGTGGACTTTCAGCCGCCCGGATGGCCGCGCATGTGCGTCACCCGCCTCGGCCTCCGCTTGATCGACATACGCCAGGATCTGCTCGCAACGCTGCAGATAATGCTCGCCCGCCTCGGTCAACGCGATGCGCCGGGTGGTGCGATTGAGCAAACGAGTGCGCAAATGCGCTTCGAGATCAGACACCGCGCGCGAAGCGTAAGCGGTGGTGGTATTGAGATGCTGCGCCGCGCCCGTGAAGCTGCCAGCCTCCACGACGCGCATGAAAACCCGCATGTTTTGAAGTGTATCCATCCCTGCCGCCCTCTCTTTGCCGTCTTTGAGACCGGCGAATTTTTGCATGAATTGAAACAGTTATTGTTTCAATTTTCGTAAAAATACATTTCATCTTTACGGGTTATTCGACAATCTCTCGAAAAATATAATGGCGCACCAGTTTCTATCACTCATTTAAGGGGGAAAACGTGCAGTTTCCGGTACCCAAAAGGGTCGCCACGCTGGCGTTTCTTGCAATCTCATTAATAATCACCGGTTGCGCAAGCACCCGGGGCATCGCACCACAAGCCACTGGACTCGACCTGGCAGCACTTGATGCCGGGGCGGCCGTGCGCGCGGCGAATGCCGATGCGCAATGGCCTGCCGCTGACTGGTGGCGCGTCTACCGCGATCCGCAGCTTGACGCGTGGCTCGCCGACGCCCAGGCGGGCAACCCCAGCCTGGCCGCAGCGCAGGCGCGGGTGCGCGAAGCGCTGTCGCTGGCGGGCGTCGCGCATGCCGCGCTTGCGCCGCAAATCGACGGGCATCTCTCACTTCAGGGCGAACACTGGCCCGACAACGTGTTTTACGGCCCCGGCCCGCTCGCCAGTCAAAACACCTGGAATAACACTGGCTCAATCGGCCTCGCGTATCACCTCGACCTGTGGGGCAAAGATAAAAACGCCGCCGAACGCGCGCTCGATCTCGCCCATGCCCGCGCCGCCGATGCCCGCGCCGCTCAGCTCGAACTTCAGGCCAATATCGTGCGCACCTATATCGGCATGTCGCTGCACTACGCGCTGCTCGATATCGCCAAAGCCGCGCTGACGCAGCAGCAGCAAATCGCCGCTTTCGCCACGCGCCGCCTGAAAGGCGGCTTGGGCACGCAACTCGAAGTCAGCCAGGCGCAAACTCCGTTGCCTGAATACGAGCGCCAGATTGACGTGCTCGAAGAAGCCATCGCGCTCGATCGCAACCAACTGGCGGCACTGGCGGGCAAAGGCCCCGGCGCTGGCGAGGCCTTGCAACGTCCGGCGCTGGCAGAAGGCGCGCCAGTGAGCTTGCCATCGGTGCTGCCCGCCGCGCTGATCGGCCACCGCCCGGATGTCGTCGCGGCACGCTGGAGCGTCGCCGCGCAAGCCCGGGGCATCGACGTCGCCCACGCCAATTTTTATCCCGATATCAACCTGCTGGCCTCGGTGGGGGGCTATGCCGCGATGGGGCCGTTGTTCCAGTTTCTGCACGCCGCCAATGCCAGTTGGAGCGCAGGGCCCGCGCTGTCGCTGCCGATCTTCGACGGCGGCCGGCTGCGCTCGCAACTGGGCGCGGCCGCCGCTGGCTACGATCAGGCGGTTGAGCACTACAACCAGACTCTCGTCACAGCGCTCAAGGAGATTGCCGACCAGGTCGTGCGGATGCGTTCGCTGGCCACTCAGGAAAACGACGCTCAACGCTCGGTGGCCGCCGCACGCAAGACCTACACGCTGTCACGCATGGGCTATCAGCGCGGCCTGACTGATTACCTCAACGTGCTGGTCGCGCAAAGCCAGTTGCTGCGAGCCCAGGAAGGCGTCGCACGGGTTCAGGCGCAGCGCCTGAGCGCACATGCCTCGCTCGTCACAGCGCTGGGCGGTGGCCTGATGGAACCAGGCGATGGCCCAAGCGCCGCCGAAGTCCTGCCAGCCCAGCACGCGTCCACCAACCCGCCAGCATCTGAATCTAAATCTGAAGCTGAAGCTGGGCCCGCATCAGCAGATGCCTCCGCACCGGTTCAGGCAGCCCCCGCTGCCGCGACGCACTAGCCCGAGCCGCTCATGTCCGCTTCCTCGTCTTCCCCACCCCGTCAGCGCCTGCCGCTCGCCGCGCTGTATGCCGCAGCGGCCGACTGGGCCCACACCGATGGGCGCACCTGGTTGTATCTGTTCAAGGCGCTCGCCGCCGCGTTTCTCGCGCTGGGCATCGCCATGAAGCTCGACTTGCCGCAGCCGCGCAGCGCGATGACCACCGTGTTCATCGTGATGCAGCCGCAAAGCGGGATGGTCTTCGCCAAGAGCTTCTACCGTATCTGCGGCACGCTAGTCGGGCTGGTCGTAATGCTCGCGCTGCTCGGGCTGTTCGCCCAGCAACCTGAAATGTTCATCGTTTCAACCGCGATCTGGATTGGCATCTGCACGGCAGGTGCCGCACGCAACCGCAATTTCCGCTCATATGGCTTCGTGCTGGCGGGCTATACGGCCGCGCTGATCGGCATCCCCGCATCGCAGCATCCCGATGGTGCTTTTTTGTCGTCACTGGCGCGGGTGGTCGAAGTGATTCTCGGCATCATCTGCGCGGGCGCGGTAAGCGGGCTGGTGTTTCCGCAGCAGTCGGGGCATCAGATGCGCTCCACCGTGCGGGCCCGCTTTAGTGCATTTGTCGCCTACGTCTCGGCCTCGCTGTCCGGCAAGGCGGATCGCGCGCAGATCGACAGCACCAACGCCCGCTTTGTCAGCGACATCGTCGGCTTTGAAGCCACGCGCAGCGCTGCTGTGTTCGACAGCCCCGATGCGCGTATGCGCAGCGGCCGGCTCTCGCGGCTCAATAGCGAGTTCATGACCGCTTCGACGCGCTTTCATGCCTTGCATCAACTGATGAACCGGCTGCGCGAAGCCCATACGCCCGCCGCCATCGAAGCGCTTGAGCCGTATTTCAGGGAAATCGCGCCGCTGCTGCACAAATCCGGCAAACCGGTGCTGAGCGCAGCGGACGCCGCCCAGGCGGCAGATCAGCTCGAAGCCTACAAAGCCGCGCTGCCCAAACGCATGCGGGCCACGCGTCTCGAACTGGAAGCCCGCCCGGATGTTCCCCTGCTCGACTTCGATACCGCCGCTGAGTTGCTGTACCGCTTCGTCGACGACCTCCATGCGTACGCGCAAACCTACGCCTCGCTCGCTGTCGATAGCCACACGCGCGAGCGCTGGGTCGAGCGCTATCAGCCGAAAACCAACCTGCTCGCCGCCGGTGTGGCGGGTTTGCGGGCGACGCTGGTGATGATTGCGCTAGGCGCGTTCTGGCTGGCCACCGCCTGGCCCAGCGGTGCCACGCTGGTGCTCAACGCAGCCGCCACCTGTGCGCTGGCCTCGTCATCGCCTTATCCCACCCGCACCGCCTGGCAAATGGCTGCGGGCACGCTCCTCGCCACGCTGATGGGGCTGATCGTGACCTTCGGCATCTATCCGCGCATCGACGGATTTGCGTTGCTGTGCGTGGCGCTGACCCCGTTCCTGCTAATCGGGGTGTACATGACAACACGCCCCAAGCTGCTGGGTTACGGCCTCGGGTACTGCATCTTTTTCTGTTTTCTGGCAGGCCCCGACAACCTGATCAGCTACAACCCCACCAGCTTCCTGAACGATGCGCTTGCGCTGATTCTGTCGATGTCGGTGTCGTCCATCGCGTTCGCGGTGCTGCTGCCGCCTTCCACGCCGTGGCTACGCAACCGTCTGCTGGTCGATCTGCGGCGTCAGGTGGTGCTGGCCTGCCATGGCAAGCTGGCACGGCTGCGCAGCCGCTTCGAAAGCGGTGCCCGGGATCTGATGTTTCAGATCAACGCTCTCGCCGAAGACCAACCCAAACTCCAGCTCGACACCTTGCGCTGGCTCTTTGCGGTACTTGAAACCGGCAACGCGATGATCGACCTGCGCCGCGAACTCGCCGCCCTGCCTGACGAACCCCGCTATCGCGCGACGATGCCATGGCGCGCAGCGGTGCAGGCGATGAGTCAGACGCTCGCCGCACTGTTTGGCCAGCCGCGCGCAGACCGGCTCGAAGCCGCGCAAAGCGCGACCGCGCATGCGATTGCCCAGGTCCAGCAGTTGCTGGCCTCATTCACGCCAGCACGCGAAGAACGCCATCAGTTGCAGCGCATCCTGAGCCACCTGCATTTCATCCGTACCGCGCTGCTTGACCCGCAATCCCCGCTGGCAACGCTGGCGGACCATCCGCACGGGCCTCGTGAAGGAGTTCCTCATGCCACGTGAAATTGCTGTGCTAGACGCCTACGTGCCAGCCATCGTGCTGCTCTTCATCCTGGGCGCATTTCTAACCTGGCTGCTTGACCGCGTACTGGCCCAAACCGGGCTATATCGCATCGTCTGGCATCCCTCCCTGTTCCGGGCCAGTGTGCTCGTCTGTGTGTGCAGCCTGCTTGGGCTCGCCGTTTACCGTTGATTAAAGTCGAATCATGACCATCCGAAATATCCTGGGTTTTGTCGCCACGGCCATCGTTTTCATCGTTGCGATCCTGATTGGCCGGGCCTTGTGGGTCCATTACATGAACGAGCCATGGACGCGGGACGGGCGCGTGCGCGCCGAAGTGATCTCGGTAGCACCGGACGTATCGGGCGAGATTGTCGAGCTGCCGGTGCGCGACAACCAGTTCGTGAAAAAAGGCGACCTGCTGATGCAGATCGACCCAGCGCATTACCAGATCGCCGTGGCCCAGGCAGAGGCGGCCGTGGCAGCACGCAGCGCTGAGTTGCAGATGCGCCGCGACGACGCCCGCCGCCGCGCCGATATCGACAGCCTGGTGGTGTCAAAGGAAGCGCGTGAGAACGCCAGCCATTCGGCGTCCAGCGCCCAGGCGCAATATCAGCAGGCGCTGGCAGCACTGGAAGGCGCAAAGTTGAATCTGGCCCGCACCCGGGTGGTGTCGCCAGTTGATGGCTATGTGACCAACCTGAGTGTGTATCGCGGCAACTATGCGACGGCCGGAGTGGCGAAGCTGGCGATTGTCGATAGCCATTCGTTCTGGGTCTATGGCTACTTCGAAGAAACCAAGCTGCCCCACGTGAAAATCGGTGCCAAGGCGGAAATCCGTCTGATGAGCGGCGGCGTGCTGCAAGGGCATGTCGAAAGCATCTCGCGCGGCATTTACGACCGCGACAACCCGCAAAGCCGCGAACTGCTCGCTGATGTGAACCCGACCTTCAACTGGGTGCGGCTGGCGCAACGTGTACCGGTACGGATCAAGATCGACAAGGTGCCGGATGGATTGGTGCTGTCGGCGGGCACGACCTGCACGGTGGTGGTGTCGCCCAGTTAGGGCCAAGCTCCACGCCACAGGTTCTGCTGCTCCAAGGCCAGGAACGGCGGCCCAGCGGGAGCACAGCGGCGGCCCAACCTGATTCAGCCTTGATTCACGCTGGCTCACGCTGGGCCGCCAGCACAACCGGCCAGCCTGCGCAGCTGGGCTTCCGCACAATCCTCGGCCATCGTCCCGGCAGTGCCCAATCCGCTCAAGCCCGTTTAAAACAGGCGTAAGCGGATTGGGCACTAGCGCACGGGATGTGACAAAATGCCCCACGCTGTCGCTGCAAAAAAGCCACGCACTACAACCTTCCCCCTCTTGCTACGGCCCCTGGCTGCCACGCTCCCTCTCTTTGCTACTCACCCCGCCCCATGGAACCCAGCCTCGATACAAGCGCCGCCATGCCAACGGCACCGGCACCGGCGTTGCCGCGCACGGTTTATCCGATCCTCGGCGCTATCAGCTTTTCGCACCTGCTCAACGACATGATCCAGTCGCTGATCCTGGCGATCTACCCGATGCTAAAGAGCAATTTCGCCCTTTCGTTTGGACAGATTGGCCTGATTACGCTGACCTACCAGATCACCGCATCACTGCTCCAACCGCTGATCGGGATGTACACCGACAAACATCCCAAGCCGTATTCGCTGCCAGTCGGGATGGGCTTCACGCTAAGCGGGCTGCTGCTGATGTCGGTGGCACCAAGCTTTCCTTTCCTGCTGATAGCCGCCGCGCTGGTGGGCTGCGGCTCGTCGGTGTTTCATCCCGAATCATCACGCGTGGCGCGGATGGCCTCGGGTGGGCGTCACGGCCTTGCGCAATCGCTGTTTCAGGTAGGCGGCAACGCGGGTTCTGCACTCGGGCCGCTGCTGGCCGCGCTGGTCGTGATTCCGCATGGCCAGCGCAGCATTGCCTGGTTTTCGCTCGCGGCACTGGTAGCCATCGTTGTGCTGACACAGGTTGGCCGCTGGTATCAGCGTCACCCTTTGGCTAAAAAGCGGGGGGCTCAAGCCGCTCACGCTGCGCTGCCACGCAACAAGGTGGTGCTGGCCATCGGCATTCTGGTGCTGCTGGTGTTTTCGAAATATTTCTACCTGACCAGCATCAGCAGCTATTTCACCTTCTATCTGATTGAGCGCTTTCATTTGCCAGTTCAGGCAGCGCAGATCCAGCTCTTTGTGTTTCTTGCTGCCGTCGCGGCGGGCACCATCATTGGTGGCCCGATTGGCGACCGGATCGGGCGCAAATATGTGATCTGGGTCTCGATTCTGGGAGTCGCGCCCTTCACCCTGCTGCTGCCCTACGCCAACCTGTTCTGGACCGGCGTGCTGAGCGTGGTGATTGGCGTGGTGCTGGCCTCGGCATTTTCAGCCATCCTGGTGTACGCCCAGGAGCTGATTCCGGGCAAAGTCGGGATGGTGGCAGGGTTATTTTTTGGCCTGTCGTTTGGCTTGGGCGGGATCGGTGCAGCGGTGCTAGGCCAGTTGGCAGACGCAACCAGCATCAGCTATGTCTACAAGGTGTGCTCGTTCTTACCGCTGATCGGCATGCTGACGGTGTTCTTGCCTGACATCGAAGGCAAACGCGCGAAAGCATAAAAACAAAGCAACACGCAACTGGGCGCGGCCAGCGCTACGCTCACAAGCCGGGCTGCTCTCGCCCGGTTCAGGAGCGATCAGAGGCGAAAAATGGGGGTTGGAGCGCCCCCCGCCCGGCTTCATTCCCGTGCGGATTCATCTATCCCGCACGGCTAGCCACATAGAAGATGCTTATCTGGCCACAAGCCGTTATAGTAGGCGCAGTTTTTCCCCGCGCAGCCGCCCCTCACGGGCTGACAGGCGAGCGCGGCCAGCATCCGTTTTCCTAACCTGACTTGTCCATGCCTTCCGCAGAACCGCATCCGCAAAACGACTTCATGAACGCTGCGCGCAAAGAACGAAAGCGCGTTGAAATCTACCTCGTCAACGGCATCCGGCTGACAGGTTGCATCGAGTCCTTCGATCAGTATCTGGTGATGTTGCGCACACCTGTTGGCCTGCAAGGCATTTACAAGCGCGCTATTTCCACCATCCAGCTCGACACTGGCACCCGGCCTGCGCCACGCACGCCGCGGCCCGCCCACGGCGAGCACGGCCACACCAGCCACACAACGCGCGGCCCGCTTGGTTCCCGTGAACATCATCGTGAACCACGCGAACCACGTGAGCCGCGTGAGCCGCGTGAATCTTTCGGCACCAGCCACACACCCGTCGAGCGCCCGCCAGCAGAACGCACACCAGCGGAGCGCACACCCGCCGATGGCCCGGTCATCGTGACCCGCCGCCGCAGGCTCTTTGGCACGCCCGGCAGCAACAACAACAACGAGTAAGCCTTAAGCCTCGTTACCGTGCGAGCCAGCGCAAACCACTGGACACCACGCTCACGGTAGCTGGCAAAAGTCACAACAAGCATCACAAAAGCCTTCGAAGAAATGCAAAAACCCCCGTGCATGAACTGCACGGGGGTTTTTGCGCTTTATCCTGGCTTAGGCCTGAATTGCCTCGCAGCCTGGCCGCGTGTACCACAACAAACGGGACAAACGAAACAAAGCGAGCAGAACAAAAACAATGGCTATCAGGGGGTTTTAGGCAAGCCACTTTCCAGTTGCTGCTGCAGCTCGCGCACCTGGCGCTGCATATCCAGCAACTGCGCCTGAGCCTGGCTTTTTTGCTGCTGCAGCAACAGCGCTTGCGCACGTGTTTGCTGCTGCTGGTTCGCCACAATCGACTGCTGCTCACGGGCGACGCTCAAATCTGCCTGCAAGCGATCGGCCCGGCCTTGCGACAACGCGATCATCCGCTCGGTCGATGCCTTTTGCGCTTCGAGCTTCATGCGCCGGATTTCCACGTCGGACAATTGCAGGGTCTGGCGCACGAAATCCTTGTAAATCAAATCCGCCCGGGTTTCGTCCTGAGTTTTAATCACGCGCCAAAAACTCTTTTGCTGAAATAACGCAACGTAATACGTCATTTCTTGCGCATGAAACAGCAGGCTCGCGCCATAACTGCCGTTGTATGTCGTCCGCAATTCAACCAGCGCCGAGCTGTGGATCATTTGCTGCAGTTCCGCGACATTGCCCGCCGCTGATTGCCCTGCCTCATCATCTGTCAGCGCACTGGATGACGGGCTCCCAGGCAGTGCCGGCAACGCTGTGCTTTGTGGCGAAGTGGCAATCACCGCACCACGGTTAGCCTTCGCACCCACTGGTAAATTTTGCCCCACCGCAACCTGCATTCCTCCGCTTGCAACCAGCGCCGACAACACAATTCGCCGGCATTTCAATTTGTAATTCATATGATTCCTGCTCGAACAGTATTTGTTTTAGCCAATTTATCTCATTATTGCTCACTTTCCCGGGTTTCTGGTTCTTCGTCAAAAATTTGATACTTGCGCATTTTTTCCCATAACACCTTGCGGCTGATGCCGAGATGTTGCGCCGTATCCTGACGACGCCAGCCATTTGCCTCAAGCGCGGCAAGCACGCGGCGGCGCTCAGGCATGTCCCATTTGCTGCGGTCAACCAACCCATCTGCCGCGCTGTCCTGTGCCACGCGCGGCGTGCTGCGCGCCAGCGTCAGCAGCCGCTGCAGCCGGACGGCATCCCACGCGCCGATCTGGCGCACCGTCACGCCAATGCGTTCAGCCAGGTTGCGCAGTTCGCGGACATTGCCAGGGAAATACGTATCGGCCACCGCATCCGCCAGCCAGTAAGGGATATCCGGCAGCGCCGCCAGGCGCTCCGCGCCTACCACCGTGGCCAGAAACACTTTGAAGAGCGCGATCTTGTCAATCGCGCCGCGCTCTTCAAGCGACGGCAGATGCAGCTCAATCACCGCCAGCCGGTAATACAGATCCGCGCGAAACACGCCATCCTTGACCAGTTGCGCCAGCGATTTATGCGTCGCCGCCACCAGCCGGAACTCAAGCTTCACCGGCGTGGCAGATCCAAGGCGCGTCACGGCACTCTCTTCCAGCACACGTAGCAGCTTGACTTGCTGATACAGCGGCAAATCGCCGATTTCATCCAGAAACAGCGTGCCACCGTCGGCCTGCTCGAAATAGCCTTTGTGCGCCAGCACCGCGCCGGTGAACGAGCCCTTGGCGTGACCGAAAAACAGCGACTCGAACAAACCATCGGGAATCGCGCCGCAATTCACCGCAACAAACGGGCCCGAGCCGAAACGCGAGTGTTTTTCATGCAGCAACTGCGCGATGCGCTCTTTGCCCACGCCGGTCTCGCCATGCACCAGCACGGTGCTATCGCAATCAGCGAAAGTCTCGACTTCGTGCAACAGCGCCTGCATCGGCTCCGAATGCGCGACCAGCGCGCTGGCTTCGGACGGGCGCGCCGTATGCGCCCGCAGTTGCTGCGCCAGCCGGGCAATCATGCCGCGCAGCTCAGCGCAGGTGAAATCGAGCGGCAAGATATGTGAGTACTCCGGTGGATAGCTCGCCGGATCATGTTCACGCGGGGCCGCACCCACCCAGATCACCGGCATGCCATGGGTCGCGCGCCAGTCGTGCAGCACCAGCGTGCCGCTATCCATCACCGAAACGCTGACCAGCGCCAGCGACGGCCGGGCCGCGATCCACCCGGGTGCCAATACAAGGTCGTCAGCCCGGATCACATCCACTTCGAAGCTCGCCATGCAACGAGCCACCCGCTCAAGAATGTCAGCCTTGCCCTCCCAGACATAGAGGTCGAGTTCGTCGATTTTGGCGGGGGTTCTCATAAGCCTGGGGCGCGAGGTGCTAGTAGACAAGTTGGGCCTGGCCGCACGACAAGCCGCTGTCGTGGACCGTGCTGATGCCGATCTGCACACCGAGCAGTTGCAGCAGCGGCACAAGAAGTGCATCAAGCGAAATCAGAATCGGGCTGAGCAAGCTCACGACGGCGCTGAGCACGGGTGCCACCAGCGCCGTCACATCAAGGCCGCCCAGTAGCGTCGCGTGCAGCGAGCCAGGCAACGCACTCACCAGTTGTGTCAGCAAGCCCGCCGTGGCCGAGCCTGCGCCGTTGGTGTTGGTCGACTGGTAGTCATCGCTGTCTCCCGCGATGCCGTTGAACACCAGCGTCGTGGGTGCCGCCGCCTGCAAGCTGAGGTTCAGGCCAGAGGGTGGCGAAGTGCTGCCAACCGAGATATTCACTAGGCCCAGCAAGCTAAACAGCAAGCTCGCGGAAGTAAGCGTGACGGGCTTTTGGCAAGTTGTGGACCCGGTCGTATTGGCAAAGTTGCTGGCGGCATCCGCGCCCACGCATAGCGCGGCAATACCCGGTTGCGCGACGATCACGCTCTGGCTGGTGGCTGGATGGGTGGTGCATCGCAGGCTTTGCAAATACGCGGTGCCCTGGCCTGCCTCGATGTAAATCGGCAAGTTCAGCGCGGTCAGATTGGCCAGGCCCAGCAGGCTGACGCCCTTTAGCAGTGCCACATTCAGAAAAACCCGGACCTGCGCCGAATGAGCACTGGTGCGCCAGGTGTCATCCGGCGCGCGCCCGGCTTCGCCGACGGCTAGCACGGGCGGCTCCAGCACTTTCGCCTGGGCCGTCAATGTCACCAGCGGCCCGAGATTAATGCCAAGGCCCAGATTGACCGCCGAGCTGCCGTGTGCGATTTCGGCGGCAACCAACAGGGCATCGAGCGCGCTGATGGTGGCGTTAGCCGCAGCCTGCTGGTCGGCAAGACTAATCGCCAGCAGGCCGTTGGCCGAGGATGAATCGCCCAGGCTGATTTTCGGGCCACCCGGCACAGCTGCGGCAATCGTGCCGAGATCCGTCGCCACACTCGCGCTCGCCACGCTGCTCTGACTCACCGCAGTCACCATCGCGTTGGCCAATTGCGCGATGCTCACCTGAGTGTTGAGCAGTTGGCTCATTGAACCCACTCCGAGGGCGGCCGCCAGATCCAGCAATTTCACCTGGGTTTGCGCCAGCCCCTGGTAGGACGCGAGGCTGAGGTTCAGGCTGGTATTGAGCAAGCCATTGAGCAGGCCGTTGAGCAAGGCGGGCGATGCGCTCGCCAGCGTGGTGGTCAGCGAAAATGCGCCGATATTGCTTGCTTTGGCGCTCGCCTGGGCCTGCACCAGCCGGGCGGGTCCGAGATAGAGATACGGCAGGTTCTGGCTCACCTTGACCTGCACGGCATTCTGCGGTGCCCCCGTGGTCGAGAAATAGGAAGCGCCCGCATTGACCGTGGGGTCCCAGCGACCGCAGCTCACACTCAGGCTGGCGCGTGGAGCGGCGGGCAGGCCATTCGCGCGGGCACTGCCCTGCGCGGCGGCGGTGGCAGCGGCGCACCCGGCTGCCACCCCGATGCTTTGGGCTCCGGCGAGCGCCGCCATATCGGCCGTGCGCTGCAACTGACGCCGCATCAGAAACGCATTACCCACATCCAGCGCGGCCAGCGCAACGACGGCGAGCCCGATCCAGACGGCGGCCAGCACGGCAATCGCGCCACGCTGGCGCGCGGGCCTGCAGCGTGTGGCACCACGCACGTGCAGCGCAGCTGCGGCTGCACTCAGGTGGCTAGAGTCGTCAGTGGAGAGAGGCATATCAGTTCGACGATGATCCGCCGCCGCTGTATTGAACCTGGAGTGGGCTCCCTCCGCCCTGGCTTTGCATAGGCGAGAATAACGGGGGGATTTTTGCCTTAAACGAATCGAGATAGCGCTGGTAGGCGAGCCCGGCTTCGGCTCCCAGCATGGGCTGGACAGGAGCTGCCGCCGTATTGCTGCGCTGGAGCGCCAGCCAGGCGCTGGTTGCATGGCCAACCTCGCTGGCACGCGGCGGCCTGCGTGTGGCCACGCTAGCGGCAGAAGCTTGCTGGGTTTGCTGGGTTTGCTGGGTTTGCTGGGTTTGCTGGGTTTGCTGGGCTTGCTGAGCTTGCTGAGCTTGCTGAGCTTGCTGAGCTTGCTGAGCTTGCTGAGCTTGCTGAGCTTGCTGAGCTTGCTGAGCTTGCTGAGCTTGCTGAGCTTGCTGAGCTTGCTGAGCAAACTGCGCCTGCGGAACAAACTGCGCTTGCTGCATTAACTGCGCCTGTTGAGCCTGAGCGGAGGCGCTAAAACCTGGCAGCAGCGCGCTCGCCAGCAGCAGCACAGCCAGCCGTCCCAGCTTCCCCGGCAGACGCATGGGTGCCGCCGTTATTTCATCTCTGCGTGCCATGACCATCCCCTGTCTGATGCGACCTTGCGTGCAGGTCATTGTGAAAACCGCTGCAGCATGCGCAACGCCTGACTCACCGCCTGATCCTGAGCCCCCCCATCGCCCCCCGTAGTCGCAGGCGCTGCGCGCGGATGCTCTGAGGCCAGTGTTTGCACCGGTGCAGCAGGCCGCTCCGGTGCAGCGGCTGCCAACGTCAAAGCAGAAACTGGACTAGAAACCAAAGGCGAAACCGAAGCCGCACTAGCCACCGTCCCAGCCATCACCGCAGCCCCCGCAGCAGGTACGCTCGCCCGCGCCACCGGTGCTGTCCGCACCGCCGCGGCACCTGCTGCGCCCGCAACCCCCGCTACAGCCACCCCACCAGCCAGCGCGGCCCGTTCCAGCGCGCGGTGGGCCGCGGCCACCGTCTGCGCCTCGCTCTCAATCGCGGCGCGCACCTCATCTGCGATCTTCTGCTCGTTCATCAGCGCCTGAGCCTGCGCACGCTGCCCTTCAGCCAGCAGATACAACGCCAGGTTACTGATGATCTTCGGATTGCTCTGATCGAGCTCCGCCGCCTGCATCAACGGCACGCGCGCGCCGTTGATGTCGCCGCTGCGCAAGCGCGCATAGCCCAGGTCAGAAAGCGTCGTGGCATCAATTGGCGCGAGCAGCACGGCCTGTTGCAGTGCTTGTGCCGCACGGGGGAAATCGCCCGCAGAACCCGCCAGCAAACCCAGCCCACGGTAGCCACGCGCGGCCAACGGAGTGTTCAGCAAAGCGCTATAAGCCGCCGCGCTCGCATCTGGCTGATCCGTGGCGCGCAGTGCATCCGCGCGTAACAGGCGGGTTTCAGGCGAGACGCCATATTGCTTCTCATAAGCGTCGATATGCGCCAGCGACGCGTAGTACAACCCTTGCGCCTGCATCCGTTCGATCAGTCCCAGATACATCCCCGGGGTATCCGGCGTGAGATCACGGCTGGCCTGCTGCAGCTTCGCCTCACGTTCAACCTGGGCACCGACGCCATAACCCTGTGGCCGGGAAGCACACGCGCTCACCAGCGCGCACAGCAATACCGCGCCCGCCACGCGCAACACATGCCCGCGCGCCACCTTCAACCGTTGAACCATCATGGCCATTTCCCTAATCCTTAGCGATGCAGCGAAGAGAGTGTCTTCGTCACAGCCAGCACCCCGGGCCCGGCTGTCACGATCAGCAGCGCGGGTAACAAGGTGACGATCATCACGCCCGTCATCTTCACCGTGAGCCGTCCAATGCGCTCGCGCAGCAACGCCCGGCGGGTTTCGCGCAAACGCTCGCCAAACTGTTTGAGCGGCTCCTGAACCGCGCCACCGTGGCGGTCAACCTGAATCAACAGGCGCACAATCGCGCGCAAATCCTCATTGCCGAAACTACTGACCAGCCGCTGTAACGACTGCTCGCGCGTGCGTCCAGCCGCGAACTGGCGCTGTGCGATCTCAAGCTCGCTCGACAGCACCGGTTGCACCCCGCGAAAGTCATTCACCATCACTTGCAGGCTCTGATCGAGTGAGAGCCCCACGCCTTGCAGCAAACGCAGCAAATCAACCAGCATTGGCAACTCGTCGACCACGGCATCGCGCCGTGCCGCCGCGCGCCGGCGAATATAGAGCTTGGGCAGCATGAAGCCGCCCAGCGTGCTTAGCAGCACGAGTAGCGAGTAATGCGGCTCCGCCAGATGATGGTTAGCGAGCAAGCCCACCAGCAACGGCAGCAGCACCGCGCACAGCAGCCGGGCAACCAGAAAGAGCCCGCGCGAGCGGGTCTCGACAAAGCCGCTTTGCTCCAGCAGACGGCGATCTTCATCGGCCACGATCAAGCGCCCCAGTGGCGTCTCAAGCCAACGCACGCCCGCCTGAGAAAGCTGCCGCAGCCAGCGGTTGAACATGCTCCAGCGGGTGGCATGCGCTGCCGCAGCGGCTACAGCAGCAGCCGGAGCTGCGCTGCTGGCACCTGCGGCAGCGCTCACCGCGCCATTGCGCGCTGCGGCGGCCACAGCAGCAGCGGCCGCCGCAGCGGCACGCTGATCCAGCGCCTGAGCCAGCGTGTGCGCGCTGCGCCCCTCGCGGGCCAGCCGTAGCAACAGCACGCCCGCCAGCAACAGCAGCGCCACCGCACCCAGCACCAGCGCCAGGACAAGCACCGAGATCGGTTTCATCAGTTCCCCTTAAGCCGCGCTAGCCGGTACAGCAGAAAAGCGCCCGCGATTTGCAGCGCAAACGCCAGATACACCAGCAAGCGCCCGGTGTCGTCATGCCACATCACCCCGAAGTACGCTGGATTCGACACGATCAAAAAACCGCCAATGCCAATCGGCAACAGGGCCAGCACCCATGCCGACAGCCGCGTTTCGGTGGACATCGCAGTCAGTTCCCGCTCAGCCTGCTCCAGATCGCGCATGAATGACGCCATACGATCGAGCATCACATCCGCGCGGCCGCCGTATTTGACGGAGAGCCGCAGCACCGCGCCAATCAGGTCGAACTCGCTGATGCGGTACACCAGCGCGACATGCGCCAGCGCCCGGTCGATCTCGGTGCCGAGGCGCAGCATCCGCGAAACGTGATCAAGGCATTCACGCAATGGCGCTTCGGTGCTTTGCAGCGACGCCTGAAAGGCCGCTGGCACGCTATTGCCCAGCACGATCAGGCGCACGATGCCATCGAGAAACGAAGGCAATTGCCGCACGATCATCTGACGGCGTTTCTGGATACGCCACGTCACCAGCATGTAGCTCAAGCCGCTGCACGCCAGCAGCATCACGCCACCCGCAAGCCAGCCCCCCTGCTGCACGGCCCAAAAGCACAGCAGCAGCGTGCTGATGCTCACTCCCAGCAGCAGCATGCGGGCATGCGCTAGGCCCGCGCGGCTCGCTAGTTGCGTGAATCTGGCCGCGACCAACGCTTGCACATAATTCCAGCGCGCCTGCCCTCCCGCACCGCGCGCCGGGGCCCGCAACGGCTGGGCCGAAGCGCTCAGCGCGCTGGCCTGAACGCCATGGGCTCCCTGAGCACCATGAACACCCTGAGCGGCAAGACCAGGCGCTGCGGCCATCCGGCTGTCGACGAAGCGTTCGGCGCTGACACGCTCCTGGCGTTGCGCGCCACGCTGCAATAGCAGCAGCGCACCCGCCACACACAGCAGCGCGAGCGTGCCCAGCAGCGCAATCGCGCTAGACATTGAAGCCCCCGCCGCCAAAGCCACCAAAGCCGCTCATACCGCCGCCTACACCACCCGCCCCCCCTCCACCACCCAGCGCTTGCCTGAAGCGCGCCAGCTTCGGCGAATGCGGGTGGATTCCCAGCGACACCCATTGATCGCGCTCCTCACCATCCACGCCCGTCACCGGCTCATAGCGATACAGCTCCTGGGTCGCAATGATGTTGTCCGACAGTCCGGTTACTTCGGTGATCGACAAAATCCGCCGCCGGCCATTCGATAGCCGCCCGATCTGAACGATGAAATCAATCGCATTGGCAATCTGCCGCCGCAAGCTGGATTCAGTGCCTTGAAACCCAGCGAAGCCCGCCAGCATTTCGAGCCGGTACAGGCATTCACGTGGCGAGCTGGCGTGGACCGTCCCCATCGAGCCATCGTGGCCGGTATTCATTGCCTGCAGCATTTCCAGCACTTCCCCACCCCGCACTTCGCCGACGATGATCCGGTCTGGCCGCATCCGCAGCGTGTTGCGCAACAGGTCGCGGATGGTCACCAGGCCCGAGCCGTCAAACCCGCCGGGACGGCTTTCGAGGCGCACCACATGAGGATGATTCAGCGATAGCTCGGCGGTGTCTTCAATCGTCACGACCCGCTCGGTCTCTGGAATATGAAACGCCAGCGCATTCAGCAACGAGGTCTTGCCCGAGCTTGTGCCACCCGCGACCAGCACGTTGCAGCGCGCGTTCACCGCCGCTTCCAGCAACGCGCCGATCTCATGGTTATAGGTGCCGTTGCCCAGCAGATCGTCAGGCCGCAACGGGTCTTTGCGAAACTTGCGGATCGAAACAATCGGCCCGTCGATGGACAGCGGCTCGATCACGACATTCACCCGTCCGCCATCCGCCAACCGCGCATCGACCATCGGATTCGATTCGTCGAGGCGGCGTCCGATCGGCGCCAGAATGCGCCGCACGATACGCAGCAAATGGGCGTTATCCGCAAAACGCACCGGGATTTTCGCCAGAATGCCGTGACGCGAAACATAAACGTCGTTGTAGCCGTTGATCAGGATGTCTTCTACCGCCGGATCCTGCAGCAGGTCCTCAATCGGGCCAAAACCCGCGAGCTCCTTGGTCAGCGCTTCAGCAATCAGCCTGACTTCGCTTTCGTTGATCGGAATCCGGCGCAGGCGCACGAAGCTGTCGATCTCCAGATCGACGAACTGGTTGATCGCCTGACGCGACCAGCGGCCAAACTCCGCGCCCAGTTCTTCGATGCGGGTCAGCAGATGCTCGTGCGCAGCATTCTTGATGTCCTGAAACTGCTGGCTGTGCGCGAACGAAGGAGCATCGTCGGCAAACTCAATGTCTTTTGCCATCGTCTATGACCGCTTGTGGGAAGGTGGAAGAAAACGCCTGAGCGCATCCAGCGCCCCGCTTGCGCGCGCGGAGGACGTGAGTGCTGTGCCGCCCAGGCGTTCCAGCAACGGTTCAAGGGCGCGGACATAGGCATCCCGCGTTGAGGTCTCAGCCAGCAGATGGCCGTGATTGGCCGCCTGGCCCAGCGCCACCCGGCGCTCGGGCAGGCTCGCCAGCAAAGGCAGGCCCAGGCGCTGGGCAATCTGTGGCGCAGCCAGACTCAGCTCCGGATCGTATTTGTTCACGATCAGTTGCACCTTGGCGACCTCGGGCAGGTCAGCGCGCAGCGCCTCCAGCGTGTCAGCGGCGGAGATCACCGAAGCCACGCCCTGGTCGCACACCAGCCATGCTTCGTCGGCGGCTTGCACCACGTGAGCGATAAATTCACGATTCGAAAAACCACCCAGATCGACAATCTGCTGGTCAAAAAACGCCCGCAGGCGGTTCAGCAGATTGATCGACGCGGCATACGACACAGTGCGCATCTCTGCCAGATCGGCGGGCAGTGTCGTCAGCGCCAGGCCGCTGGCGTGATGCGACAGCGCGGTGTGGACAAAAGTCTGGTCGAAACGGCGCAGATTGCGCACCGCCGTGACGAAATCGAATTCGCTGCGGGTATCGAGCAGCAGCGCGCCATCACCGGCTGGCAAGCCCAAATCCAGCAGCGCCGCCTGCCGCCCTTGCGCCACTCCGCGCCGGTGCAATAGCACCGCCAGATTGGCCGCCAGCGTGCTCACCCCCATGCCGACCCGCGCGCCCAGCACAACCGTCAGGCGGCCATGGCGGCTCACGGGCTCGATCTGGTGCGCCAGCACTTGCTGGGTAATGCGTAACGCGTCTGCCTCCGGGCCGCTCAGATCAATGAAATCACGCACTCCCGCACGCAACGCCGCGAGCGCGCTTTCCGGCTCGTTGAGCAAGCCCAGCGCAATCACCTGCAACCCAGGATAAGCCGTGCGCACCGCGTTTACAGCAGCGCTGGCCGCCGCCCCCTGGCCGGCCGAAAAATCAATGAACACCAGCGCTGGGTTCAGCGTGGCAATGCGTTGCTTGAGCAACGCCGGTTCAAGCGTCACCGCGTCCATCGTGCCAGCGGACGCCAGAACCCGGGCCAGCCACTGGACAGGCCCCCGTTTGGCGAGGCGAGCACGAAACAATCGCTCAGCACGGTTTCAGTCAACGGACTGGTTCTCGCATTCATCTCGAACATCCTTCAGCGGCCTCCGCACCGTCATCACGTAGCACACCGGATGATTTGCCTCAGTCTGACTGTCACGGGCTAAGCCCCCTGCCGCACGTGCTAGACGGAACACCACACTCGCGTCCTGGCCGCGCCGCACCATCGCCCCACGCGCACTCATCGGGAAAACCCCGGCACCAGCGTGCGCGGCGCGGCCGCCCCGCCTATCAACGCCCGCCACACTGGCGCATTGCGCTGCTCAGACTGCTCGCCCGGCGTCATGGGCAGCACCGCGCCCTTCGCCAGCGGCGACACCAGATGCGGGGTCACGATAATCACCAGCTCTTTGTCGTTTTGCTGGTAATTCAGCTGTTTAAAAAACGTGCCGATGACCGGTAGATCACCCAGCAACGGCACCTTGCTCACGTTCGACGCCGTCTCCCGGTCGATCAGCCCGCCAATCACGAAGCTCTCGCCATCGCCTAGCTCTACCGTCGTATCCGCGCGCCGTGTCGTGATCGCCGGCACCGAGATGCTGTTCACCGTCACCGCATGCACGAAGTCCAGCTCGCTGGCTTCGGGCGCGACCTTGAGCGCGATGCGCTGCGGGCTTAACACCGTTGGCGTCACGGTCAGGCCAATGCCATACGGTTTGTACTGAATCGAAGTGGAACCCAGCGCTTCCGGCACGGGCACTGGAATCTCGCCGCCCGCCAGAAAGCTCGCGCTCTGCCCGGAGAGCGCGACTAACGTGGGTTCCGCCAGAATGCGGGCGAGATTGTTGCTCTCCATCAGGCTCAGGTTGGTGAAAATGCCCGAGGAGGCGTAGTTGAAAACCAGGTTGAAAGCCGACGAGATCGGCGTGCCAAGCGCCGGCAGCGTGCCCGTCGCCACCCCTGTAGGCGAGGCAGGAGCAAACGAACCGAACGAAAAACCGTTGCTGCTCTGGCGAAAAAAATTAAAACCGATCTGCTTGAGCACCGAGCGGCTAAATTCCACCACCCGCACATCCACCTGCACCACCGCCCGCGAAGCAACCGTCGAGACATCCGCCACGGTGCCATCCTTGCCTTGCATGCCGCTGGCGGCGGCCACCGCACGCTGATGGGTTTCCATCGTCGGCGTCGAACCGGAAATCAGCGTGGTGTTGCCCAGCACCTTGACCGCGGGAGCATTGCCGCCCAGCAGCGCGTGCGCGGCGCGCGTCGTCACATTGACGGTATAGGTGCGCGGCGGCGCGTCATTGCGCGGCCACAGCATCACATTCGTCGTGCCCGCCGACTTACCCACCAGCAGCAAACCGCCCCGCTTGTCGCCACGCAACACCAGCACATCCGCGACGCTCGGGTCACCCACGGCGATGCGTTGCGGCATGAATCCCGTGGCCAGCGTCTGTTGCGCCCCAACCGCGAGTTCAAGTGTCGTGCCTGCGGCTTCGTCGGCCCAGCCCGGCGCAGCCGCCCCACCCAGCAGGACAACCAGCGCCAGCGCACCGCGCCGCAACACCACCTCGAAGGCCAGAATTTGTTTTTTCATTGTGTTGTTTTGTTATAGCGGCGCTCAGGATCACCGCCCTCTCCCTGAAACCAGAACCGAAAGCAGAACTCAGCTCACACCCCATCCTCTATCAGGCGTTACCAAGCGCGTTACCAGGCGCGTTACAGGCATTACCAGGCGACGGTTTCCGCCCGCCCCGCGCGAATCACCTCGATACCCCCCGCAGCACGCGGCGCTCTCGGCGCGCGCGTCACAGACGAGCCCGGGTGCGCGCCCCCTGCCAGCGCATCCAGCGCCACGCCCGCCGCCGCTTGCGTCGACACATCCTGCAACGCACCTTGCCCGGTGGTTTTCAGCACACCGGGAAGCGCAGCAAACGCTCGTGGATCAACCACGTCTTCATCTTTTGGATTACGCAGCGCCAGTAGCAGACGACCGTTGGCCTCCGCCAGCGCGAGCCGGGTGATCTCGCTCATCGGCACCGCCAGCACTGCCGTGCGGGCCATGGCGTTCGGCTCATTCTGCTCAGGCGTCGTGCTGCCAGTAACCGTGGTGTTGCCAAACGTCAGCACCTGAATCTTCGATAGCAGCAAGCGCGCCTGGGTCTGATCGACTTCCGCCCCGCCGGTGACCCCCGCCCCCGGCTCACGCTTGAGCGTGAAAAACACATCGACGACATCGCCCGGCCGCACGCGATTACCTACCGCATTCGTTTCATCGACGCGCACCGCAATCGCGCGCTGCCCCGGCTGAATGTCCTCAGCCAGCCCCGACGACAGTTGCACTTCGAACACCGGTGCCGCAGCCCCGATATCCGCCACCGGCACGCGGCCAACGAGCGCGGCCGCATCGGCAAATGCGCCATCGGGATGAACTGGCAGCGGCTGGACCCGCAGCGCATCGAGCGTAATCGGCTTGCCCGCAGGCAAAGGACGTGTAGTGAGCACCACCGGAAACGTCACCTGAGCCAGCGCCGGAGCAGCAACAGGTGGCGCTGGCCGACGCGCCAGCATCCACGCCACGAGCCCCAGCAGCAGTGCCAGGACGATCAGCACACCAGCGACGATTCGAGTCAGATGCGGCATGACGGATGCTCTATTTCTATCGAGTGGAATAAACCCAGGATGCGTGCACCACGGCGGGCACAAGCGATGGGCGGATGAAATCGGGCAAGAGCGCTCACAGCAGATATCCCGGATTAAGCTGCACCACGGCGCTGCTCGACAGCACGGCGGGCAAAGCCAGACTCAGCAGTGGCAGCGTTGGCACCAGCGGTTTGCCCGCGTAGTTGTAGGTCAGCGTGACTTGCACGCATTGCATCGCGGCATTAGAAGCGCATGCCGCGGGTGTCGCCACGCAACTAGCGTAGCGCCCGGCCAGCCAGCCGACCGTTCCGGTGGCGGCGCTACAGGCGGCACTGGCGCGAGCTGCGAGTGCCGTGGGAACGTCTTTCGCCTTCTGATAATTGAGCGCGGCGCGCGCACCTTCTTCGGCGGCCAGCGTCAAGCTCTGCTGCGCGACGAAGATCAGGCTGAACGTGACAACCCCGTACAGGATCAGGAAAAACAGCGGAAAAATCATGGCGAACTCCACCGCCGTGCTGCCACGCATGCGCGGCATGGAGGGCCTGGAGCCGTACCACGTGAACGAAGGCCGGGTCATGACACCACGCCCGTGACAAATTGCACCGCCAGCCAGGCCAGCGCGGGCACGGTCAGGCAAGCGGCATAAGGCGTGGAACGCCGGCCCGCCAGCGCAAAGGTCGGTGCCGCCCGCCGCCCGCCCCATGCGACATGGGGACGTGCGGCCAGCAACAACGCCATCGCATGCACCCCAGCGGCCAGGCTGGCGGCCACCCATAAACCGAGCAATGGATGCATCCCGCACCAGGCACCCAGCACCGCGAACACCTTGACGTCGGCAGCGCCCATCACGCGCAGCACAAAAAACGGCAGCAGCGCGACCAGACCAACCGCCGCGCCTAACAAGGCCTCGCCGGGAGCAAGACCAAATGGATTGAGATGAAGCAGCGTGCTTGTCATTGCCACAGCAAAGCCCGCGATAACCAGGGCATTGGGAATCCGCCGGCTGCGGCAATCGCACACCGCCACGGCTATCGCCCAGGCTACAAAGAGAACGCTGCTGAAGTGCACATCCATGTTTCACTCAACTGGCAGAACAATCCGCCTGAAACGCTCATTCGCATGCGCGTCAGGCGGATTAATGGCAGATTATTGACAGTAAATAACCTGGCTAGCCGGATCATTTAAACCAGGTTAACCCAGCTTAATAACCAGCGCTGAATCATTGCACCTATTGGCCTAGCCGCCACCGGTTCCGCCCCCTGTGCCACCGCCGCCTGCGGTGCCGCTCGGCAAGGCGCTTGCAACCGCATTAAAGGTAGAAACAATCGCGGTTTTTACGCCGGTCGTCGCAGTGACGATACCGACAGCGATAATCCCCGCAATCAGACCATATTCAATGGCCGTGACACCCTTGTTTTCTGTCAGAAAACGTTTGACGATATTTTTCATAAATCCCCCGAAACTGATGAAAATATATAACAGACGCACGCTGTCAGGCGCAGCACATTAGTCAGCGAGCAAATCCTCATTACTGCCTTCATGCTTTAACACGATACGTCTGACGCACTACAGCAGATTACGTTTTATGCAGCCTGATAGCTTCCCCGATATTGCCCCCTTCTTTTAATAATTACCCCGATTCCTGAAGCCACCTTTATTTATTAGTTATTATTTTTAATTCAATTTAAAATTTTTCGTATTCACAGAGGTATCTGCGACGAGAAATGTGTGTACCCGATGTGCGTACCCGTTTTGTACCCGATGAATTCGATGCAGTGCGGCATGAGAATGCCTGAAACCCAATGCCCGCGGAACTTGGGCAGCCCACGCCAGGTTGTAGCGCTCTCCGGCCAATCGTGATACTGAGCCGGAACAACTCATCAAATGTGTCAGACATTTTCCGCCCCCGGAAATTTATGCCGATTCCTGCTACGGCACCCTGTTGCTCTCTAGTGTTGATTACCTTGATAAATCTTCATGGCTTGCGTTGCAGCAGCAAACATACGCCATGCAGCACAGGCAATTTCGATTCTTAATTCTTGCGCGGATGCTCAGAATTTTATTCAAAACCAGCCGCTGCGCAACAAAAAAATTCATTTTTCTTGCCGTAGATTACTTGCTGCAAATATCCCGATACCCAGCCCAGATCCCAGCTTTATAGTTCAGCAATCTTTTTTAAGCAATCTTTCCGAACCTCGCTCACTCAATTTAATTGTCGCCACGCAACATGGAGAAAGATTAGTCCTAAAAAATGCACTGCACACATAGGACTAACCATAAGTCAGCACCGTTGCGCATCTGCGACACAGATAAAAATCAGCTCATTTTCATTCGCCTAAAAAAATACACAATTAATTACCCGTTACGCATCGCCACGTAACATTCCATCGGGTTCGTTACGTTACGTCAGCGCTTAAAAATTGATTTATCTGACTAACTCAACCATATTTCATTAAATAAAAATATGCGTAGCAATTTATCCAATCCTTACTGCGTCTGAGATTTACCGGTTTTCATGCTTTTTCTCGATCGGCGGCAATGGAACTGGCACAGCTATTGCAGATAGTCATGCGCGGCACCATTCCACAACAAAGCGATACGAGGGCAACATGAACACTCAAACTACTTTCAGCGTGTTACGGGCAACGATGATTACTGCAGCCGTAACAGCCATGCTTTCACTCGCCGCCTGCGGCGGCTCGGGAAGCCTAAGCTCAGGAACCGGCGCGAAAGGCGCTGGCACGATTACAACTGGCGGTGGCGATACCAACACAGGCACAGGCGGAGGTTCGGGTGGTGGTTCAGGCGGCGGCTCCGGTGGTGGTTCGGGTGGCGGCTCTGGCGGCGGTTCAGGTGGTGGCGGAGGCGGTTCAGGCGGTAACGGCGGCGGCACTGCATCAGCCAATCCGGTAGGCCTGGTCGTAGCCAAATCAGGTGGCGTGGTCTCTGACGTGGGCACAGCAGTCTCGGGCGTTGGCACGGTCATCGCCTCGCAAACCCTGCCCGGCGTTAATCCCGCCACCACTCAAGCAGCGGGCGGCATCGTGCAGCACGTCGGCGGTGCCGTCTCAACCCTGGGCAATGGCGTAGCGCAAGGCCTCGGGCAACTAGGTGCCAGCACCAACCCCGTCGGCGTCACACTAGCCAGTGTGGGCGGTGCGGTGGGTGAAGTAGGTGGCGCCGTCTCCAGCACGGGCAACCTGGTGAGAAGTCTCGGCAGCGGGCCACTCGCCCCGTTAGCTCCGCTAACTACACCGCTGGGCGGCCTCGTCGATACGCTCGGCGGCGTCGTGACAAACGGTGGCGGCACGCTCACCACCGCGCTCTCAACCGGCCCAGTCCAGCAAGTCACCCAAACACTCAGCACAGCCATTACGCCCATCACATCGCTCGTGGCGAACACCACGCAGACCGTCGGCAACGTCACCGGCCTTGGCGCACCGCTCAATGGACTCCTCGCAGGCGTCGGCGGCACGCTGATGAAAACCGGCAGCCTCGTTTCGTCAACCGGCAACAATCCCATCACCAGCGGCGTGGGCAATCTCACATCAGATAGCGGCAAAGCCATCGCCTCCGTGGGTGGCCTGCTAACTGGCGGCACCGGAACGAACCCACTAGCACCGGTCACCGGGTTGCTTAGTGGCTTGACTGGCGGAGCTAGCGGCACGACCGGCAGTGGCCCGCTGGCTCCCATAACTGGGCTGCTCAGTGGTTTGACGGGTGGCTTGACCGGTGGTGCGGGCGGCGCAACGGGCAGCGGCCCGCTCGCTCCGGTCACAGGATTGCTGAGTGGCGTGACCGGCGGCTTGACAAGCGCGGTTGGCGGCAGCAGCGCTGGCGGTACTGGTCCACTGGCACCGGTCACCGGATTGCTCTCCACCGTGACAGGCACGCTAACGAGTGCCACAGGCGGCGCTAATAGCCCGCTAGCACCGGTTACCGGGCTGCTCACGGGCGTGACCAACGCAGTCGGCAGCCTAGGTGCCGCACCCGCACCGGCCCCGACGAGCACCACAACGACCTCTACCGGCTCTGTCAACGCAGGCATCTCGCTGACAGCAAGCAGCGGTGGCAGCAGCAATGCAGCCGGTCCGCTATCAGGCGTCACCTCTCTGGTTGGTGGTCTGCTTGGCGGTCTCACAGGGAAGAAATAAAGCTTGGTGATACAGCACACGGATCGCACGCAACATCGCGCGATCCGTGTGTCTTCAAGCTCTATTCAAGTGATTCGCATAACGTAAGGCCGCACCTGTCGCCGGGTGCGTCAGCGCGCTGATAAAACGCATATAGCAACAACAGCAGACACACAAATAGAGCACGTGACGCCACCGCTGCCCGCATGGCAGTATGCGTCCAGCCACATAAGCGAGCACGCTGCCAGGCCAGGCGGCATCGCTCGCACAACAAGAACGGCCAACGAGGACACAGCCGATGAAACTCGGGTACAAAACATGGACCGTGTTACTGGCAATCACGGCAGCCAGCACAGCGCAAGCGCAAACCCGCCCAGCCATCAGCGGCAATCCCCTGGATGCCCTGCCGCAAATCAAGGCACCAGAGAAAGGGCCGAACGTGACCGTTCAGGTGCAACCCCAGGCGCCCCAGTTGCAAGAGCTACTCGCACGGCATCTGACACCCAGCAAGATTGAGCTCGAAGGGGTGAACAGCATCCCCTTCAACGACGTCGCGCAACGCTTTACACCGCTCATCGGCAAAGACATCACCGTAGGCGAGCTGATCGATATGGCCAATGGCATAACACGCCTTTATCAGGATCGGGGCTATGCGTTGTCGTTTGCCTTTGTTCCGGCACAAAACTTCGACCATGGCGTAGTGCGCATTACCGTGGTGGAAGGCTACGTCGCCGAAGTAAAGATCAGCGGCAATCCGGGGGCCACCGAAGCACGGATACAGGCAATTGCCGCGCACATCCGCGCGGACCGCCCATTACGGCGCGCGACCTTCGAGCGCTACATCAATACGCTAGGCCTGCTGCCCGGAATCAAGGTCGCGGCCAACGTCCCGCCACCGCAAAACACCGATGGCGCCACCACCCTGGAGCTGAAAGTTGAGCGCAAGGCCGTCAATCTCAGCACGGGTATCGACTTCAACCACCCAGGCGTCCAGGGCCTGATTACCGCCACCGAGAACGGCCTGACCTCGCTTGGTGAGCAGCTCAGCGTCTCCGCCCTGCTGCCGAAGGGACGTGACAATCAAACCTATCTGGCGGCACAGGCAACGGTGCCCATTGGCAGCAACGGGCTCATCGGCAAAATCAACGCGACGCACTATCGTGGCAATCCGGTGGATAACCCGGGCCTGCCAAACTATGTGCAACGCACTGTGATTAACGACAAAATCATCGGTTCGCTGGCTTATCCCATCTTGCTGAGCAATACCCAAAGCTTGCTAGGCACAGTGAGCGGCTATGCCTCGCACGATGAAGACCGCTTCCAGAACCAGATCAATGGCGCGCAAATCGGCCTGAGCTCGCAAATCCGCGTGCTCCAGCTACAAGGCGACTACACCCGCGTACAACCCGGCCAGGTGCAGCGCGCGAGCCTGAATCTCGCCAAGGCATTCAATATTCTTGGAGCATCGAAAACGGGGGAGTCGAATATTCCCGGTGTGGTGACCACCAACCCGGTATCACTGACATTCGTGCGTGCGGGCGCAACGGTTTCTCAAACCAATGAATGGCCCCTCAAGCTCGGCACGGCCATCGCGCTGACGGGCCAGTACAGCCCCGAGACGCTGCCCACCTCCGAGCAGATTTCATTTGGCGCGCAACGCTTTGCCCAGGGTTACCAGCCGGGAGAAACCTCTGGTGACTCCGGCTGGGCGGCCTCATTCGAGCTCAATCGCGCCTTTACGCCAGGCTTCACCTATCTGCGTACCTTCACCCCCTATGTTTCATTCGACATGGCGCGGGTCTACCTGCATGCGGGGACCACATCACCGTCCCGGCTTGCATCGTTTGCGCTGGGGTTTCGTATTTCGGATGCGAAGTACTACAGCCTGGATCTGTCGATCGCCAAGCCTGTAGCGGATGCGCCAGTAGAAAGCCCATCACGTAGCCCTCGGGTTAACGCGACGTTTTCCTACCAGTTGAACTAAATAGCGGACGCGCAACTAGCCAGTCTAGAGGCACCACTAACAGACGCGGGAGCGGGTTTCACGTATTCTGCCCGTGGCTTGAAAACCTCGGCTTGCACAGCCACGCCAGCAGCTCGACTCAGATCGCAGCGACTTCTACCATCCTCCAGGAGGAAGACATGATGCATTTCACCCAGCAGGCGTGCGCCCGGCTGACCCAGACCATGAAACGCGCAGCGCTGGCAAGCGTGCTGCTTGCCAGCGCTGCCAGCGTTCTGGCGCAAACCTTGAGCCCCATTGGCACCTGGCAAACCATTGACGACCATACCGGCCAGCCAAAAGCGCTGGTCCAGATTTCACAGGATGGCGATGGCACGCTCAGCGGCAAGGTGCTTAAAGGATTAGGTGCCAACAATCAGCCTGAACGACGGTGCACCGCCTGTACCGACGCGCGCAAGGATCAGCTGATTCTCGGAATGACGATCATCAACGGCATGAAAAAAACCGGGGATGGTGTATGGAACGAGGGCCTGATTCTCGACCCTGAAAACGGCAAGCTCTACAAATGCAAAATGCATCTGGAAGACGGGGGGCAAAAGCTCGTGGTACGGGGATATATCGGCATGCCACTGCTAGGCCGGTCGCAGACATGGATTCGTCAACCATAAACCCGGCAAATTGCACAGACGAAAAAAAACCGGCCAGGCAACGTGAGTTGCTGGCCGGTTTTTGTCATGGCTGGTATCAATTCGTTCTGCCACCCATCATGCTGCATATTTAAACGATGTTGCGTAATCAAACACCGCTGGAGTGCCCGACTGCGGCGCATATCCAGTAGCAGGCGTTGCTGGTACAGCACCATCAGCGGCAGGCTGTTTTTCTTCCAGTTGGTGATTGCGCATGCGCGCTTGCATGGTGTTGCAGAGTTCTTCGCTAGCCTCACCAAACAGCTGGTCTGTTACGCGCTTCAGAACACCTGACTCATGCCATGCCTTGAAGCGGCGGTGGCACGTTTGATACGACGGGTACTTGCGCGGCATCGCAGACCAGGTGGCACCGCTGTACATCACCCAAAGCACGCCATTCAGTACGGAACGGGTATTGGCCAGTGGACGGCCACGCAATTCAGAACGGGGACGCAGTTCCGGAAGCAACGGTGCTACACGTTGCCATTCTTCATCAGTAATATCGCGGTGAGGTGTCATTTGGATTCTCCTTCGTCAAAAAGCATGACGAGAAGATATCAAGCGCCCTATAGTCCAGATATAAGATGATTCTGAATATTGAAATAAGGCTTTCAGCCCGCGCGTTCAAATAACCGGTTCCAGTCTTACGTCAGCGAGGTGTCCACTAGCCGTCGCGGTGCGTCCAGATACGCTTTCGACTGCATTTCTACAATACGTGACACCGTGCGGCTAAATTCATTCGCCATCGGTCCATCCACGTACAGTTGATCTGCCGCCACCGCAGACGACATCAGCAACTTGACCTTATGGTCGTAAAAAACGTCGATCAGCCACGTGAAGCGGCGCGCTTCGGATGACATACGGGGTGTCATCTGTGGCACACCCGACAAAATCACCGCATGAAAACGGCTCGCCAGTTCGAGGTAATCATTCTGCGAACGTGGACCGCCGCACAACGTCGCAAAATCAAACCAGACAACGCCACCCGCACGCCGCAGCGCTTTCAGTTCGCGCTGTTCGATATGCAGCAGCGGGCTTTCGTCGGGCACCTCCGCGAGACGCAGGAACGCGCTGCGCAAGGCCTTGTCGGCAGCCGCCCCAAGCGGCGTGTGATACATCGTGACTTGCGCCAGCGTCTGCTGCCGGTAATCCACGCCCGCATCCACATTAATCACATCCAGCTTTGACTTGAGCAGCTCAATGGCGGGCAGCATCCGGTCACGATGCAGGCCATCAGGATAAAGCGTGTCGGGTTCGTAGTTGGAGGTCATCACAAACTGCACGCCATTCTTGAAGAGCCGGTCTAGCAGGCGATACAGGATCATCGCGTCGGCAATATCCGATACGTGAAACTCATCAAAACAGATCAGCCGGTAACGGCGCGCGATCCGGCGAGCAAGTTCGTCAAGCGGATCGGCCTGCCCTTTCAGTTCTTCGAGCTGGCGATGCACCTCGCGCATGAACTCATGAAAATGCAAACGCGTCTTGCGCTGCACCGGCACCACGGTAAAGAAACTGTCCATCAAGAAACTTTTGCCCCGCCCCACTCCGCCCCACAGATAAATACCGCGCGGCAGTTCAGGGTGAACAATCAGTTTTTTGAGCACATTGGAGCGGCGTGCCTTGTACCTCACCCATTCGTCATAGCACTGCTGTAGCCGCTCGACTGTCGCCCGTTGTGCCGGATCGGACTGGTAGCCGCGTTTTCGCAGTTCGTTTTCGTAGTATTCGGTGACGTTCATCGCGCACAGGAAAAAAGAAGGCGGGCGGGATTCAACCCGCCCGCCTTGATGAATTGATGCCAGCGCACAGCGCGCCAAGCCTCAATGCTTACATGTTCAGCGCGCGCTTGTCGACTGCCAGCGCCGCTTCACGCATCACTTCAGATAACGACGGATGCGGATGGCAAATGCGTCCGATGTCTTCTGATGCAGCCTTGAACTCCATCGCCACCACCGCTTCAGCGATCAGATCTGAAGCATTCGCCGAAATGATATGCACACCGAGCAATTCATCCGTTTTGGCATCAGCAATCATCTTGACGAAGCCTTCCGCCTTGTTCATGCCCAGCGCACGGCCGTTAGCCATAAACGGAAACTGGCCAGTCTTGACTTCACGGCCTTCGGCCTTGAGCTGCTGCTCCGTCTTGCCCACCCACGCAATTTCCGGCTCGGTGTAAATCACCCACGGAATGCAGTTGTAGTCGATATGCGGCTTCTGGCCATCAATAATTTCCGCCACCAGCACGCCTTCGTCTTCCGCTTTGTGCGCCAGCATCGGGCCGCGCACCACATCGCCAATCGCATAGACACCTGGCACGCTGGTCGCGCAATGCTCGTCGACCTCGATGAAACCGCGCTCGCCCGCCTTCAGGCCAATCGCTTCAAGACCCAGGTTGTCGGTGTTCGGCACCCGGCCAACCGAAACGATCAGGCGTTCGGCTTCCAGCGTCTGGGCGTTGCCGTCCTTATCCGTGTAGGCAATCGAAACGCCGTTGTCACCAGTCTTCACTTCACCGATCTTGACGCCCAGATGAATCTCGAGGCCCTGCTTCTTGAACTGCTTCGCCGCTTCCTTCGCCAGCGCCTGATCGGCCGCGCCAAGAAACTCCGGCAACGCTTCGAGCACGGTGACCTCAGCGCCCAGACGACGCCAGACCGAACCCAGCTCCAGGCCAATCACGCCTGCGCCAATCACCGCGAGCTTCTTCGGCACGGTAGCGAAGTTCAGCGCGCCTTCGTTGTCGGCCACAATTTTGTTGTCGACCGGAATCGACGGCAGATGGCGCGCCTTCGAGCCGGTGGCGATAATCACGCTTTTCGCCGTGACGATCTCGCTCTCGCCTTCTCCGCTGACTTCGATCTGCACGCCAGCCTCCGTTTTACCGGTGAACTTGCCATGGCCTTTGAGCCAGGTGATCTTGTTCTTGCGAAACAGGAACTCGATGCCCTTCGTCATTTTTTCGACAATGCCGTCTTTGCGCGCCAGCATTTTCGTCACGTCGAGCTTCACGTCAGCCACTGAAATACCGTGATCGGCCAGGTGATGCGACGCATTTTCAAATTCTTCCGACGAAGCCAGCAACGCCTTCGACGGGATACAGCCAACATTCAGGCACGTGCCCCCGAGCTTCAGTGCGCCAGCCGGATTACGCCATTTTTCGATACAGGCCACTGTCTTGCCTAACTGAGCTGCGCGAATCGCCGCGATATAGCCGCCAGGACCAGCGCCAATCACTACGACATCAAATTCCTTGGACATAACCATCCCTTTTGATGACAAAGCCAGGAGCGCCACCTAATGGCACGCCTGGCCCTGATACAAGTCAATGCGATAAACCGTTCGAATTACAGGTCAAGCAGAAGACGAGCCGGATCTTCCAGTGCATCTTTCATCGCTACCAGCGACAGCACGGCTTCACGGCCGTCGATGATCCGGTGGTCGTAGGACAGCGCCAGATAGTTCATCGGGCGAATCACGATCTGGCCGTTTTCGACCACGGCGCGCTCTTTCGTTGCGTGAACCCCGAGGATGGCCGACTGCGGCGGGTTGATGATCGGCGTCGACAACATCGAGCCGAACACGCCACCGTTAGAGATCGAGAACGTGCCACCAGTCATTTCTTCGATCGACAGTTTGCCGTCCTTCGCTTTTTGACCGAATTCAGCAATTTTCTTTTCGATATCAGCAAGGCTCAGTTGATCCGCATTACGCAGGATCGGTACCACCAGGCCACGCGGCGAACCCACCGCGATACCAATATCAAAGTAACCGTGATAAACGATGTCGTTGCCGTCGATCGACGCATTCACCAGTGGGAATTTTTTCAGTGCATGCACCGCTGCCTTGACGAAGAACGACATAAAACCCAGCTTCACGCCGTGTTCTTTCTCGAACTTGTCCTTGTACTTGCCCCGCAGCGCCATCACGGGTGCCATGTTCACTTCATTGAATGTCGTGAGAATGGCGTTGGTTTGTTGCGATTCAAGCAAACGCTCCGCAATCCGGGCCCGCAGACGCGACATCGGCACGCGCTGCTCCGGGCGATCCTTCAGCAACGCATCAGCCGAAACCGGTGCCTTGACGTCCGGCAGTGCAGCCCGGGCAGGCTTCGCTGCTGGAGCGGGCGCTGGTGCCACAGGCTTGCTGGCCGGTGCGGCCTGGCCTGCGCCCAGCACGTCGCCCTTGGTAATGCGTCCGTCACGTCCGGTGCCACCGACATCGCCAGATGTCAGGTTTTTCTCTGCCATCAGCTTGGCCGCAGCGGGCGATGCCGCGGTGCTGGCACCCGCTACCGGCGTGGTCTGAGCTGCGGCTGGCGCATCGGCTTGCGGTACAGGCTTGACTTCCGCCTCGACCGCTGCCGCGCCTGCTGTGCCTTCGGTATCAATCCGGGCAATCACTTCATCAGCCACCACGGTATCGCCGTCGTTTCTGATGACTTGCGCCAGCACGCCAGCTGATGGCGCGGGAACTTCGAGCACCACCTTGTCGGTCTCGATTTCGATGAGAATTTCGTCTTGTGCAACCACCTCGCCGGGCTTCTTCTTCCACTGCAGCATGGTGGCTTCCGAAACTGATTCGGAGAGCTGTGGGACCTTGACTTCAACGATAGCCATAATAATTTTCCTGAATACGTATCGGGTGACAGCACACCGTATGTGAAGCACATACGCGCATCCAGGTGAGCCGGAAAACACCATGTTTTCCGGCTCACCCGTCGCAGTTATTTAACGATTGACGCACTCTTGAGGCGTCCAAACGCGCCTTCGATCAGTGCTTTTTGTTGCTCGTAATGCTTCGCGTAGTAGCCCACCGCAGGCGAAGCCGAAGCCGGGCGACCGCTATAGGCCAGCTTCTGTCCGTCTTTCATGCCTTCTTTCAGGTGGTGTTCGATGTAGAACCACGGGCCTTGATTTTGCGGCTCGTCCTGAACCCAGACGATCTCGGTGGCGTGGTCGTACTTCTTCAGCTCTGCCTCGAACTGCTTGTGCGCGAACGGATAAAGCTGCTCGATGCGGAAAATCGCCACATCGGTCGCCTGCACTTCACGACGATGCGCAACCAGGTCGTAATAAACCCGGCCCGAACACACCAGAACACGCTTGACCTTTTTCGCTTCAATCGTCGCATCCACTTCACCCAGCACTGGCTGGAATGAACCTTTGGCGAATTCAGACAGGTCGGACACCGCTTCCTTGTGACGCAACAACGATTTCGGCGTGGCTACGATCAACGGCTTGCGGAACAGGCGGATCATCTGGCGTCGCAACAGATGGAAAATCTGTGCGGGCGTCGTCGGTTGAACCACTTGCATATTGTGCTCAGCACACAGTTGCAGGAAACGCTCGATACGCGCCGATGAGTGTTCCGGGCCCTGCCCTTCATAGCCATGCGGCAACAACATCGTCAAACCGGACACACGGCCCCATTTGACCTCACCCGATGAGATGAACTGGTCAATCACCACCTGCGCGCCATTAACGAAGTCACCAAACTGCGCTTCCCATGCAACGAAGGTATTCGGCTCAGCCGTTGAGTAACCGTATTCAAAACCCAGCACCGCCTCTTCCGACAGCACCGAATCAATCACGGTGAACTTCGCCTGGCCTTCTGCGATATTTTGCAGCGGCACATACGTGCCATCGTTCCAGCGTTCACGGTTCTGATCGTGCAAAACAGCATGACGGTGAGTAAAGGTGCCGCGGCCCGAATCCTGCCCCGTCAAGCGCACGGCGTAGCCTGAGGCAACCAGCGAAGCAAACGCCAGATGTTCACCCATGCCCCAGTCGAGCTTCGCTTCACCCCGGCCCATCGCGCGGCGATCATTGATAACACGCTCAACCAGCGGATGCACCTTGAAGTTTTCTGGAATTGTCGTGATGCGTTCAGCAAGGCGTTTGAGTTCCGCGAGCGGAACTGCGGTATCAGCAGCGTCCGTCCATTTGCGATTCAGGAACGGCACCCAGTCAACCGCGTACTTGCTCTTGTAGTTCGACAGCACCGGATCAACCGTCTGATGCCCTTCGTCCATGATCTTGCGGTATGCCTTGACGAAGGCCTCGGCATCGTCCGGAGCAATCACGCCTTGCTGCACGAGTTTTTCCGCATACAGCGCGCGGGTGCCCGGATGCTTCGCAATGGTCTTGTACATCAACGGCTGGGTCACGGCTGGCGTGTCCTGCTCGTTGTGGCCAAGCTTGCGGAAGCAGACGATATCCACCACGACGTCTTTGTGGAACTGCATCCGGTAGTCAATCGCAATCTGGGTCGCCAGCACCACGGCTTCAGGATCATCGCCGTTGACGTGCAGCACCGGTGCCTCAATCATCTTCACCACGTCTGAGCAATACAGCGTCGAGCGCGCGTCGCGCGGGTCGGACGTAGTAAAGCCGATCTGGTTGTTAATGACGATATGCAGCGTGCCGAACGTGCCGTAACCACGTGTCTGCGCGAGATTAAGCGTTTCCATCACCACGCCCTGACCGGCAAACGCCGCGTCACCGTGGATCTGCACCGGCAGCACTTGCAAGCCGTTGTCGTCGCCACGGCGGTCCATCCGGGCCTTGGCTGAGCCTTCGACCACCGGGTTGACGATTTCGAGGTGTGACGGATTGAAGGCAAGCGACAGGTGAACCGGGCCGCCTTCAGTTGAAACATCCGATGAAAAACCTTTGTGATACTTGACGTCGCCTGCGGGCAAATCGTCAACGTGCTTGCCTTCAAATTCAGCAAAAAGGTCCGCAGGCATTTTGCCAAGCGTATTGACCAGCACATTCAGACGGCCACGGTGGGCCATCCCGATGACAATTTCCTGCACGCCATTCGCGCCGGCATGACGCACGACCTCATCCATCGATGCGATGAAGCTCTCGCTACCTTCGAGGGAGAAACGCTTTTGGCCGACATATTTGGTGTGCAGAAAACGCTCAAGACCTTCAGCTGCGGTCAGGCGCTTCAAGATGTGTTTTTTCTTGTCTGCGGTGAAATTCGGTGTGGAGCGGATGGATTCGAGCCGCTCTTTCCACCAGCGCTTTTGCTCTGGATCGCTCAGGTACATGTACTCGGCACCAATCGTGCCGCAATACGTATCACGCAGCGCCTTGACGATATCGCGCAGTGATGCCTGTTCGAAACCAAAGTAAAGATTATTGGCGTTGAACGTCTGGTCCATATCGGCTTCAGAGAAGTCGTAGAACGCAGGTTCAAGTTCGGGAATAGCGGGACGTTCGCGGCGCTTCAGGGGATCAAGATTGGCCCATTGCGAGCCAAGAAAACGATATGCGCCAATAAGTGACTGGACGTAAACCTGCTTGCGCGCCGTCTCCAGATCTTCGCCACCGCCTGTAGCACGCGGAATGAACGCGTTGGCTTTGGCCCGTTGGGCAAACGATTCGACAATTGGACCATGGGCGACATCGTTGACGCCGCTGCCATCAGTGGCAGGGACGTTCTGCAACGCATCGAAATAATCACGCCATGTATCCGGCACTGAAGCCGGATTGTCGAGATACGCTTCGTACAGTTCTTCAACGTACGGAGCATTGCCGCCGAACAGATAGGAGTTCAGCTGGAGTTGCTTCATCATATATTTACGCTCACCTTTCTTCGAGTTTCTCGAAAAATAGCGGGTTACTCAACCTTCCGCGACACGGCCTGACCGTTTAGCGGATTGCGCGAATCAAGTCTTGCTTGGAAGGACCTAAGGCATGCATCTGGCGGAGCATAGCACAGAACATATACTCCAGATAGCAGGGGCTGCAACATGCTCAATGCATCACGCGAAAATTCGCCCAAAAAACAAAAGCCACTCTAAAAGCGGCTTTTGTTCACTACGCATTAATTGAAAAAACGGCGGTTAATCCGCACCGCTTTCACGGCTGGCACGGCGGCGCTCGTGTTCCTTCAGATGACGCTTGCGCAAACGAATCGACTGAGGTGTGACTTCAACCAGTTCATCTTCATCGATGAATTCGACGGCGTATTCGAGTGACATCTGAATCGGCGGCACAAGGCGCACCGCTTCATCGGTACCAGACGCACGAACGTTGGTCAGTTGCTTACCCTTGATCGGGTTCACCACCAAGTCGTTGTCACGGCTATGGATACCAATAATCATCCCTTCATACAGCGCATCGCCCGGCTTGACGAACATCCGGCCGCGATCTTGCAGCTTCCAGAGCGCATAAGCCACGGCCGCGCCATCATCCTGCGAAATCAGCACGCCGTTACGGCGCTCACCCAGCGAGCCTTCCTTGACCGGCGCATATTCGTCGAACACATGGCTCATCAGCCCAGTACCGCGCGTCAACGTCAGGAATTCGCCCTGAAAACCGATCAGGCCACGTGCCGGGATACGGTATTCCAGGCGGGTACGGCCACGGCCGTCTGACGCCATGTCGAGCATTTCGCCCTTGCGCCGACCCAGCTCTTCCATCACCCCGCCTTGATTCACATCTTCAAGGTCGACAGTCAGCAATTCATACGGCTCGTGCTTCACGCCGTTCACTTCATGCAGCACCACGCGCGGACGCGACACAGCCATTTCATAGCCTTCGCGGCGCATGTTTTCGATCAAGATGGTCAGATGCAATTCGCCACGGCCTGATACTTCAAACACGGTTTCGTCGCCGGTGTCTTTCACCCGCAACGCCACGTTGTGATTCAGCTCTTTCATCAGACGGTCGCGGATCTGGCGGCTCGTCACGAACTTGCCTTCCTTGCCAGCGAGCGGCGACGAATTGACGAGGAAGTTCATCGTCAGCGTCGGTTCGTCGACGGTAATCATTGGCAGTGCTTCTGGCGCTTCCGGCGCGCAGATCGTCGCGCCAATACCGACTTCTTCGATGCCGTTAATCAACACAATGTCGCCGGCTTCAGCCGATTCCACCTGCACCCGCTCCAGCCCGCGGAACGACAGCACCTGGTTGATCTTGCGGTTCAGAACCTCGCCTTCCGGGCCAAAGCGGATCACAACCTGCTGGCCTGGCTTGATACGGCCGCGCGTAATCCGGCCCACGCCAATACGGCCCACGTAAGTCGAGAAATCAAGGGAAGTGATTTGCAGTTGCAGCGGACCATCCGGATCAGCCGGACGGACTGGAACGTGCTCAAGGATCGCCTCGAACAGCGGACGCATATTGCCCTCGCGCACATCGGGCGTAAGCCCTGCGTAACCATTCAGCCCCGATGCGTAAATGATCGGGAAATCGAGTTGCTCTTCAGTTGCGCCAAGCTTGTCGAACAGATCGAAGGTCTGGTTGATAACCCAGTCGATTCGTGCGCCCGGGCGGTCAATTTTGTTGATGACAACAATCGGCTTCAAGCCAAGCGCCAACGCCTTTTTGGTTACGAAGCGGGTTTGCGGCATCGGGCCTTCTACCGCATCCACCAGCAGCAGCACCGAATCGACCATCGACAACACCCGCTCCACTTCGCCACCAAAATCAGCGTGGCCGGGGGTATCGACAATATTAATGTGGGTGCCTTCGTATTCAACCGCACAGTTTTTGGCAAGAATCGTGATGCCACGTTCTTTTTCGATGTCGTTTGAATCCATCACGCGCTCAACCATTTGCTGGTTCTCGCGGAAGGTGCCGGACTGGCGAAGCAGTTGGTCGACCAGTGTGGTCTTGCCGTGGTCAACGTGGGCAATGATGGCGATATTACGTAAGGCGCGGGTCATAGGAAACCTGGAAGACAGTTGATGAGTGCGCCGGATACGACTGCGGCTATTGCGTTCGCGGAAAAAAACTATCTGCCGCTGCTACATGACTGCCGTTTCATTTCAGACAGGAAACCATGAAGCCCAAAGCGCACTTTTGGGAACCCGGCATTGTAGCACGCCTATCCCTGTAAACCCCAAGCCATGTTCCAGCGCGCTTGCCACGCCAGCATCCGCCGGTTTTCCCGCGCCATCGAGCCAGAACCAGCTAACCCGCCATGTAACACCTATCCCCTAAAACCACTTCCCGCCACCGGCAAGATAAAACTTGTCGCGTCAACTATTCGGCCCCTATAATCCTGCCCAGTCAATTATTGCGTTCGCACGTAAATTCCATGGATTCTGCCCCTACACCGCCCGAGGTCAGCGCATATCAGCTAGGCGAAAGCGTCGGCTATCTTCTGTCGCGCGTGAAATCGTCGATGTCGAATATGGTGACCCAACGCACTATGGCTGAGCTGGGCATCACCAGTACGCAAGGCAGCATCCTGTTCATGGTCGCCAGCGGCAAATGCCTGCTGGCCGCTGAATTAGCCCGCGAGTACGGTATCGACGCCAGCGCCGTCACGCGCCTGATCGACCGGCTGGAAAAACGTGGCCTGCTGACCCGCTTGCGGTGCCATGACGACCGTCGTGCCGTGCGCCTGGCACTAACGCCCGAAGGACATGCAATAGCAGCCCGGATGCCCGCGATTTTTACCGGCGTGATGGATAAACTGCTCAACGGTTTTACGCCCGAAGAAGTCGGTTTTCTGAAAAGCATGCTGCGCCGCGCGCTACTAAATAGCGGAGATCCAACCGGGCTGCTACGCGATTCAACCGCATCCAGCGAAAACAAAACGTCATAAATTAGTTGCAACGTCCATCATTACCCTTCACTCAAAAGCCAAGAGTCAAGCGATGAAATCCCTTTCCCTGACTGTACCTTCGCTCTCGCGCCAGGCCGCCATAGCTGTTGCGGTAACAGCGCTCGCCTTAGCGGGATGCGCGAACTACAGCGGTATCAAAAGCGACAAACAAATCGCCTCCGCCACGCAATATGAAGCCTCCCAAAGCCTGCCAGCGTCCGGTGGGCAGTGGCCCGTGCAAGACTGGGCCAGCCAGTTTGGCGATCCTCAGTTGTCGGCGCTGATTGCCGAGGCGCTGGACGGCAGCCCGTCCATTGCCCAAGCGCAGGCACGGCTGGCCAAAGCTTCTTCGTATATCGAAAGCTCGCGCTCCGCGCTCTTTCCCAAAATCACAGCGAACTACTCGTTTAACCGCGAACTCTACTCTGCCAATGCACTTTTCCCGCCGCCCTACGGCGGCACCTGGTTCAGCGAAAACAACGTGCTCGCCAGCGCTTCGTGGGATCTGGACCTGTGGGGTAAAAACCGCGAGCGCCTGGCTCAGGCTGTATCGCAGAAAAAAGCGGCTGAAGCCGACGTCCAGCAAGCTCGTGTCACGCTCGCCGCGTCAGTCGCCCGGACCTATAACCAGTTGGCACAGCTCTATGCGCTGCGTGATATCGCCCAACGCGAAATCGATAATCGCCTGACGATCGGCAAAATCACTAATGGCCGCGTCGCCGCTGGGCTCGACACCAATGTCGAACGACAAACCGCAACAGGCAATATCGCCACCAGCCAGGCCAATCTGACGGATCTCGATGGCCAGATCACGGTGGTGCGTTATCAACTAGGTGCGTTGCTGGGCAAAGGCCCTGATCGCGGCCTGCAAATTACCCAACCGGTCATGGGCGCAGGGAACACGGTTGCCCTGCCCGCCAATTTGCCAGCCGATCTCGTCTCACGGCGCCCGGATATCGTTGCCGCACGCTGGCAAGTCGAAGCGGCACTGCACGACGTCAAAGAAGCGAAAGCGGAATTTTTCCCGGACATCAACCTCGCCGCCGGATTTGGTTTTGATGCCTTTGGCTGGGGCAAATTTCTGAATTTCACCAGCCGCCAGGCACAGTTCAATCCAGCCATTCATCTGCCGATCTTCGATGCTGGGGCATTGCGCGCGCAACTCAAAGGCCGTTATGCCGACTTCGAACTCGACGTCGCCAACTACAACCAGTTGCTGATTAACGCATTGAGCGATGTTGCCACGCAGGTGTCCTCAATTCGCTCGCTTGACCAGCAATCGGGTGATGCACAGCGCGCGCTCGACGCTGCGAGCCGTGCCTACGAACTAGCCGTAGTGCGCTACAAGGCGGGGCTGTCACCGCAATTACAAGTGCTGTCCGCAGACCAGAGCCGTCTCGCCGCAGAAGAAACCGTTACCAACCTGAAGATGAAACGCCGCGACTTGCAGATCGGCCTCATCAAGGCATTGGGCGGCGGTTTCGACGCAACAGCGCTCAACCTCGCACAGCCGCCAGCCGAAACGACGGCTACCGTGAGCACCACGGCCACCTCGCCCACGCAACCAGCAAACTGAATCGCCTTCGGCCCTTCTGAATAAACGACGTCATCTGAAAGAACTCGGAGCACATCCATGAGCACCCCTTCACAGCCCACTGCCAGCACGCCAACGGCAAATAACGGCAAACGCCGGCGCATGATGACGCTGCTTGCCATCGTGATCCTGATCGTTGCCGTGATCTATGGCCTGTATTACTTCCTCGTCGCACGCTTTCACGAAGAAACCGATGACGCCTACGTCAACGGCAATGTAGTGCAGATCACACCGCAAGTCACAGGCACCGTCATCGCGGTGAATGCCGACGATACGCAAACGGTCAAGGCCGGAGATCCGCTGGTGAAGCTCGATCCAGCCGATGCCCGCGTGGCGCTGGAGCAAGCCGAAGCCAACCTCGCACAAACCGTCCGCCAGGTGCGTGGCCTGTTCGCCGACGACAACCAGTATCAAGCTCAGATGGCGGTGCGCCAGGCTGATCTGTCGCGGGCCCAGGACGATTTGCGCCGGCGCATGACCGTGGCCCAGACCGGCGCGGTGTCGCAAGAAGAAATCTCCCATGCGCGCGATGCCGTGCGCAGCGCCCAGGCCGCACTCGACGCCGCACGCCAGCAACTCGCGTCAAATCGCGCGCTGACAGCGAACACCACCATCACCAGCCATCCCAACGTGCAGGCGGCTGCCGCCAAGGTGCGCGACGCCTATCTGGCCCATGCGCGCAATACCTTGCCAGCGCCGGTCACGGGCTATGTGGCGAAACGCTCGGTGCAAGTTGGCCAGCGTGTCGCTCCGGGCAACCCGCTGATGGCGATCGTGCCGTTGAACGCCGTCTGGGTTGATGCCAATTTCAAAGAAGTCCAGCTCAAGCACATGCGGATTGGTCAGCCGGTCGAACTCACGGCGGACGTCTATGGCTCATCGGTGAAATATCAGGGCAAGGTGGTGGGTTTCTCAGCAGGCACTGGCTCGGCGTTCTCACTGCTGCCCGCACAGAACGCGACCGGTAACTGGATCAAGGTGGTCCAGCGCTTGCCCGTGCGCATTGCGCTTGACCCTAAACAGCTGGAACAGCATCCGCTCCGGATAGGCCTGTCCATGCAAGCCGATGTCAACATCAAGGACAGCGAAGGCGGCCAGCTTGGTGACGCGCCAAACACGGTGTATCAAACCAGCGTATTCGACCAGTACGGCCATGAAGCCGATGCCGAAATCGCCCGTGTGATCGCGGCCAATGCAGGAACGAATGTCAGTGCAGGTGCTACGGCAACTGCGCCACAGGCAGCCCAGGGCGCCTCAGGCAGCAACCGGCAAAAACCATCCGCGGCCCATGACACCCATGCCGCCGCCATGATGTAAGCCCCTGCACCACCCGAATTAACGCAAGGTTTTTTATGGCTCAGGCTCAGGCGCAAACAGCGCTCCCTCACCCGCCACTGGAAGGTGCACAACTGGTGATCGGCACTATCGCGGTGTCGCTCGCGGTTTTCATGAATGTGCTGGACACATCCATTGCCAACGTCTCAATCCCGTCTATTTCAGGTGATCTGGGCGTCTCGGCAGATCAGGGGACGTGGGTCATTACCTCGTTCGCAGTCGCCAATGCAATCTCAGTACCGCTTACCGGCTGGCTCACGGATCGCATCGGCCAGGTCCGTCTGTTCATGGCGTCGATCATTTTGTTTGTGATTTCGTCGTGGTTATGCGGGCTCGCTCCGACACTGCCTTTTTTGCTCGCGGCGCGAGTGCTGCAAGGTGCGGTAGCCGGCCCGATGATTCCCCTGTCACAGACACTTTTGCTTGCCAGCTACCCCCGCGCGAAAGCGCCGATGGCCTTGTCGATGTGGTCCATGACCACGCTGATCGCACCGGTTGCGGGCCCCATTCTGGGTGGCTGGATCTCGGACAACATCTCATGGCCATGGATCTTCTACGTCAACATCCCGGTCGGCATCGCCGCGGCACTGGCCACCTGGGTCATCTTCCGCCACCGCGATTCAGTGAAAAAGAGAGCACCGATTGATGGCGTCGGCCTTGGCTTGCTGGTGGTCTGGGTGGGTGCACTGCAAATCATGCTGGACAAGGGCAAAGACCTCGACTGGTTCGCCTCGACCACGATCATTGTGCTTGGCGTGGTGGCCGCTATCGCGCTGGCGTTCTTCATCATTTGGGAGCTCACTGCAGAGCATCCGGTGGTTGACCTGTCGCTATTCAAGCAACGCAACTTCACCGGTGGCACGATCGCGCTCGCCGTCGGCTATGGCTTGTATTTCGGCAATCTGGTGCTGCTGCCGCTATGGCTGCAAACCAATATTGGTTACACCGCGACCGATGCCGGACTGATGCTTGCTCCCGTAGGCCTGTTCGCCATCATGTTGTCGCCGCTCACTGGAAAAATTCTGCCGCGCACCGATCCGCGCTTTATCGCCACGGCCTCGTTTCTGATTTTCGCGCTGTGCTTCTGGATGCGTTCGCGCTACACCACTGGGGTCGACGAATACGCGCTGATATTGCCCACCCTGATTCAGGGCATTGGCATGGCTGGGTTCTTTATTCCACTTGTGTCGATCACGCTTTCCGGGTTGCCTGGCAACCGGATTCCCGCAGCATCAGGGCTGTCGAACTTCGTGCGGATCATGTGTGGCGGGATTGGCACGTCGGTCTTTCAGACTGCCTGGGATCACCGGACCATCATGCATCACGCGCAATTGTCCGAGCAGGCCAGCGTCTATAACCCGGTGTTCAATCATTCGATACAGCAAATGAATAGCGTGGGCCTGAACCAGGCCGAGGCATATGGCCTGTTCAACAACATGGTGACGCAGCAGGCCGCGCAGTTAGGCGTAAATGACCTGTTCTATGTTTCGGCGGGCATTTTCGTCGCGCTGATTGCCTTGATCTGGATTACCAAGCCTGAGCGTTCATCAGGAGGCGATGCCGGAGCCGCTGCGGCAGCCGCGCACTGAGCGCGGGTTCTGATCCGGCGTGGCGGGTTCGGGGTAATGCTGTTGTTGTGCTATTTGCCAACGGCGTTGCCAATGCCGGATGCCAGAAAAAAGCCTGCGGTGCAAAAATTGCACCGCAGGCTTTTTGACAATCACGCGCAGAAACCTGGATTCACATCCCCGCAGTCACCACCAGCCGTTCTGGTGCAACAACGCCATCGCCCACCCTGGCCACGCCCAGCAAACGTCCTTCAGCGTTATAAATGCGAACCCGTGATGCGTTCACCGCGTCATCGGCCAGCGCAACCTCAGATACCTTCAAGCGCTGCCCATGCAAAAACCGGCGTGCAGCCTCGTCATCCAGCCGCACAGCGGGAAATGTCGAAAGCAACGCATCCACCGGCTGCAACCAGGCATCGCGCTCGGCCTCGGTCACGGCCGACAGCGCATCCAGCGTCACTGCGTGTTCGAGCGTCAAAACCCCAACAGCCGTGCGGCGTAATCCCACCAGGTGAGCACCGCACCCGAGCACCTCGCCAAGATCCTCAGCCAGAGTCCGCACATAAGTCCCTTTGCTGCACACCACGCGAAAGCTCACATCCGGCAATGAACAGCTCAACAAATCGAGTGCATGGATTGTCACCTGACGCCCTTCGCGCTCAACGACCTGCCCCGCCCGGGCGTACTCGTATAAAGGCTTGCCATCGCGTTTGAGCGCCGAATACATCGGTGGCACCTGCACGATGTCACCCAGAAAACCGGCTAGTGCTTGTTCAATGGCTGGCAGGTCGCAGGTAACGGGACGGATTTCGCTTGGCTCGCCTTCGGCATCCCCTGTTGTGGTGCGAATGCCGAGGCGCATCGTCGCCTCATAGGTTTTGTCCGCTTCGAGCAAATCCTGCGAAAACTTGGTCGCTTCACCAAAACACAATGGCAGCAAACCCGTGGCCAGCGGATCAAGCGTGCCGGTATGGCCAGCTTTTTTGGCCTGATAAATACGTTTGGCCCGAATCAGCGCGTCGTTACTCGACAGACCAAGCGGCTTGTCGAGCAGCAGTACACCATCAAGCACGCGACGCGGCACGCGAGGACGCTGGGAAGAATTCATGTCAGAAACCATCGGGCAAAAAACAGGCGAACCAGCGAGTAAAGATGGACATGAGCAAGCTCAGTCGTCTTTCGCACGATTAGCGACCGCCTCGTCAATCAGGCGCGACATTTCTACTGCGCGCTCGATAGTCTGGTCGAAATGGAAATGCAGCGTCGGCACGGTATGGATATGCAAGCGCTTGAACAACAGGTTGTGCAGATGGCCCGCCGCATGATTCAGCGCGTCCTGGGTTTGCTGCGGGTCGCCCGTCAAGGTCGTGAAATAAACCTTGGCGTGCGCATAGTCGGGGGTCAGCTCGACACTTTGAAACGTCACGAGACCGATGCGCGGGTCTTTAACCTCGCGTAGCAGCTCCGACAGGTCACGTTGAATCTGGTCGGCAATTTGCACATTGCGGTTGGGGGAAGTACGTTTCTTGGCCATGGTGAATCCGTGATCCGGTGTCGTCCGGACAATCTGATAACAAAAGGGGCTGAGGCCGCAAGATGCCAGCTCAGCACAAAAACAAAGAGCGGAGCGGGCTTAAAACGCCCGCCCCGCTCCTGAAGCATCGCGCCTGAATTACAGCGAGCGCGCGACTTCGGTGACCTCGAACACTTCGAACTGGTCGCCTTCCTGAATCTCGTTAAAGTTCTTGACCGACATCCCGCACTCAAAGCCCTGACGCACTTCTTTCACGTCGTCCTTGAAGCGCTTGAGCGAATCAAGCTCACCGGTATGAATCACCACGTTATTACGCAGCACACGTACCGAAGAAGAACGTTTGACGAAGCCGTCCGTCACCATACAACCCGCGACAGCACCAATCTTCGGCACCTTGAAGACCTGACGAACCTCAACCATGCCGGTTATGATTTCGCGCTTCTCTGGTGCCAGCATGCCGGACATCGCCGCCTTCACTTCATCTACTGCGTCGTAAATGATGTTGTAGTAACGAATGTCGATGCCATTGGTTTCGGCCAGCTTACGCGCCTGTGCATCAGCACGGGTGTTAAAGCCAATGATGACCGCCTTGGACGCTGTAGCCAGATTCACATCGCTTTCGCTAATGCCACCCACCGCGCCATGCACGACCTGCACGCGAACTTCATCGGTGGAGAGTTTGAGCAAGGCCTGAACCAGCGCTTCCTGCGAACCCTGCACGTCTGCCTTGACGATGAGCGGCAGGTATTGCACCTCGCCTTCACCCATTTGCTCCAGCATGGTTTCGAGCTTGGCTGCCTGCTGCTTGGCCAGCTTGACATCGCGGAACTTGCCCTGGCGGAAAAGCGCGATTTCGCGTGCTTTGCGCTCGTCCGGCATGACGATGACTTCTTCGCCTGCGGCCGGAACTTCGGACAGCCCCTGAATTTCAACCGGAATCGACGGCCCAGCCGATTTGGCCGGCTTGCCTGTTTCATCGAGCATGGCACGCACGCGGCCATAAGCACTGCCTGCCAGCACAACATCGCCGCGATTGAGCGTACCCGACTGAACCAGGATCGTTGCTACCGGACCCTTACCCTTATCAAGCTTGGCTTCGATCACGAGGCCCTTGGCTGACGCCTCGACCGGTGCCTTCAGTTCAAGCACTTCGGCTTGCAGCAGAACTTGTTCGAGCAGGTCATCAATACCAGCACCCGTTTTTGCAGAGACCGGGACAAACGGCGAATCGCCACCGTACTCTTCCGGCACCACGCCTTCTGCGACCAGTTCCTGCTTCACCCGATCCAGGTTCGCATCGGGCTTGTCGATCTTGTTGATCGCCACGACCAGCGGCACACCACCCGCTTTCGCGTGGGCAATGGCTTCCTTGGTCTGCGGCATCACACCATCGTCAGCCGCCACCACCAGAATCACGATATCCGTCGCCTTGGCACCACGGGCACGCATTGCCGTAAAGGCTTCGTGACCTGGGGTGTCGAGGAACGTAATCACGCCACGCGGGGTTTCAACGTGATAAGCGCCAATATGCTGTGTAATCCCGCCGGCTTCACCTGCCGCAACCTTGGCCCGGCGCATGTAATCCAGCAGCGAGGTTTTACCGTGGTCAACGTGACCCATGACCGTGACAACCGGCGGCCGCGGCAACATTTCAGCATCGGTTGCTTCGCCTTCAACCAGCATTGTTTCCGGATCATCCAGCTTCGCTGCCACAGCATGGTGGCCCAGTTCTTCGACGATAATCATCGCCGTTTCCTGGTCGAGCATCTGGTTGATCGTCACCATCTGGCCCAGCTTCATCATCACCTTGATGACTTCTGAAGCCTTCACTGCCATCTTGTGTGCCAGATCGGCCACCGTAATGGTTTCAGGCACGTGTACTTCACGCACGATCGGTTCGGTCGGTGCCTGGAAGGTGGTGCTTGTATCCTGGTGCTTGCCGCGACCCTTCGGGCCACCGCGCCAGCCGCGATCAACGCCACCGCTGGTGTCGCCTCGCGTCTTGATACCACGGCGCTTTGCCGCATCATCTTGCCAACCGCCTTTACCCGCACCCGCCTTCTTTTTATCGCCAGCAGAAGGTGCTGACGATGGCGCAGGTGCTGCAGCCGCTTTTTTAGCCGCTGGACGGGCGGTGGTTTCACCAGCCGGCCGAGCCGGTTTATGCAACGTGCCTTTCGCTTCTGCTGCCTTGGCCGCCGCCTGTTCAACAGGCTTCGGCGCAGGTTCAGGGGCTTTTACCTGCGCTTTGCGCGGGGTATTCATCATGTCCCGGATAGCCCGGGCTTCGGCTTCAGCCGCTGCGCGCCGCTTGCTGACTTCTTCCTGTTCAGCACGCGTTTTCTGCGCAGCTTCACGTGCGGCATCTTCTGCTTTCTTCGCCGCTTCGCGTTGTGCCGCGCGCTCTTGCGCTGCACGCTCTTCGTCTCTCTCAGACGCTGCAGCAATATCAGCAGCAGGACTGGCCGCCTGCTCGACCGCGACTTTCTCACGTGCGCGCTCTTCAGCCGCCGCACGCTTTTGCGCTTCTTCTTCCTGACGCTGACGCTCTGCCTCAGCTGCCTGTTCGCGTGCCTGACGCTCAGCTTCTTCGCGCTCGAGGCGCTCTTGACGCTCTTTCAGTTCCTGAGCCTGCTTCTCAAGCACTTCAGCTTCGTGACGGGCCTGCTCTTCACGCCGCTGCAGCTCGAGATCGTCCGACACTTCCGCCGGTTGTTCTACTGCTTCTGCCCCTTGCTCGGCCGTTTCATCACGGCGGACGAAGGTGCGCTTCTTGCGCACCTCGACCTGAATGGTGCGAGCCTTGCCTGTTGCATCGGACTGCTTGATCTCCGATGTATGCCTACGTGTTAGCGTGATCTTGCGCTTGTCTGCATCATTTGAACCGTGCGACTTGCGCAAGTGATCAAGCAAACGCGCCTTGTCCGTCTCGGACAAGGCGTCGTCTTCACTTGCTTTCTGAACACCTGCTGCCTGCAGCTGCTCAAGCAGCACGCCAGCAGGCATTTTCAGTTCTGCGGCAAATTGGGCTACGTTGTTACTCGCCATTCATTCCTCTTAGAGCAAGGACCGATTCCTTGCGGTTAGCATCGGGGGTCATGCGGCCTGACGGCCGCGTTCAAGTCAGTGGATCATTATCATTTCTCACTGAAACCAGTGTTCACGGGCCTTCATAATCAACACCTTGGCGGCCTCCTCTTCCATTCCGGTCATTTCGACCAGTTCATCAACTGCCAGCTCAGCCAGATCATCACGGGTCTGAACCTGATGTTCAGCCAACCGGGCCAGCAAATCATCGTTCACACCGTCAAGACTCTTCAGGTCTAGCACAGCGTTCTCTACTTTTTCCTCGTTTGCAATTGCCATGGTCAGCAATGCGTCGCGCGAACGGTTACGCAGCTCATGCACCGTGTCTTCATCGAATGCCTCGATTTCAAGCATTTCGTTGAGCGGGACGTAGGCAATCTCTTCGAGGCTGGCAAAACCTTCGTCGATCAGAATGTCAGCCACTTCTTCATCGACATCCAGGCGAGCCATGAACAGATCGCGCAAGACACTGCGTTCCTGATTCTGCTTTTGCGCAGATTCGTCCGGCGTCATGATGTTGATCTGCCATCCGGTCAGGTCGCTTGCCAGACGCACGTTCTGGCCACTGCGGCCGATAGCGATGGCCAGTTCGGTTTCGTCCACAACGACGTCCATCGAATGTTTTTCTTCATCGACGACAATCGACTGAACGGCGGCCGGCGCGAGCGCGCCGATTACGAACTGGGCAGGATCTTCTGACCATAGCACGATGTCGACATTTTCGCCACCCAGCTCATTGCGCACAGCCTGCACCCGCGAGCCGCGAATGCCAACACAGGTGCCGATCGGGTCGATCCGCTTGTCATAGGCAACCACGCCAATTTTGGCCCGCACACCAGGATCGCGTGCTGCCGCCTTGATTTCGAGCAGGCCCTGCTCAATTTCTGGCACCTCCATCTCAAAGAGACGCATCAGAAATTCAGGCGCGGTACGCGACAATTCGATTTGTGGACCGCGGGCAGTCCGGTCAACCTTCGCAATATAAGCACGCACCCGGTCGCCAACGCGCAGGTTTTCTTTCGGAATCAACTGATCGCGTCGCAGCAGCGCCTCGACCCGGCCAGATTCAACGATGAAGTTACCTTTATCGAGCCGCTTGACCGACCCGGTCATGATGTTTTCACCACGCTCGAGAAAATCAGTCAGGATTTGCTCGCGCTCAGCATCACGCACTTTTTGCAAAATGACCTGCTTGGCTGCTTGCGCACCAATACGGCCAAATTCAATGGATGGCACCGGCTCTTCGAGGAAATCATCGATTTGCGCATCAGGCTTTTGCTCGACCGCTTCGAACAGCAGAATTTCCTGATCCGGCATCTGCAACCCTGCCTCATCCGGCACCACGCGCCAGCGGCGCCAAGTTTCGTGCTCACCGCTTTCGCGGTCGATATGCACACGGATATCAGCATCTTCTTCGAAGAGTTTTTTGGAAGCCGAAGCGAGAGCCGCTTCAAGGGCGGCAAAAACCACGTCCTTATCGACGTTCTTCTCGCGTGCCAGCGCATCCACCAGCATCAACACTTCGCGACTCATTGTTTGCGGCTCCTAAAGTCAACTTTTGGAATCAGGCGTGCTTTATCAATATCCGCGAGCGTGAAATCGAGCATCGCGGCGCCTTCCTTCCCTTCGAATTCCAGACCGATCGTGTCACCGTTGGGAGCATGCACAATACCCCGGTACGATTTACGCCCGTCCAATGGCTTTTTCAATGTAATAACAGCTTCGTTACCCGCAAAACGCTCGAAGTCAGCCAGCTTTTTCAGTGGGCGATCCAAGCCGGGGGACGACACTTCCATCCGTTCGTAATCGATATTTTCGACTGTCAGAACGTGCTGAAGCTGACGCGTTACTTTCTCGCAATCTTCGATTGCAATACCGGCCGGCTGGTCGATATAAATACACAGCATGCCGCGCCCGGTGCGCTCGATATCAACGAGCTCGTAACCGAGGCCTACGACTGTGGTTTCAATTAGTTCTGTCAGTTGCACTTTGCTGCCCCTACAAGATATTCGCGCGGCGAGCCTGCGGACACTTGCGGGCCGCACGCCGAGCTGGCACACGTTCCGTGCACACCAGGATGCCAAACCAAAACAGCAAAAAAAAATGGGCGAAACGCCCATCATCGTGTTGCTGGTGATTGCACCTGAATCGTACTTAAAAACCGTACCTGAATAAATAAAGTACCTGAATTAAACGGACGCCCAGCGACTTCGAGAGTGTAGCAATTTTTCAGGACAAACGCAAACAGGAAGCGGCCCGGCACGACAGGACATCGCGCCAGACAGCACCCTACCGCCAACGACTCCCAACCCGTCAGATTCCGGCAATGGCACTGGACTCAAACAAGCCAACCGCCGCCAGGAATCCGGGGCATTTGCTCTCTATGCTAGCGAGCCAGTCAAGCGCTTAACGGCCGCGCACACGATTGCGTGGTCCGCCACGATTTCCGCCTGCATTCGGGTTATTGCCGCCAGGCACCCGGCCCGGATTGCCGCCAGTCCGGTTAGCCGCACCACCCATCCCATTTCCAGGAGCACGGCTATTTCCGCCATTTCCTGGAGCACCGCCAGCACGCCGGGCACCACCAGATGGCACAGCACGATTGCCATCAACGTCGCGCCCGCCGTTACGGCCATCACCGCCCGCGAAACCGCTGCCCCGATTTGCCCCGCGGTTGCCATAACCACCGCCCATTCCCGAGCCGGAAGCATTACCACCGAAGCCAGCGCCCGCACCACCGCCACCATTACGGCGCCCCGCCCCCGGCCCTTGACCCTGGCCACGTGACTGCGAATCAAAACGGGCATGCGACATCAACACCGGTTCACGATGAATGAACCCCATCGAGGTTTGCATCGGATCTGGCTGCCGGCGCTCCTGCACTGAAGAGCGGCTGCCCTTTTCTTCAATCGTTGCCTTGAGCCCGACCGAGGCCATCAGACTGCGGACCTGATTGTCCTCCAGCTCTTCCCAGCGCCCACGCTTGAGTCCGCGCGGCAAGGTGATCGGGCCATGACGCGTGCGAATCAGCCGGCTCACCATCAGCCCAACTGCCTCGAACATCCGCCGCACCTCACGATTGCGCCCTTCGGCTAGCGCTACGTGATACCAGTGGTTAGTCCCTTCGCCACCGCCATCACGGATGCGCAGAAAGTTGGCCGGGCCGTCTTCCAGCTCGACACCATGCAATAACTTCTGCCGCGAGCCTTCTGTCAGTTCGCCAACGACGCGCACCGCATACTCGCGCTCCACGCTGTAGCGCGGGTGCATAAAACGATTGGCCAGATCACCCGAGGTCGTCAGCAACAACAATCCTTCCGTATTGAAATCGAGACGCCCAACCGCGAGCCATTTAGCCGTTTTCATCGGCGGTAACTTGTCAAATACCGACGGACGCCCCTCTGGATCCGCGTGACTTACGATTTCGCCAGTCGGCTTGTGGTACAGCAAAATGCGGGGAGGCTTGTTCTGCAGCTTCCGCTTCACGGGCTTGCCGTTGATCCGAACCTGATCGGTCGGCATGATGCGCTGCCCGATATGAGCAGGCTCACCATTGACCGACACGCGCCCAGCCACAATCAGCTCTTCCATTTCACGGCGCGAACCCATGCCCGCTTCTGCCAGAACCTTGTGCAACTTCGGCGCATCATCATCCGGCGATAAAACCCGTTTAGGCGGCTGAATACGGCCCTGGCGCAACATCGGTGCGCGCACACCGCCTGTCGTGCTGTTATCCGCATCAAACGCTGGCGAGCTCACATAGGAAAACAGATCATCCGGAATCGTATCTGGTTCAACCGCGTGACTCGCCTCATCACTACGCGCGCTCGCCGGGGGCCGTCCAGCATCACGCCCGGCACCACCTGGACCTCGCCGCGGCCCCTTTACACCACCACCGCCACTCCCATCGCCCCGTGAAAAACGTCCCTGACCCTGACTTTGGCCCTGCCCCTGACTCGCGCCCCGAGTTGGCATACCGCCACCTGGCGACGGGGATGACACCTGGGCACCGTCTACATTCTTCGTCTTGCCTGCGCGACGGCGCGCAATCAGGCTGCGCGGGCCGCGGCGCAGACCGCGGCGCGGACGCTCGGCATCATCCGCATCGGCATTAGGCGCTGACCGCTCGCTTTCGCCAGCCGCTGCTTGCGGCTTACGCGTTTCAGCAGCCGGCGCAGACGACGTGGCGCGCTCGGATTCGGACGAATCAGTATCGGGGGTATGTGTCAAAACAACCTCAAGTGTCGGGTCGCGCACGCCCGTTGCAGGCGCGGCAAAAGTTCAGTTATGTCAGGTATTTCGGGGTGGGATATCGCCAGAGGCTAGAGCATCTATCTCTGGCACAGCAGCGTTACTATTTTCTTCATGCCCGGCATGCGTAACCTCCACCGGCTCAAACACGGTCGTGGCAGCCGCCTCAGGATCTGATAAGGGCCTGGCGATCGCCACCTCGCCAGTTACAGACACCAGCGGTTCCTGCTCTGTCTCAGCGGGTATTGCAGCCGCAACAGCATCAACCGGTTGCTCTGCGTCGTGGTCCGGACGGTCTGGCGTTTGCGCAGACTCATCATCCGGCTCACCCGCCAGCAAAGAATCGGCGGCCTCCAGGGCACTTGCCCCCACCGTGCCAGCAGATACCAGCATGGCTTCGGCCACTGCTTCTGCTTCCGCGAATTCAATCGAGTGCTGTCCCAGCAGATCAGCATTCAGTTGCGCAGAGGGATCATCCAGCGGCGGCAGGCCATCAAGCGCTTTCAGACCCAGATCATCGAGAAATTGCCGTGTTGTCGCATACAGCGCCGGACGCCCGGGCACATCCCGATGGCCAATGACTTCAATCCAGTTCCGGTCTTCAAGTTGCTTAACCACCTGCGTATTGACGGTCACGCCACGAATTTCTTCAATATCACCGCGTGTCACCGGCTGGCGGTAAGCAATGATTGCCAGTGTTTCAAGCACGGCGCGTGAGTATTTTGGTGGTTTTTCGGGATGCAACCGATCCAGATAAAAACGCATTTCAGGCTTGCTTTGAAAGCGCCAGCCTGAGGCCAGCGCAACCAGCTCGACACCGCGCCCAGCCCAGTCCTGCTTTAAGTCTTCGAGCAGCGTCCGGATGACGTCAGCCGAGACATCATCAGCGAAAAGCTTACGCAACTCAGCGAGCTTTAAAGGCTCCTGCGCACAGATCAAGGCAGTCTCGAGGACGATCTTCGCCTCTTGAGTATTCATGCAGCTTGGTCGACCCTGTGGTCAAAGAACCGGATCATACAGACGATAGGGAACTGAAGACGCGCTCGCCCGATTTTGATCGGTCATATTGATGGGAGCACGCACCGGGGGGTGGCGAAACAGAAAATCGAGCCAAACCCAGCCGGACGAAGCAGCAATGTTCCGCAAAGGAACCGCGTGACTGCGCGCCATCTTACGCAAAAAAAACGGAAGCGTAAAGCAAGATAAAGCACGGCATAAAACGGGCCGGACCGCTCATCGGCACCAGACTTCAGCTTGGCGGCGGCAATTGGCTGACCAGACTCCATACGGCCTGTGCAGCGGGTGATAACGAGCGGTCCTGACGCCGTACAAGCTCGACCGTTCGCTCCGCGCGTGGCACCAGCGGGCGGGCAACCAGCGCAGCGCCTGCAGGCAGCGGAAGCGCCAGCCATGGCAGCACGCTCAAGCCCACGCCCGCCTCCACCAGCGCAAACACCGTCGCGGAATGGCCCAGTTCCTGCACCACCTCCGCGTTGACCCCATGGGCGGCCAGAACAGCATCAATGATCGGCCGGCTACCTGACGCATGGCCCAGCATCACCAGCCGCTGCCCCGCGAGATCGCCCCAGGCGATTTCTGCCCGGGCAGCCAGCGGATGATCGACGCGCAGCACCAGACAAAATGAATCGCTCATGATTGACATGCTCAATAAGCCATCCGCGGCAAACGGCCCAACAACCACGCCGAAATCAACCTCTCCTGACTTGACCTGACGCACCACGTCACTTTGTACGTCATCGCGCAGCGTCAGTGTCACAAAAGGAAATTGCTGGCCGCACGCGGCAACGACCTGCGGCATCAAGCGGCAGGCAATGGTTGGGCTCGCGGCAACCATCACCCGGCCTCGCCGCTGCTCACCAATTTCACGAATTTCAAACAATGCGTCATCCAGCTCTGCCAACAAGCGCGTCACGCTTGCCACCAAATTGGCACCGGCGTCCGTGAGCACTACCTCGCGCCGCCCCCGGTCCACCAGCCGAAGCCCAAGCTCCGTCTCCAGCTCAAGAATGGAGCGGCTGACGGCGGACTGCGACAGGCCAATTTCAGCGCCAGCCCGACTAAAGCTTTTCACGCGCGCTACTTCAATAAAGATGCGCAACTGGCGCAGCGTCACATTCATGAAAATTCCTTATCAATGAGAAAACCTCATGCCCATTGTAAAGTTTTGACTCCCGTCGAAGATGCTTGTCGTGTTATCGCGGTCATTCATTCGGTAATCGAGCACAGCGCGCACCTTGCACACTTGAATTGCACCGGATTGGTGATTGTCCTGATTTGCGAGATAGCTTTTTTGGATTCTTATACGCCTTGGGCTAGCGTCCACGCTAGCTTGATGCCACGGGGAACCGGAAAGCACCTGCCAGAATTTGGCACGATTCATGCTTTACGGTGCAGCAAGCGCAAATGACACAAGCAAATCGTTACCCGCCATTTGCTGTTGCAGATTTGCCCTGTCGGCATCTGGAGTCAGGTGCATAAGGAGTACGCGGCGTAAGGCGGCGTACTGAAGTTAGCTTCGCTGAGGTGAAACATGATGCTGTTCGACGATTTGAAAGACAACGAATGGATGCTGGTCGAAGCCCTTTTTTGCGCAGAACCCGCGCGAAACGAGCGCCGGGGGCGGCCTCGCGTAGAAGCCCGGGCAGTTGTCAACGCGGTGCTGTGGGTGCTTTCGACGGGCGAAGGCTGGTCCAAGCTGCCAGGCCGTTATCCATCACCGCCCACTTGCCGTCGTCGTTTCGACGAATGGCAAACCGACGGCACGCTTGCTGAAATCGTCCAGCGTCTTGGCACAGGGGGACGTGAGATTTCGTTACGTGGCCGCATCGGCGCTACCGCCTCCAAACCTCCGGCACCGCCCAGCCGCGACCGCATTCGCGGCGCGTTTTGGACCAATCCTGAATCATGGCGGGCACCCGCCAAAATGGCTTGATGCGTCCACGTGCATCAGACTGCCCTGCCGGCACCCAGGCAGGATAATGCGGCGAGCGGCCTGGACAACCTGCTCGCGCTCAGTTCATACCCTCTCCCGGCTTACCTGGCCGGCTTACCTGGCATTGCGGCTAGATATGCGCTAATGCCGATACATCTATTTACGATTATTTACAGCTGGCATTACCCATCGGCTTAGCTTATTAGCTTATCGTCACAGGCAATTCAGGTCTGCAACGTCCGGTCTGGTGGGAGTTTTATTACTATGAAACTAGTATTTTCAGGTGGCATTGCAACGTCGTCAGTTATGACGCTGAGCCTGGCTCAGCCTCAAGCATTGCCATCAGACCAGCACCCCCGATACATTCCTGCCGATGCACAACGGCCCAGTCAAATACGTGGCCGGGAATTTACCCCGCCTACACCACGCGGCGATTTACGCAGCGACATTCTGGATAATGCGCAAAGACGTGCCGGGATATTGCGCGAAGAAAATCCATCGCGCCGCTAGATATCAAGCAGGCCACGATATATCAGCACCTGGGATAAAAACTGGATAAATCCGCCAATAACAACCAACACGCCCGTCGCTATCTAACTAAATCCTTTCATTATCTGCACTACTACGTCCGGGTTTCAAAATCGGCTGGCGCATCCTGTCCAGCTTCAGCAACCACATACGCATTTTTTTTGCAGTCTTCCCAGTCTGGCGAATTCTCGTTATGAGCAAGACGGGCGAATTCTGCACGGCCCCGCTCAGTCAGCACCGCGATATCCACCGGGGCATGAAAACCTGGCGCGGGAGCTACCGTCCGTTGCCGGACCGTCTCCATCAACCCTAGCGCGCGCAAATATTCAAATGTGTTAGGCCGCCTAGCCCATGGAACCTGGCGATATTGCGCCCGTCTGAGCGCCTCTAGTACAGCTTCGTTTGAATACCTGGTCATCTCACTTCTTTCTAAAAGTGCAACCGCGACCCATTTTTTCGGCATGGCCGTACAGTGCCGATGGCATCACATAGCAAGGATATAACAATCCCTCACGCCATCTCTAAAATGATACGTTACCCCATTTATCTTGCCCCCATTCACTTTAATGTCATTTTTTGCTGATTCAGTGCCTTCATCTCGTGCTTAAGAACCGTACGTCAGCCAGTGTGTCTGACTGCATATCTCAATGTGGCTTGACAAAGCCAGTGGCAACTGACGTGTTCTATCCACACGTTTTCTGCTTATCCGTTGAATAAGTCCATTCGGCATTACACGAACTCATGACTTTTTCAATCATAACGCATAAAAATATCGACTTTAGTGTTGCTAAATCTCCAAAACGCCGCAACAAAATGTAACCAAACGTCAAATATGTCGCAAAGTGCCCGATGGGATAGATATTGCTAGCTAAAATGGCGGTCGGTCTTTCCAATTGGACAGGCAATGCCTGATCCATATAACTACTCAACGGAGGTAACGATGAAAAAAGTGTCCCTGGCAGTCCTGGTTTCCTTCTCTGCATTGGCCGGCGCAGCCTATGCGCAAACCGACAGCGGTGTCACGATGAGTACGGATCCGGCCCGTGCTGCGGCAGTCGAGCAACGCGCACAAGAACTGCAATCCCGGCAGCAGGCAGCGGAAAGCACATCAGAAATGCCTTCCCAGCACCACCACAAAGCAACGCATCACAAAAAAGCAGCAAAAAAAGCTGCTCCGGCCACCAAATAACCTGTAGCGCATAGCACTCAACGCAACGCGATACGGGTATGCAAGCCGAAGCCGACCTTGTCGGCTTCGGCTTTTTTATTGGCAAAAAGCGGCAGGCAATATGCTAAAGTCGCGCACCAAATCACCTGCAAACCTATGCGCACTTTGGCGCGGAGCATCCCATGAGCAATATCCAGCTGGACATCGAATGGACCGAGTCGGCCTCACGCAAAATTGAAAAGCTGATGCCACGTGGTGGCCAGGAAGCATTCCTTGCACTACCTCCCGTCGAATGTCTGCCCATGGAAGGCGATGTCCTGTTTCTCGGGCCCGCTGGCAAGCAGCAGCCTTTTATTGTCGCTGAGCGGCAATATCATCACGAAGGTGACGCTGACTGGACCATCATCCTCATTCTGGATGTGCCGCCAGTCGAGCACTAAACCCTTCCCATCGATTCCTTCTCATCCCCGCTGCCCTGCTACTCCGCCGTTCTGGCCAAGCCCTCATCGCAGCAGGGGGGCAGCGCTTTATATGATCTTCGCCAAAACACGCATTTCGGTCTGCTCAATCCACTCGGCAGAGGCCTGCCGGTACGCGGCAATATGAGCAGACTGCCCATGCGCAGCCAACGCTGCTTCGCTTTCCCAACGCTCAAAAAAGACAAACCGGCGCGGCTCGTGCAAGTCGTAGTGCAAGTCATACTGCACCACGCCAGGCTCCTTGCGAGTGGGGGCCACAATGCCCTCCAGCGCCTGACGTAGCTGCGCTTCTGTACCTGGCTTCGCAACCAGAATGGCAACCACTGCGATTTCCGTCATGCTGCACTCCGTCATACGAAAAACAGCAGCATACCCGCGCTAAAACCGGCATGCGTTGACCGATCCAGCGGTAGTGGTGTGTGAATGACAGCTCTGCGTCATGTTTGCGGGGCGGGGATTCACCGCTTATTCACCGCACGCTCACCCAGGTCAATCCGCCACCCGCCCCCGTGCCAGTTTGATTTCTCCACGCTTGGCCTTGCCCTCTAACCGGCGCCGGTTCGACGCGCGTGTTGGCCGAGTTGCCACGCGCGCCTTGCGTACCACGCTGACGCTCTCGACCAACGCCTCAAGACGCGCCAGGGCCGCTTCACGGTTCATCTCCTGCGTGCGGTACTCCTGTGCCTTGATGACGACCACGCCATCTCGGGTCAAACGGTGATCGGCCAAAGCGAGCAAACGCATTTTCAGCACGTCGGGCAACGATGAGGCCCGGATGTCAAAGCGCAGATGAATTGCGCTCGATACCTTGTTCACGTTCTGCCCACCCGCTCCCTGGGCACGGACAGCCGTCAGTTCGACTTCGTTTAATGGAATGCGGGAATGCTGGCTCATGGCAGCGCTTCCATAATCCGTTCCGCCAGCCCTGAATCCCGCCGGGTGGGCGTCGCCACGGCCTGGGCCAGCACGGTGCGTGTGCCGGTAAGGTCGATGCGCTGACGCGCGCGCGTCACGGCTGTATAGATCAGTTCGCGCGATAACACCCGGTTAAACACCGCGGGCAGCATCAGCGCGACATGCTCGAATTCCGAGCCTTGTGATTTGTGGACCGTCAACGCGAATGCGGTGTCGTGTGACGGCAGGGCTGCCGGTGACAGGCCGCGCAAACCACTATCGCCGGTGCAGAAATACACCTTGAGCGCACCATCCGCTCCCGGCAAAGCTATGCCGGTATCGCCATTAAACAGGCCTAATGCCGCGTCATTACGGGTGACGATCACCGGCCGGCCAGCAAACCAGGACGCGCCAGGCGCGAGCGGCGCGCGGGCGAGCCGCTGCAACTGCGCGGTCATCAGCAGGTTGATCTGATCGACGCCACGCGGGCCCGCGCGCGTGGCGCACAGGATACGAAAGTGATTCAACGCGTCAAAGAGCGGCTGCGGGTCGGGTGTGCTGCTCGCCAGTTCACGCATCAGCGCTTCGGCGTAGAGGGTGAAGCCGCTGGTGAGGCGAGCCACGGTCGACGGTGCCAGGGTAGCGCCAGCGTCTTCATAAAACGCTGCGGCGTCTGGCTTGGCTGGGTCATCAGAATCAAGCTGCAACAGCGCCAGAACTTGATCTACTGCGCCGCACCGGATCGCTAACGACAGTCGTCCAATCGGCGACTCCAGACCAAAGCGGTAATTGCGCTCCAGCCAGACTACGCAATCGGCGAGTGGCGCTTCTACGGGTTGAAGTTGTGCCTGTGGGGTGTTGCCGTTGCCATCATCAGCCTCACCAACTGCAACTCGCCCGCCAGATGCAGTAGCAACCCTCGGTGGCTCAACTAGCTCGCCCATCGCTGCAAATGCCTGCTCCGCGTGATCGGGCCAAAACAGGTCGGCGTCTGCGCCCGCTTGCGGCCACGACCACGCACGCCTGTCTGCCAAACCTTCGTCACCATCCTCCGGTGAGCGCTCCTGAGGCAACGACGCCACAATGCGTTGTGGCTCGATATCGAGCGCGACGGCAAGACGTGCAATGCCTTGTGCGCTAAAAACCGGCCGGGCGCTGAGTTCGGCAAATACCGCGCCCGCCTCGACCGCCGCCAGTTGATCTTTGTCTCCGAGCAGCACCAGCCGGGTGCCCGGAGCCAATGCATCAAGCAGGTGCGCTGCCATCGCAACGTCGATCATCGAAGCTTCGTCAACCACGATCACGTCGTAAGGCAGTGGATTGTCCTTGCGGTAACGAAACCGTCCGTCAGGGCGATATCCCAGCAGCCGGTGCAGCGTCCAGGAGGTACGTGGCAAGCGTGCGGCAAGTTCCTCAGGTAAAGCACCCGCACGCGCCGCAAGTGCCTCTTGCATGCGCTGCGCAGCCTTGCCCGTAGGCGCTGACAGTGCGATCCGCAAATCAGCGTGGGTATCCAGCAAGCAAGCCAGCACGCCCACCACGGTGGTGGTCTTGCCCGTTCCTGGCCCGCCACTTACGACCGTCAACGGTCCAGACAACGCAATCACGGCAGCAAGACGTTGCCAGTCCGGGGTGTCGTCTGCGGCAACGCCAAAAAAACGTATTAATTTCGCGCGTAACGCGTCCGTTGAGGCAGGAGAAGCAAGCGCGTCATCCGTCTGCGCTGCCGCTCTCACGCCAGCCATAGCCGGGTGCTGTGTATGCTCGACCAGCGCGCGCGCGAAGCGGCGTTCGTAGTCGTAATAACGGGCGAGGTAAAGCCGCTTTTGCCGGTCAATCACCAAGGGGTTTAACCCAGCGGAATCTGCCGTGCCGTCACAGGCGATGCCGCTTGCACAGAGCGCGGCCAGCACTGTCTCAAGCGGCTCGGAGTAGTGCTCGGCCAGCGCCTGCACGGGCAGGCAGACATGCCCCTCGGCAGTCGCCCGGCTGATGGCATAGGCGGCACGAGCAGCCCACTGGATGCTTGCGGCAGCGGCTCCAGCGTGCTGTGCCAAGGTGCCGATCCGGCGCGCGAAACCGTGTGCCAGCGCGACGCCAGGATCGAGTGGCTCGCGTGACATACCGGCTTGCCCTGTGTCATGAACGGCGGAGAGTTCAATCGGGCTCATGGTGCCACTCCATCCATCAAGCCGTCTAACCAGGTAATCAGCGCGGCATCCGGACGCCGTGCATGCACTCCCGCCGCTCCATCGGCATCACGCCACGTCGGCCTCACCCCTCGCACAAACAGATACAGATAGCCTCCAAGATGGGTTTCGTAGGTATAGCCGCTTACCCGGATTTTCAGGTAGCGATGCAACGCCAGCGTATAGAGCAACGCTTGCAGGTGATATGCGTGCTGCGCCATTGCGTTATCTAGCGGCGCGGCGGCGTAGTCGGCGGCTGTTTCGCCAAGATGGTTGGATTTCCAGTCAATGATCCAGAAACGTCCATCGTGCTCAACCACCATGTCGATAAAGCCTTTGACGAAGCCACGCAGCATCCCCGCTTCAAGTGCTACGCCGGGGTAGCCCGCGACGCTCAGCCCTGCACGCAATGCGTTGAAATCAAGAGCTCGGGCAGGAAACAGAAAGGCCAGTTCATTGAGCCTGCGGGCGCTGTCAAGTTGCCTGAGCTGCATGCCCGGCACTAGCTCGGCCGCACTAACATCGGCCAGCAGGCTCTGCATCATCAGCGGCAAACGGAGTGCCAGCGCGGGTGACGCCGTGACAGGCCGCTCCCGCAACGCACGTTGAATCGCTTCCGGCCAGGTTGCCGGGTCAGAAAAATCGGCTAGCTCGAACATCCTGTGCAGGCATTCACCTGCGGCTGGGCCGCGTGGGAACCCGAGGATGTCGTCGGCTGCCAGCGTTAGCGCGGCTGGTGCCAAGGCTCGCGCCGACGTCAGGCTCGCCGCAATCTGGTCGTGGTCAGGATGGCTGTCGTCCGCCAGCCCAGGCACCGCAGCAGGCCCTGCATTCTGCCCCGCACCTTGTCCCATACGCGCGCCCGCCGCGATCATTCCGCTAAAACTCGCCATCCGCCAGGCTTCACGCACCAGCCGGTGGCTCGTGCGCGCCTGGATCGCGCCGTTGCCCACCTGCTGCGGCTCAAGCGGAATGCAGCGCTCAGGTATGGGCAACGCCTCTAGCGTCAGCGGACCATGCGCCAGATCACGCCAGCGTTGTGCCAGCGTGCTTTCGTCGGGTGGCTCGGCCAACCAGTCGTCAATCGCATAGCCGTTTCCTGCCATCAGCCAGTTCAGCACGCTGCGGCGCGATTCTTTGGTCGAACGGGCAATCAGATAGGGCCCGCCCACCACGTAGCAGCGGTACACCGCCCGGGTCAGCGCGACATACGCCAGCCGTACCCGTTCAGCGGCCTGCTCTCGCCTGGCGGCGTTTGCGGCACGTTCCGCCTGATCGTCATCGCAGCCGTAATGCAGCACAGCTGCACCGGTTTCATCGTGGTATTCGCGGGCGTCGGGCAATCCTGACGCAGGTGGCTCGCGTAACGCGCCGTCATTCAAAAATGGGCAAAACACCACCGCATATTCCAGTCCTTTGGCTTTGTGCACGGTCACGATCTGCACCAGGTTGCGGTCAGATTCGAGCCGTAACTGAGCTTCTTCCCCCCCGCCCTGCGCGCGTTGCGCGGCGAACCAGCGTAGCGTCGGCGCAATCCCGGGCTGCGCCGCGACGCGGGCTTGCAGCAGTTCGGCCAGGTGGCTGGCGTTGGTCAGCCGGCGCTCGCCATCGGCTCCCGCCGCAAGTTGCTGCGCGATGCCCAGTTCGCGCAGCAGGGTGCGCCACATCACCGCGAAACCGCGCTCGCGCCAAAGCGCGCGATAACGCGAAAAGCGTTCGACCCAGGCCATCGCATCCAGCGCCTGAGCTGCCTCGAACGTAGATTCAAGCGCGGCAACGGGGGCAGCTGCCTCACTCGCCTGTTGCTGCCACAGCGTCAGCGCGTCGAGCCCAATCCAGTCGGTAGAGAGTGCTGAGCGCAGGCGGCGCAAGTCGCCCGGGGTTTCAATCGCATGGAGCACGCGTTCGATCTGCTCAGCCTCTGGCGTGGCAAAGACAGATGCTTGAGCCAGCTCAACGCTGCCCACGCCCCATTGCGCCAGGATCGCTTTCACCAGGCTGCCCTGGCGATGGGTCTGTACCAGCACCGCGATATTGCCGGGTGCCAGCGACATCTCTCCAAGACGCACGGTACCTTCGCGTGCGCCGCGCAACAGACGCACGATCTCAGCTGCGCAGGCGGTACTCGCTGCGTGCTGTGCGTCGCGTTTGCTTAAGACCTCTGCGCCTTCAGGCAGCATCCAGAGACGAAAACCGTCGGCGGGTGCGACGGAGGATTCAGCAGCAAAAGGCCATGCCGTAGCCGTGTCAGACAGAGGCACACGTAGCCGCTGCCCGGCACGCACCGGCTGGTACTTCAACCCCTCAAGCACAAAGCCATCCGGGTTAGCGCTGAATATCTGGTTGCAGGCCGCGACGACCGGTGCGCTGGAGCGCTGGTTGAGCGCTAGCGTGTAACGCATGGTCGCTGCCGCACGCGCCGCAAGATAGGTATGCAGATCGGCGGCCCGAAAACTGTAGATGGCCTGCTTCGGATCACCCACCAGAAAGAGAGGGCCATCTGGCGCAAAGATGCGGTTGAAAATCGAAAACTGGAGCGGATCGGTGTCTTGAAACTCGTCAATCAGCGCTGCCGGGTAGCGCGCGCGCAACGCGCTAGCGAGCCACGGATGCGCCGCGAGCGCATGAAACAGATTCGACAGCAAGTCATCGAACGACACCACCCGCCGAGCCCGCTTGCGCGCCGCCAGCTCCGTCGGAGCATGTTCGAGCCAGCGCTGCAGCAAAGTCAGCCAGCGCCGTTGCTGCAACTCATCGGCGGCAAGCACGGCGGCGCTGAACTCGTCGGCTAGCGTGAAAAAAGCATGCTCTGGAGGTTCATGGCGCACTTTGGTGGCTTTCGCCAGTGCACTGGCTGTCAGCTTCAACGCTGCCCGTGGCGGGGCTTCGTCGTGCTGGCCCTGGGCAAAGTAGTCGTCCCATGCCGCAAATGCGGCGCTCACTGCTTCTGGTTTATGCGAGGTGCGGCTCAGGCTCGCCGCGGCTGCGGCCAGCAGATCGGCCAGCACAGCCCGTTGCGCGAGCCACAGCGCGTGCAATGCGGCAAATCTGGCCTGCGGCTCAGCGTCAGCGTGTCCAACGGTTTCTGGCATGCCACTGAAGCCCCAGCGCAATTGCGCCAGTGGCTTTTTCAAACGCCGCCCCAATTGCACATCAAGCGCCGCCGGGCCAGCCCGCCGCGCCACCAGCCATGCAGCGAAGGCCGGGTGTGCCGCGGCGACTGGCTCCACCTGTTCACGCCAGAAATCCGCTGCTAGTTCAAAGCGCAGCGCGGCATCGTCAGCGTCCATTTCGAACGCAAATGGCATGGCCGCAGCAAACGGCGCTTCTTGCAGCGCGCGCTGGCAAAACGCGTGGATGGTGTGAATCGCCGCCTGGTCAAAGGTGCCAAGCGCACGCCGGACGAGCTTTTGCGCCATCTCGCGCTCAACCCCGCCTTGCAGCGCGAGCGTGGTGTCGAAGAGGCGGACGAGAAACGGATCGTCATCGTCAGCGCCGGTTTCAAGCGCGCGTAGCAGTTGTGTCAAACGGGCGCGAATCCGTTCGTGCAATTCAGCTGTGGCGGCTTTGGTGAAGGTGACGACCAGAATCTGGTCAGCATTCAGGCGCTGTTCGAGCAGCAAACGCACATAGAGCGCGCAAATGTTCCAAGTCTTGCCTGTCCCGGCTGAGGCCTCAATCTGGTTCACGCCTTCGAGTGCACAGGCAAAGACATCCAGCTCCTGTTCCTGTGCGCCCGCTGCCTGGCTCGCTATGAAGCCCGCTGTCAAGCCGCTCATCACGCCTCCTGCAGATGACGCACAAGCGGTTCGAATACGATTCCCGCCAGGGTGCTAAAGGGTTCATCGAGCGCGTCATCAAGCGTGAGGGGCAAGCCGCGCCACGCCAGCCGGAGCACGGGATCATCCGCTTCACCTCGTACCCGGTCGCTCAGCCACACGCTGCGTGCAGCTGAAGCGCCGTCGTTGATTTTGGCCCAAGCGCTTTTCGGGAAAAAAGCCAGCGGCCATTGCTGCCCCGCGCGAAACAACGCGACAAGTGACGCAAGCTGTTGCTGTGGGGCCTCAACCGGCGTGAACTCGAAACGCTCATCAAGGCCATACCAAACCGTGCGGCACGGGCCGTCCGGGCGCACCGCGCAATACGCGAGATGGGCCAGCCAGGCAAAGAGGTAATCGCGTGCCGTGGGCCTGGCGTAGCGGAAGATGATTTGCCCGGTCTGACTCAGCACATTCAGGGTGCCGTGTAATTGCACCGGCCCTTGGGCGGCGGCCCGCAAAGCTTCGTCATGCTCACCAAACAACGCCACGCCATCTGTCTCAGGCCAGCATGAGCGCACCTCCAGCACAAACGGCACGCGCTCCACGCCACCGGCCATCTCATGCTGCACACCGAGCGCCAGCCGGTGTAGCGCGTCGATTTCGCGGCTTTGCCAGACCTTGCCGGTCGCTCCGCCTGGCAGCTCGGGACTCGCGGCAGCAAGCCGCTGCACCCGTTCCAGGGCAACGGGCCCCGTGCCTGCTTCCAGCAGGACGGGTAACAGCCGGCTGGCAAGCGCGTCACGGCCTGCATAGTCCAGATCAAATGGTTCGGTCTCAGGCAACTCGCCCGCCTCCGACCACAGCACGATACCGAGCCGGTCACGCAGCAAGGCGCGGGCGGGATGACGCCAGAAGCGCTGCAAATCATCGAACGCCAGTTCCGTTGCATTGATGGCAGGCAAAGGCTGAGTGAAGAATGGCCGCGCTAACCGGATTCGCGCCGGATCAGCCAGTAGACCCGCGAGCCTGGCTCGCTCACGGTCGTAAGAAAATAACGCGCCGCCGGCGCTGAAGTAATCGGCGGCAAACGGCTGTAACGGATGCTCAACGATAAAGCGCTGTCGGGCAGCGTGACGCTCGCTGGGGCTAGCCCCCTCGCCTGCGACGATGGCCCCGAGATGGTCGAGCAATTCGTCGACCAGCGCAGCAGGGGGTAACGGGGCGTTGTCACGAATACTGCGGCCGGTGTAGGCCAGCAACAGGTGGTCACGAGCGGCCAGCAGCAAATCGAGAAACAGGTTGCGCTCGTCGTCGCGGCGTTGCCGGTCGCCCGGACGGGAAAACGCCGCCATCAGATCGAATTCGTCGGCACGTGCGAGGCTGGGCAGCATGCCATCGTCCATGCCGAGCAGACACACGATGCGGTAAGGCAATCCACGCAAGCTGGTCAGCGATGAAAACGTCACGCTGCCCCAAGGCACGCCACCGCGCGCCGGGTCATCCAGTGCTTCGGCGAGCGCTGCCCGTACCACCGCAGCGGGCAGCGGCATCCCGGCGGCACCTGCGTGCATCGCTTCGCCCATCGCATCAATCGCGGCACGCACTTCGGCCAGCGCAGCGGCAAAGTTGATGCCGTCGTCGAAACAGGTGGTCAGCGTTTCCAGCAGCAGTTGGCTCCATGCCGCTGGTGTATGAGCGTTGGCGCAATGCGCAGCAAACGCTTCAAGGTCGTCGATAAAGCGCGTCAGGCAGCCCAGCAGTTGTGCGTCCGAGCCTTCATCCGCGCCATCAACCGGCAGCCAGCCCGCCACGGGTTCCGCCCCCTCGGGCATCGCGTAGCCAAGAAACAACCGCATCAGCGCATCCGCGAAAGTATGGCGAGCGGGTGGCACCGCTGGGTCCAGCGAGACAGCAGGAGCAAATCCGCGACGCGCGCCCGCTGCCAGCAACCAGCCTTGCACGGTTTCAAGGGCGGCCGCGTCGATGCCATAACGCGCGGCAATCGCATCGACACGCAGCCATTCGATCAACGCCGACGCATTCACCCCGAACTCAGCCAGCGCCAGCCAGTCGAGCAGCACACGGGCCAAAGGGTTCGCCTGTGAGGGCGGCAGGCCCGTGATGCGATAGGGAATACGCCGGGTGTCAGCGCCGGGCTCAGCGCCAAAAATCGCGTCGATCAGCGGGCTCGCTGCCCCCAGATCAGGAAACGCGACCAGCACGTCGGACGGCTGCAGATCATCGTAGGCTTCGAACCAGTCGAGCAGCCGGTCGTGCAGCACTTCAAGCTGACGCGACAGGCTATGGCACACATGGACTTCGATTCCAGCATCGAGCACGGGGGCATCGCTGGAATCTTCGGGGCTCAGGTCAAGCATTGCGTTCTGGATCGCCGCCAGCCAGGTGGGCGCGGGATTGGGGGTGTAATGCGCCGCTTCGACCGAAGCCGTGCGCTCGGTCAGTTCATGCAGCATGTGCAACTGCGCCTGGGTTTGCCGCCCCCATTGCGCGAGCAACGGATGACCGACTTCCTGGAAATCACGTTGCCCCGCGACATCCAGCGCTTCAAGGCGGCCCTGGCTGACGATATCGAACCAGAATTCGCGGCAAGGATTGATGACATACAACCGCACGTCGATCCAGCGCGAGAGCTCGCGCAGCAACGCCACATGCAGTGGCGGCATGGTGGGCAAGGCAAGGATGCTGACCGACCCAGGCCAGCGCGCACGCGCGAGCGTATCAAGATCGTACTGGGCGATTTCAGCGAGAAACCGGTACGCGGGCGGCAGCGCCGTGCTCGTGCCCTTGCTCGTGCCGTGGGCATCGCCTGCCAGTTCGGCAAGCAATGCGCGCCACAGTGCGGCTTGCCAGCGCTCATCCTCGCGCGCAGCGGCACCCGCTCCGGCCAGTTGCGGGCCGCCTTCGAGCGCACCGCCTCCAGCAAAGATAGAGCCGCCTTTTTGCCAGTGCAGCAGCCATTCGGGACGGTACGTTAGATAGTGGTCGAACACCGTGGCGACACGTCGTGCGAGTTCATAGCGCATGGGCGCATCCGCCGCATCGAGATAGCTGCGCAGCCGTTGCGAGCTGCGCCAGGGGGCGGTTTCATCAGCACCATCAACGTCATCAGCACCAGCGGCCGCGCCAAGCAGCCGGTAGCAGCGCCACACCAGCCGGTCAGGGGCGAACGGCGACTGTGCTGGCACTGGAATCACACCGCCAATACGCGCCCAGAGCCATTGCGCCAGATAGCCGAATTCGAAATTCGCGCAAATACCTTCGCGCTCAGCCAGCGCCAGTTCGAGGTTGCGCCGCATTGCCGCGCTCGCCACAATGACTGGCTGAGCCGACCACGGCCCGGGTGAAGCCTGGCTCAGGTCTGCAAGCAGTGCGTCAAGCAGCGTTTCATACCGGTTCGAATAGAAGATCTCAAGCATGGAGCCCACGAAAAAAACCAGCAGCCAAAGATCAGTTCATGGGCCGCACATAAAAGGAAGCGCCGAGCATAGCAAAGGCCCTTGCAGCGGCCTAGTCAGCCAGATGGATGAGCTCAGAAGCGCAGCAAAATCAGTTAGACTCGACGCCAGCCTGAAGCAGGGCCTCCTCATCACGTCGCTCTTTTCTCCGCACGAAAATCCAGGCAGTCGATGCGCTATTCGGTTGAAATCAAAAAATTCTTATATAGCCAGTATTTTTATGGCGGTTTGCGCATCGCAGTCGGTGTTTCATTGCCCGCCGTACTATGCCTGATTGTGTTTCACAACCGTGAATTAGGTTTCACGATTGCCACCGGCGCGCTTGGCGCATGCGTCGTCGACATGCCCGGGCCGCTGAAATACAAACACAATGAAATGCTCGCGTGTTCGGTGATTGGCTTTCTGGCCGCGCTGGCCACCGGGCTGGCCACGGTGAACCCGGTGGCGCTCTGGGCCACCGTGGTGCCACTGACCTTCGTGCTCTCGCTAATCGTGGTGTACGGCAACCGCTGGCCGCAGATCAGCTTCGCCACGCTCTTCATGATGATCATGACGCTTGAAGAGCACTTCACGCCCATGCAGGCGCTGGTCAATGCCGCATGGATTCTGGCTGGCGGCCTCTGGTACACCTACTGGTCGACGCTGGTCAGCCGCTGGCAAATGCAGCGCATCGAACAACAAGCGCTAGCCGAAAGCGTATTTGCCTGCGCGGATTATCTGCTCGCCCGAGCCGATTTTTACGACATCGACAACGATCTGGACGAGTGCTACCGCAACCTCGTAGCGCGCCAGATCGCCGCCGTCGAACGCCAGGATGCCGCGCGCGATATCGTGCTGCGCAATCTGCCCCAGCTCAAAAGCGGCAAGCTCAACCCGCGCCGCACGATGCTGTTCAACCTGTTTATCAATACCGTCGACCTGCACGAGTTGTTCGTCGGTGCCCACACCGATTACCCGCTGGCGCGCAATACGTTCGGCGGCTCGGATCTGATGATTTTTTATCGTGACCTGATCCGCAAGGCCGCGGCTGATCTCGAAGACATCGGCCTCGCGGTGCTGCAAAGCCGTGCGCCACGCATGCGCACCAATGTGAAAGCCGAATTGCGCGCGATTGAATTCGAACTTGAGCAAATGCGCCGGCAAGACCTGCCAGCGAAAAATCCGGAGGCCTACGCGGCGGTTTCGGCGACGTTCCGGCGTATCTGGAGCTCCACTCGCCTGATCGACAAAATGCGCGCAAGCCTCTCGAACGAGGCCAACACCACTGAAACCGAACTACGCATAGACCAGGCGCTCTCGCGCTTCGTTTCCAGCCGGCGGGTTCCGTTTCTGCAGATTTTTTCGAACCTGACGATGGCCTCGCCCAGCTTCCGCCATGCGCTGCGCGTCACGATCGCGGTCGCCACCGGTTTCTGGCTAGGGCGGCTGCTGCCGCTCACCAACGCTTATTGGATCGTGATGACAACCGTCATCATTTTGAAACCGGGCTACTCGCTCACTAAACAACGCAATAGTCAGCGGATCATCGGTACGCTGATCGGCTGCGCCGCCAGCATCACGCTGATGATGTTCGTCAAGGAGCCCCACCTGCTAATCGTGGCGATGTTCGCTTCAATGGTGATGAGCTACAGCCTGCTGCTGTTCAACTACACGGCTAGCGTCGTGTTCACTTCATCGTACGTGCTGCTAATGTTCCATCTGCTCGCGCCTGGCAGCATGCGGATCATCGGTGAGCGAGCCATTGATACGGTGGTCGGCTGCGCCATCGCCATTGCCGCAAGCCATCTGTTTCCGTACTGGGAATACCGCTTGATGGGCAAGCTGGTCAACGACATGATCGCCGCCACGCGCCAGTATCTCGAAGCCAGTTGGTGGTGGGGTGGCAAGCCCAGCGCTGCTTTGGTCCCGGCCGCAGCACCGGGCAGCCAAAGCAGCGGCAAAACGCCCGTAGCGGCGGCAAGTGCGAACGTAGCGGTTACGGCCACAGTAGCAACAGCGGCAGCGGCAACAACAGCGGTTACGGCCACATCAACCACTCCAGCCACATCAACCACTGCCAGCCCCGGCACCAGCACAAACACCCCGGTGGCCAGCCTTCCGGCCCCCGCGATGCACGTCCTGGAGAGCGCGCCTCCAGCCAACGCCACGCCCTCTCTTGCCACGCCCACCACCCCCGCCAGCAAGCCCCCCGGCGCGATTTCCGCTGCGGCGGCTGTGGTCAGCGCACTCGACCGCGATTTTCGCTATCGGCTGGCACGCAAAAATGTTCACATCGCGTTCGCTAATCTGGGCCAGGCATTCCAGCGCATGATGCTAGAGCCCAAGGCAGCGCAGAAATTTGTCCCCGAACTCAACGACCTACTCGTGCGCAGCCACGAACTAGCGTCGCAAATCACCGCCGCCGCCCCGCTGCTACGCAACTCAGCCCAAAACCCTGGCGCGGTCTATCAACCGTTGCAACATGCGCTCACGCTGATCCGTGACACGCTGACTCAAGCGGAAGCCGGCGTCGCGCCCCCGGCCGATCAGCCCAGCATCGCCAAACAGCTGACGCGCGAGCTCGATGCGATGGTGATCGAAGCGGAAAAATCAGCGGAAGTTTCGGCCGATGCGATTTCGGAGCTAAAACAGCTTGCCCATCAATGCAAACAAATGGTGCAAGCTGCGACGCTGATTCGCAAAGATGCAAGCATGATTCGCTTGCCTCAAACCTGACAGGAACGAGCCCGCTCACCCTTTTTCAGGGGCTGAGGCGGGCAGGCTGGAGGGATTTAATTTTGAACGTTGGCCGTGCTAGCCGTGCTGGCACTAACAGACGGCACCCCGGCGAGTGCTGCGGCGGAAGCAGCAGGCGGCGCGTCATTCTGGCGCTCGAAATCACGTTTTTCGGTAATCGCGTTGTACAGCAGCGCGGCCAGCACCAGCAAAACCACCACCACGATAAATATAGCGATGCCGGAAGTCGGATTTTTCTTGCGTGGAAGGGTCATCAGATCACTTTGCCTGTGGGTGGGTGAGGATAAAAAAGCAGACAGGAATAAACCAGCGAGGCGCATTTTACGCTGCGCCCGCCCGGTGGTTCAGTGATGCAGCGGTTCCGGCGGTTGTGCAATCCCGGCGAGCGGGCGCAGTCTTCGCCCCGCCCGCCTTTTTGCGGAAAATCGCGGCAAATTCAGCCGCCGTCCGGCAAGCGCACGGGCAACGCCGTCGAGTACTTGATCTGCTCCATGGCAAAACTCGAGCTGACGTCATACAGCGGCACCGCCCGGATCAACTGCTTGTAAATCCGGTCGTAATCGTCGATATCCGACACCACCACCCGCAATAAGTAATCGGTCTCGCCGCTCATCCGGTACACCTCCACGACTTCTGGAATATCGCGCACGGCCCGGGTAAACATCTGCGCCCATGCCTCGGTGTGCTCATTAGTCCGCACCGACACAAAGACCGTCGTGCCCACCCCCAGCTTGCGTGGATCGCACAAGGCGACCTGAGCGCGAATCACGCCGCTTTCTTTCAGACGCTGGACGCGCTTCCAGCAAGGCGTTTGGGTGAGGTTGACGCGTTGCGCCAGTTCGGCAACCGGAATCGTCGCGTCGGCCTGGAGTAGCTCCAGCAAGGTTATGTCAATAGCATCCATCTTTATTCTTCATAGAAAGTAGAAAAATATTCCAAATTTCATGGAACAAAGGGAATGGTATAAAACCTTTTTCTTCGTGCCTACCGGTATAAACACGGTTACCCAAGCTATTTCCTGCTCGTCTGCTCCCATGCGCCACAATACCGACCTGCTCACGCTCCCCTCCTCCGTCGCACGCCACCCGCATTTGGCCGCCGTGCCAACACCGCAGCAAAACGTTACGCGCGCGGCACCGGCCAAGGCCAATCTGCCGCTGATGACGCTGTGCAATACCCTCGACACGCTCTGCACCTCGTACCGCGAGCCCGGGCAAGCCGTCGCTTTTGCGCAAGGCGTGCGCGCCGCGCTCGCTTCTGCGATCGCGGCACCCGCCTTGCTCACCCCCGCTCAGCGCGAAGGAGCCCCCGATTGCTACCGGCGTCATCTGCTTGCGGCCGATCCTCAAGGCCGTTATGCCATCGTCGCGCTGGTCTGGATGCCTGGGCAGATGAGCCCCGTGCATGGCCATCAAACATGGTGCGGCTATACGGTGCTTGAGGGGACGTTGACGGAAACGCTCTTTAGCTGGAATCAAACAACGGAGCACGCCAGCGCGGTGCGGAGCCATCCGCGTAACACGGGAGCAATATCGTTCACGCATGCAGGCCGGGGCGGCATTCACCAGCTAGGCAACGCCAGTCACGCCCCTGCGGTATCGCTGCATGTGTATGGCGTCGCAGGACCGGAAATCGCTACCCGGGTGAATGATCTCGTTGCCGTCGCTGAATCTGTTTGAACTTGCCTGAGCCTGCTAGCCATCACCAGGCGAGCCGGTTACGGTGAAACCAGATAAACCCGGCTCCGCCAGCCCAGACCTCGATGCGCTATCGTCCCCAGCCGTCACGATCTGACGCATCAAAGCATCAAAGCATCAAGCTGCTCCGCCACCAGAATGCCGGGCGGCACGACGAAGTGACTTCCTGCGTAACACGGGGCTGTCTCCCGCCAGCGATAGGCGATGCGCCGCAATAACATGCCTGCCGACTCACACCACTGGCTTGGCCAGCGCATTAAGCGATAGATAAAGCCGCAGCCCCAAACCGCCCCAAAAACCGCCACCCACACGGGTTTCGTGCGAATCAAACTTCCCTGGCATGTCTTACTGTGATTTTTTTTCCGATGCGGGATCGCTGCCAGCCGCGGAGGTCTGACTAGACCACTCCTGCAATTTACGTCCAGCCGTTTCGAGACCCGCGCCAGTCAGTCCCGCCGCCTTGCCTAACACCGCGCTGGCTGCGCCGCGCAGATGAGCCTGAGCACTCGATGCCAGCGCATCAGGGTTCAGCGTAACGCCCGGCGCGGAAGCCCCGGAAGCCGCCGAAGCACTCAACGCAGCCGAAGCCGCGGCACCAATGTGCTGCTGCGCCGTAGCGCGAGCGGAATCCACTTGCTGGCCGACAAAGCTGGCTGCCTGGTCCAACTTCTCACTGGCTTGTCTGGCCACATCCGTCAAACTGTTCGCCGCTTGCCCGGCAGATGAGTCGTCTTTATGGCAGGCCCCGAGCACGCCCAGCAAGATCAGCGCAAGTGCCGTACGGCGGAACACAGAAGAGTGAATAAAAATCGTCATAACCAAGGTCACGCCGCAGCGAGCGGCTTCTCCATGCGAAAGCGGCGTAATGACACGCCGTTGCGTTGAACATCTTCCTCTGCGAGCACCTGAAAACCAGCAGTCGCAAAACATTTCCGGGCGCTCAGGCTAACCTTGGCCGTCAACCACATGGACCCAGCCTGGCGTGCCGCTGCTTCAAGCCATTCAAGCAACGCTTGCCCCAAACCCTGGCGCGCAGCAAATGGCACAACATACAGCATCTCAATATTGCCAGCGGGATAAAGCTGGCCGAATGCTCGTGGCTGAGCGCCACGCCATGCTCGACGGGGGGCTTCAGATACGCCGGCCAGTACGGCAGCGGCTACCGCGATAACGCGATTCAGGACAGTGTGTTGAGGAAATTTTAGGGGGCTCAATGAGCTGGCCGTGCTGGATGGGTGCTGAAGCAGCAATCCTGTGTCCCAGTTCCAGCGACGGAAGCCTCTTCCGCGAAAGGGCCTGTTTAGGTGAGGTGGTCAAAGTTCCCACTCTGCTTACCGGGTCGCTAACCGTTCTATAGGACGGCCCTCTGGACCTTTTCGCAGTCAAGCAATGGCAACCATGGCACAGCCGGTGCGCGGGCCATTTCATTTCCAGGATCGCACATGTCACGGCGTCCAACCGTCCAGTCATCAAGCGCATTCAGACTTAACAGGGCTGGGAATCGTCACGGCTATTCCTTAGTGCCTGCTCCATTCAGATGAATAATCAGTGGGGAACGGTTATCGAAAGACACAACCAGATTAAATTCTGGCGCAAGCAGGTCTGCGTAGGGTTTCATGTCAGGCCATTTTTTTAGTATGTCATTTTTACGTTGAAAAGACGCTGCAAGGACATTTGGCATATTTGCGATTGACTGGTTAATCAAACCAAGATCTTCTTCCCTGGATTTAGGGTTTGCAATAGATAACGCAGGACCTTTTTCTAATTTTAGAATTTTAAGGGTTTTTATTTTTAATAGAATATCCAAATCATTGAATCTGGCAACATTCGGCAACTCTATCGTTAACGCATCAAATTTAGAGAATCTGGAGAAATCGAACTGCCGCAGATCTAATTTTTCAGGTATTGGGCTACGGATTTTTAATGTAAGAAATTTGATTGATTGATTGATTTTACGGGCAGGAAGATTTTTGGTAAAAGAATCAAAAATACTATTGTCGTTGTTAAAAAATGAAATCTCAAGATTTATAATATTTTTATTTCCAAATAAAAAATCAAAATGATTTTGATTTTTTTGGGCATCCCCAGTTATTAGCGAATAACGGGGGAATATAATTACTTTTTCGAGGGCCTTCATCCCCATGATCGCTTTATGCAGACCTGGTGCGGCGAGGCCATTAACAGTATGCGCAAGCGTTACCTCTTTTATGGTATTATTATTTTTAAGCTTTTCGAGAATTCCGAGATCATAAATATCGCAATCACCTAAAATTTTGATCTGGGTAATTTTTTTGCAATCAAGCAGGTCATAATTTCTCTTGCGCCCGTCCCGCCCTGGACGATCAATAATCGTAATTGATGAGTAAGCTGAATTATCAAAATTTAAATCCTTGCCGTAAATTCCAATATCTCCTTCAATAACCAGATCTCCCTTGATGGGCTCTCCGGCTTCTGGAGGGAGGGAAAAAAGAGAATTTATCTTGCGGATATCGAATAACACATCATCCTTTCTAATTAAACCCAGTGGAAGAACGGCATTGCGGTAATAGTTGAGAGTGTTTTTAAGCCTTGAGATAATGCTGTCACGCTTATCATATAATTCATCCCCCGAGCTTAAGCCAGGCGAGGTCAGTTGACTTTCTGGGTAGTGTAATTCAGAAATTTCGGCTACTGCTGCTGACACGATCCCACCTTGCAAATTTCTTAATTCTCTCAAGGCGCACATCCAGTAATTTTCATTATCAGGATTGATTTTATAAGCGGGATTTAAAAACAGGTTGACTCTCCACGAATCGCCTGCCGGATAATTTTTTTCTTTTTTTAAGCGGTCCAATATTTTTCGATCAGGGTAAAAAGGATCGGGCAACTCGCCAATTTCACCACTGCAAATATCGAATAATGCATTAAGTATTGATTCATTTCCAATCGAAATAAGGTGATCAATTATTAATTTTTTAAGCACCATGTTTTCCATGGTTTTGTTAATTAATTTATGAGTATAAATTACCCGTTCTCTGAAGGGGATTTTTTCTCCACTAGAAATGCTTACTCCTCCACTGGTGAGTGCTTTTGACAGATGAAATGAGCAGAGCGTGACTGGATTTTTTGGTGATACGGTAGATATAGTTTTGACCACTCCATTCACCACCATTGAACCACCATGGTTAGATATTTGAGCGTTACCGTTCGCGGATGAGTTTAAGGAAATTTTTTTGTTAGATGAGATGTCAGTCATTGATATGAATCCAAAATGTGGGATTTGCCAAACTAGGTAACGAAGTGATGCCTGTTCGTTCCTAAGTTCAAAAAAATAGGCATACATTGTTTAAAACGAAGTCCATGGGTCGCGCAGCTTAGGATGTGCGCTTCAATCTTTGCCGTCCCCCACTGTGAGCCTATCCAATGCCCCCTCCACGCAAGAAAAATCCGACCTCAAGCGTTGCTGTTTTGATTGTGGGTAGCGCTCTTTGTGCTGGCCACGCGGCGCTATAACGCGATTACCACAAAGCGCGCTTACAACCGGTACGGTGTAGCGGCAGCCTTATCGCCGGCCACCGCGAGCCTGCTTGCGGCCAATGCGGCTCGATAAGCGTAATCAGCTTCACAGGACACAACACGTCGCATCTCATCGAGAAATTCCCGCATGCACATGCGCTTCGCTGACAGATCCAGACCAGGACCCAAGCTGCGTCATCAGGTTGCTCCTCTCCTAATTCGCTCTGTTTCCAGGATAGCTGGGCAGCAGCGTAATGCCAGGACTTTTGCAGACCGTCCTCAATGCCATGTCAGAAAAGCTAACCGCCCATAAACTTAATTTCACAACAGCTTCTAAGCCTAATCCGATAGGCAACCGGAATAAGCATTCCTATAGTGGCGCTCTGCAAGGAGGCCCCCTATATGAATCTGACCGACTGGATCGTCATCCTATTGACCGCACTGTGCGCACTTGCCTATTGCTGCACTCGCCGCCGCGCGAGCTGGTCGCTGGAAAACCGTGCCCGCAGGCGAGCGGGCATCCGCCTGCTAGTGCAGGCAGTCATTGCGTTATGGGCTGCGTCGCTGATCGTTGCGCGCGGCCTGCTGACCGTCAATGGCTTCCATGGCCTGAAGCCTGATCCGCAAGCCATGCTGCTCGGCGCGCTAGTGCTAGTGGTTTGCAGTTGCTACTGGTCCATTCGCGGCGGCAAATTACTCAAGCCAGTCCGGCTTTTTGCCGCCTGAAGATGGCAGGCCCCGTGTCCCAGCCCTCCCCCTGCGCTTCAGGGCATGGCTGGCACACGCGAATGTTAGACTCCCCTCCGCTTGACCATACGCCGCGCGGCACCTCCCGTTCCTGCTGAACCAGCTTCCGCTTTTCACCAACCGCACCGCTCCCGGCTGAAGTGCGCTGCGCGTTACCGTTCCATTACCGTTCACCAGAAACCTGCGGCGGCATCCGCACTGCTGCACTGGCCGTCCCGGGCCTCTTCCGGCAGCTTCTGGCCATTTATCCTGACCTGGTTTAATGCCATGTATATGTCTATTTTCGCCGTCGGCCTTGGCGGCGCAGTCGGTTCACTTGCGCGCTGGCTCCTCGGTATCCGCCTGAACCGGATCTTCCCCGAACTACCGCTCGGCACCCTCGCGGCGAACGTCATCGCGGGCTACGTGATTGGTGTCGCAGTCGCCTACTTTGCGCGTCATCCCACCATCGCTCCCGAATGGCGGCTGTTCATCATCACCGGCCTGATGGGCGGGCTGTCGACGTTTTCAACGTTCTCCGCTGAAGTCGTGCTGCATCTTCAGCACGGGCGGCTTGGCTGGGCCTTTGGCGAAATCGCGGTGCATGTCGGCGCGTCACTGGCCATGACGCTGCTCGGCTTTGGCACCGTCGCGCTCATGACCCGCTGATCACCTCAGCCATCGCTCGCGCTCGCAACGCTGTTACACGGCTCAACATAGGCTCACAGACAGCCCCGCCAAGACACCGTTAGCAGCAGGCGCTATCTCGCAATGAGCTATATTGGCGGCCGTCGTCCATTTCTGTTCACCACGTTTTACGCGTAGGAGCAGCGCTGCCGCAGCAGGCTGCTTCCTGCCTTTTTCTGGTCAGGCCGTGTCCCGTTCCGCCCTCTTGCGCTGGTTGTCGAGCTTTATCCCCGCCCCTATCACCGTCAACTGGCACGAACGCTTGCGCTCGTGCGCCGGCGCATTGCTGGGGATTGCCTTCACCGGTGGCGCAACCTGGCTCTTGTTCGGCCCCTCGTCCTATCTTCCGTTGCTGATCGCACCGATGGGCGCATCCGCCGTGCTGCTCTTTGCTGTGCCGGCTAGCCCGCTGGCACAGCCCTGGTCATTGATCGGCGGCAACCTGGTCGCCGCGACCGTCGGCGTGACCTGCGCCAGCATGATCGCCAATCCACTCATTGCCGCCAGCCTGGCGGTCGGGCTTGCCATCGGCGGCATGTTCGCGCTGCGCTGCGTGCATCCGCCCTCAGGGGCGGTCGCCCTAACCGCCGTGCTAGGTGGGCCGGCAGTGCACGCAGCGGGCTACGGCTTCGTGCTGCAACCGGTTGCGTTTCAGTCTGCCGCCCTGCTTGGCGCGGCCCTCGTTTATCACGCGCTAACGGGCCATCGCTATCCGCACATCGGCGCGCAAAGCCGCAGCCCTGCTGGCAGCGCTGCCCCCGATGCCATGACTCCCGGGTTCACCCGCGCCGATCTCGAAGCCGTGCTCAAGCGGCGGGGCGAAATGCTGGATATCGACCCAGGCGACCTTGAGTCATTGCTGCGGGACACCCAGCTTCAGGCATTCGGCCGCAGTTTTGCTGAACTTTGCTGCGAGGACATCATGTCGCGCCGGGTCGTCACTGCAGCACCTCATACGCCAGTTGAAACCGCACGAAACCTGCTAAAACGCGAGCGGGTCAAGGCGCTACCTGTCGTCGACGCGCACCAGCGTATCGTCGGCATTGTGACCCGCGCCGATCTGCTTGAGCCACAGCGGGCTCGCACGGCTGGCGGCATCCTTGGACGGGTTGGCCGCTGGCTCCGGCATGCGCCGCAGCACACGCTGGAAGTCGGTGCGGTGATGAGCACTCATGTGTGCTCGGTGCCTGCCAGCGCGCCGATCACCGAACTCGTGCCCATGTTCGCCAACTACGGCCATCACCACATTCCGGTTGTCGACGCAGCCAACCATCTGGTCGGCATGATTACCCAGGTCGATTTGATCTCGGGACTGCATCGCCAGACACACAGACCTCAATGACACAGCACACCGGCTGACCAGACCACACGCTTTTCAGCCGTGTGCGCCGCGCGCACAAAACCGACAAATAAAAAAAAGGCGTCACGTGACCGTGACGCCTTAAAAGTTCTAGCCATTCCGAGGGCCGTGCTAGAACCTGAGAGACTGGATTCGAAAACCTGGGGCAGGAAAAACCTGATGTATGACCCAAGGTTAATCAGGTATTTATTACCGGCTTAATGCCCATTCGATGCTTAATCTGGGACTTAATCGGGGTTAAAACCTGCTTTCGAAATAAGGTTCCATTTTTTACGTTTCGACTGCCTAAGTCAAGAAAAATCTAGGGGGCGGGCAATATTCATATAATTGCACGCCATACAATTATTTGTCATACGAAACCATGAAACTTTCATTCAAAGAGAATATTTACTCCGAAGCCTAGCATAAGCCATCTGCCAGTCAGGCACCGCCAAACTGAAATGTCATTCCAAAAATCAATATGAATCAGCCTTCTACGCCGTTTTCTCCGCCCAGCGACGAAAAACACAAGGAAAAAGACCGCGACAGCCACAGCGAAGACATCCTCGCGCTCGTGCGCGGCCTGAGCGTGCTGCGACGTATTGCCGCAGCCAATGCGCCACTCAGCAACCGGGAGCTCGCCGAACAAACCAGCATCCCCAAGCCGACCGTCTCGCGTATCACCGCAACCCTGGTTCATGCGGGATTTTTGTTTCGTCTGCCAGATACCGAACACTTCGCCCTCGCCGCATCCGTGCTCGAACTCAGCAACGGCTTTTTGCGCAATCTGGATATTCGGACCCGCGCTCGCCCGTTTTTGATGGAACTCGCCGAAACCACCGCGCTTTCGGTTCATCTAGCCGTGCGCGACCGGCTCGAAATGGTCGTGATCGACACACTCCGGCCACGCTCGGCAGCGCTCGTCTCGCGTCTTGATGTGGGCTCACGCATGCCGCTATGCCGGACTGCCGTGGGACGTGTCTATCTGGGTGCTTTATCGGCAAGCGAACGGCAGATCCTGCTAGCCAGCCTGCAGGCCGCAGCCGGAGGGGAATGGGCGGGCGTCTGCGAGCAACTTGAGCATGCGTTGCACACCATCCAGACCGAAGGCTTTGCCATCTCGGCCGGTGAATGGCACGAAGGGCTCAACGCCATCGCAGCCGGTTTTTCCGGGCCATCGGGCGAACACTATGCCGTCAGTTGCGACGGCCCAGCCCAACCCTGCACGCGTGAATGGCTGGCCAGCCGCGCCGCACCCGCATTGCTGGCATGCATGAGCCGGATCGCCGAAGAGATCGGCGGCAAACCTGGGCAATACAGCCCTAGCCTGCCGCTCTAAGCCAGCCCTGCGTGCCATCCGGTACTTTGGCGATGCGTTCTAGTGCCTCGCTTGAACGCATCGCTCTTTAACACCTTTCGCGTGAACGCCTCGCTTACCCCCCCCCGCCACGGCGCAATGCGCGCCGCACCCAGTGCTGTCCGGCCCAGTCAGCAAGCGTTAGAAACAAATTTCTGTCACGCACGTAATCCAGCGAAAAATACACTGCTGGACTGTAATGAAGGCGGCGACGTAGCATCATGCCTTTGTTGCGCGCAGGCCATCGCGGCAAGCTAGTCACACCGCATGCTGGCGGGCCAGGCGGTCATACCCGGATGCGCCATTACCGGGCCAGCAGCGTCAGGCAATCAGTCACCTGCAGTGCATCTGCAACGCACCACCTACCAGGCCGCCCGTCGGCACCCTCTCACGCTAGCCACCAGACCGCACCGATGGACGACTCACCCAAATCGCCCCCCACCCAAACCTCACCGCTCACCCATCCCGCTCGCGCGCCGTCAGCCCAGGCCAGACCCAGCACCGCAGCCTCTGTCGACCAGCAGCGGCACCGCCGCCGCATCACCTGGCTGATCGTCATCGCACTCATCGTGGCCGCCGTCGCACTGGCGCTCTGGCAGCCATGGCGCAGCAAGGCCAGCAACAGCACGCCACATGCCGCAACTGGCCGCAGCGGAGCGCGCGGCATGGCGGCACTCAAGCAACCCGTGCGTGTCGCCACCGCCGCGCACGGCGACATGCCAATCGTGCTCAACGCCCTTGGCACCGTCACGCCACTAGCCACCGTTACCGTGCAAACCCAGTTGAGCGGCGTGCTGCAAAGCGTCGCGTTCCGTGAAGGCCAGATGGTCAAACAAGGCGACTTGCTCGCCCAGATCGACCCGCGCCCCTATCAAATTTCGCTCGCCAATGCCCAGGGCGCGCTGGCCCGCGACGAAGCCCTGCTGCAAACCGCACGCCTCGACCTGAAGCGCTATCAGACCTTGCTCGCCCAGGATTCGATTGCACGCCAGCAAGTCGATACCCAGGCATCACTCGTCAAACAATATGAAGGCACTGTTCAGTCCGACCGCGCCAATATCAACACCTACAAGCTCGATTTGACCTATGCCCGCATTACCGCGCCGGTGTCGGGCCGGGTGGGGCTGCGCCAGGTCGATCCGGGCAATTACGTCACGCCGGGGCTGGCCACCGGCATTGTGGTGATTACCCAGTTGCAACCCATCAGCGTGATCTTCACCACCTCTGAAGACAATCTGCCGCCCGTCATGACACAAATGCTCGCGGGTAAAAAGCTGTCGGTGACCGCCTATGACCGTAGCAACACCACGCCACTCGAAACCGGTGTGCTCGAAACCTTCGATAACCAGATCGACACCACCACCGGCACTCTGAAACTGCGAGCCACGTTTACCAACGCGGAAAACAAGCTGTTTCCTAATCAGTTCGTCAATACCCGCTTGCTGGTCAATACCTTGCACGATGCAGTGATCGTGCCGACGCCCGCCGTGCTAAACGGCTCGACGGGACAGTTCGTCTATGTCGTCAAACCGGATAACACGGTCACGGTGCGCCAGGTCAAGGTTGGCCCCATCGACGGTGAGCGCACCAGCATCCAGTCTGGTCTGAGCGCTGGCGAGCGGGTGGTGATCGACGGCTCCGACCGCCTGAAAGAAGGCGCGGCCATCACCATTCCGGCCGATCAGCCGCGCACTGGCCAGGCTGCCAGCGGCACCCAGACCAGCCACTCCGCCCGGAGCGCCCACGCTAGCCGGGGCACGTCCAGCGCTGCGGCAGCGCGGCATGCGCCCACGGCACCCTAAGTACCCTAAACACCCTAAGCACCCACGGCAGCCGAAGCACGCATGAATCCCTCCCGTATTTTTATCCTGCGCCCGGTTGGCACGGCCCTGCTGATGGCGGCGATCATGCTGGTCGGCCTCGTCGCGCTACGCTTTTTGCCCCTCTCCGCCCTGCCTGAAGTGGACTACCCCACGATCCAGGTGCAAACCTTTTACCCGGGTGCCAGCCCCGATGTGATGACGTCATCGGTCACCGCACCGCTTGAACGTCAGTTCGGACAGATGGCGTCACTCAACCAGATGTCGTCGCAAAGCTCAGCAGGCTCGTCAGTGATTACGCTGCAGTTCAGTCTCGACCTGCCGCTGGATATCGCTGAACAGGAAGTGCAAGCGGCCATCAACGCGGCAGGCAACCTGCTGCCATCCGATCTGCCCGCGCCACCGATTTACGCCAAGGTCAATCCAGCCGATGCACCGATCCTCACGCTCGCACTGACCTCGGCCACACTGCCGCTCACCGAGGTGCAAAACCTCGCCGATACCCGGCTGGCGCAGAAAATTTCGCAAGTCGCCGGTGTTGGGCTCGTCAGCCTGTCGGGTGGCCAGCGGCCTGCCGTGCGGATTCAGGCGAACCCCCGGGCACTGGCGTCTTATGGCCTCAATCTGGACGATCTGCGCACCACCATCTCCAACCTGAACGTCAATATCCCCAAAGGCAATTTTGATGGGCCATCGCGCGCCTATACCATCAATGCCAACGACCAGCTCACCGATGCTGCCGCTTACCAACGCGCGGTCATCGCCTACAAAGACGGCCGCCCGGTGATGCTGACCGACGTCGCCCGTGTGGTTCAGGGCGCGGAAAACACCAAGCTCGGCGCATGGTCTGACCTGACGCCCGCGATCATCCTCAACGTGCAGCGCCAGCCGGGTGCCAACGTGATCCAGGTGGTGGACAACATCAAGGCGTTACTGCCGAAACTGCAGGCTTCACTGCCCGCCGCGCTCGACGTGAAAATCGTCACCGACCGTACCACCACCATTCGCGCCTCAGTGCGTGACGTGCAGTTCGAATTGCTGCTGGCAGTGGTGCTGGTGGTGCTGGTGATGTATCTGTTTCTCGCCAGCCTGTATGCGACGCTGATTCCAAGCCTTTCCGTGCCGCTCTCGCTGATCGGCACGCTAGCGGTGATGTATCTGTGCAATTTCTCGCTCGACAACCTGTCTTTAATGGCGCTCACCATCGCCACCGGCTTCGTGGTGGACGACGCCATCGTGATGATCGAAAACATCGCGCGCTATATCGAGGCCGGCGATCCCCCTCTCGAAGCGGCACTCAAAGGCTCAAAGCAGATTGGCTTCACCATCATCTCGCTGACGGTCTCGCTGATCGCCGTGCTGATCCCACTGCTCTTCATGGGCGACGTAGTGGGCCGGTTATTTCATGAGTTCGCCATTACGCTGGCGGTCACCATCGTGATCTCGGCAGTGGTCTCGCTGACCCTCGTGCCGATGCTGTGCGCGAAGCTGCTGCGCCACACGCCAGCCGATGCGCCGCAGTCGCAGAAACATCGTTTCGAAGCTCGCTTCGAAGCCTGGACGCGTGCCGTTATCGACGGCATGATTGCGCGCTACGCCGTCGCGCTCACCTGGGTGCTGGAGCGCCAGCGTGCGACGCTACTGGTCGCGGTGCTGACGCTGGTCCTCACCGGCGTGCTGTATCTGTTCATTCCCAAAGGGTTTTTCCCGGTGCAAGACACTGGCGTGATCCAGGCCATCACCCAGGCACCGCAATCGGTCTCGTACGCGGCCATGGCCGAGCGTCAGCAACAGCTCGCCGCCCAGATCCTGAAGCATCCCGACGTGGCAAGCCTGACTTCGTTTATCGGCGTGGACGGCACCAATATCACGCTGAATAGCGGGCGCATGCTCATCAACCTGAAACCCCGCGACGAACGCAGCGCGTCTGCCAGCGACATCATTCGCCAGTTGCAGCACGACGTGGCCCACCTGCCCGGCGCGACGCTCTATATGCAACCTGTGCAGGACCTGACGATTGATTCGACCGTCAGCGCCACGCAATACCAGTTCATGCTGACCGACCCGAACGCGGACCAGTTCACGCTGTGGGTGCCACGCCTGCTGGAGCGTCTGAAAGCCGCGCCGGAACTCGCCGACGTCGCCAGCGATCTGCAAAACAACGGCCAGTCGGTGTACATCGAAATTGACCGCGCCACCGCCGCACGCTATGGCATCACGCCCGCCACCGTCGACAACGCGCTGTACGACGCGTTTGGCCAGCGCATCATCTCGACGATCTTCACCCAGTCCAACCAGTACCGGGTGATCCTCGAAGCCGAACCGGCGATGCAGCATTACGTTGAATCGTTGAATTCGATCTACCTGCCCTCGTCCACCTCAACGGGCGGCCAGGTGCCGCTGTCCGCCATCGCCACCTTCCACGAGCGCCCCGCGCCACTGCTGGTCACACATCTCAGCCAGTTCCCCGCAACCACCATATCGTTCAACCTGGCGCCTGGCGCATCGCTCGGAGCCGCAGTAAAAGCCATCGAGCAAGCCGAACGCGAGATCCAGTTGCCCCCGTCATTTCAAACCCGCTTCCAGGGGGCGGCGCTTGCCTTTCAGGCTTCGCTCTCGAACGAGCTATTCCTGATTCTGGCGGCGATCGTCACGATGTATATCGTGCTGGGCGTGCTGTACGAGAGCTTTATCCATCCTGTGACCATTCTCTCGACGCTGCCATCCGCGGGCGTCGGCGCACTGCTGGCGCTGCTGCTCACCGGCCACGATCTCGACATCATCGGCATCATTGGCATCGTTTTGCTGATTGGCATCGTGAAGAAAAACGCGATCATGATGATCGACTTCGCGCTCGAAGCCGAACGCGAACAAGGCAAGCCAGCGCGCGAAGCGATCTATCAAGCGTGCCTGCTGCGCTTCAGGCCGATTCTGATGACGACACTGGCGGCGCTGCTCGGCGCACTGCCGCTGATTCTCGGCAGCGGTGCCGGGTCCGAATTGCGGCGGCCACTGGGCATTGCGATTGCGGGCGGGCTGATCGTCAGTCAGTTACTGACGCTGTTCACCACGCCCGTGATCTATCTCGCGTTTGATTCGCTCGCACAGCGCGCACGCAGGCGGTTTCAGCGGCCCCCAGCAGCGTCGCCCACCCCCGCCAGCGACATCGCGCCCTAGCGCTACCGCTACGCCAGACGAGCGCCCCCGCGACCGCACAACCTGACCGCAATGAACCTCTCACGCCCCTTTATCAAGCGCCCAGTCGCCACGACGCTGCTGGCACTCGGCATCGCGCTGGCGGGCATTTTCGCGTTCGTCCGGCTACCGGTCGCGCCGCTGCCACAAGTCGATTTCCCGACCATCTCGGTGCAAGCCAGCCTGCCAGGCGCCAGCCCGGAGACGGTAGCGACCAGCGTCGCCGGCCCGCTTGAGCGGCATCTCGGCACGATTGCCGATGTCACCGAGATGACCTCATCCAGCTCGATCGGCACAGCACGCATCACATTGCAGTTCGGCCTGAACCGCGACATCGACGGCGCAGCGCGCGACGTCCAGGCCGCCATCAACGCCGCCCGCGCCGACTTGCCCGCCAGCCTGCGCAGCAACCCCACGTACCACAAGGTCAACCCCGCCGACGCTCCGATCCTGATTCTCGCGCTCACCTCCGACACCCTGCCCGCTGGGCAACTGTACGACTCGGCCGCGACCGTGCTGCAACAGTCGCTGTCCCAGGTGGACGGCGTAGGCGAAGTGGATGTGAGCGGCTCGGCCAATCCGGCGGTGCGAGTGGAGCTTGAACCACAAGCGCTGTTTCATTACGGCATCGGTCTCGAAGATGTGCGCGCGGCGCTAGCGGCGGCCAATGCCAATAGCCCCAAAGGCGCAATCGAGTTCGGCCCGAACCGGGTGCAGATTTACACCAACGACCAGGCCAGCCACGCAGCGCAATACCGTGATCTGGTGATCGCCTACCGCAACGGCGCGGCCGTGCGGCTCTCGGATGTCGCCGAAGTCGTCGATTCAGTAGAAGACCTGCGCAATCTAGGCCTGATGAACGGCAAGCGTTCGGTGCTGGTGATCCTGTACCGCCAGCCAGGCGCGAACATCATCGAAACCATCGACCGCGTCAAAAGCATGCTGCCGCAATTGCGCGCATCGCTGCCCGCCGACGTCGAAGTCACTCCCACCGCTGACCGCTCGACCACCATCCGCGCCTCGCTGAAAGACACCGAGCACACACTCATCATCGCCGTGGCCCTGGTGGTGATGGTGGTGTTCCTATTCCTGCGCAACTGGCGCGCCACGCTGATTCCCAGCGTGGCCGTGCCGATCTCGATCATCGGCACCTTCGGTGCGATGTACCTGCTGGGTTTTTCGATTGACAACCTCTCGCTAATGGCGCTCACGATTGCCACCGGCTTCGTGGTGGACGACGCCATCGTGGTGCTGGAGAACATCTCGCGCCATATCGAGAACGGCGTGCCGCGCATGCGCGCGTCGATTCTGGGCGCACGTGAAGTCGGCTTCACCGTGCTCTCGATCAGTCTCTCGCTGGTGGCGGTATTTCTGCCGATCCTGTTGATGGGCGGCATCGTCGGACGGCTCTTCCGCGAATTCGCGCTGACACTCTCGCTGGCGATCGGCGTATCGCTACTGGTGTCGCTCACGCTGACCCCGATGATGTGCTCGCGCTTGCTGCCGGAAGCCCACCAGCAACGTGACGAAGGACGTTTCGGACGCTGGCTCGAACGCGGCTTCAACCGTCTGCAGCGTGGCTATGAACACACGCTGGGCTGGGCCCTGCGCCATCCGCGCCTGGTGCTCATCACGTTGCTGGCGACCATCGGGCTCAATCTCTGGCTGTACGTCATCGTGCCAAAAGGGTTTTTCCCGCAGCAGGACACCGGGCGTCTGGTGGGCGGCATCCAGGCTGACCAGAGCACCTCGTTTCAGGCGATGAAAGTGAAGTTCGCCGACATGATGCGCATCGTCCAGGCTAATCCAGCGGTGGAAAGCGTCGTGGGCTTCACCGGCGGACGGCAGACCAACTCCGGCTTCATGTTTGTCGTGCTCAAGTCCAAGCGCGAACGCACGCTCTCGGCTGATCAGGTCATCCAGGCATTACGCGCGCCGCTGGCCGATGTCGCGGGCGCGAGAACCTTCTTGCAAGCGGTGCAGGATATCCGCGTCGGCGGGCGGCAATCGAACGCGCAATATCAGTTCACGCTATTGGCTGACTCAAGCGCTGACCTCTACAAATGGGGGCCGAAACTCACGGAAGCGCTACAGGCACGGTCCGAACTAGCCGATGTCAATTCCGACCAGCAGCAAGGCGGCCTTGAAGCCATGGTGACCATTGACCGGGCCACCGCCGCCCGCTTTGGCATCACGCCCTCACAGATCGACAACACCTTGTATGACGCATTTGGCCAGCGCCAGGTATCGACCATTTACAACCCGCTAAACCAGTACCACGTCGTGATGGAAGTCGCGCCCAAGTATTGGCAAAGCCCCGAGATGCTCAAGCAGATTTACATCAGCACCTCGGGCGGCAACGCTAGCGGCGCGCAACTCACCAACGCCACCGCAGGCACCGTGAGCGCCGGGCCAGCCCAGGCCGCAACCGGCGGCACAGGCGGCACCACCGCCACCAGTGCGGCCAGCATCGCCGGCGATGCCGCACGCAATCAGGCGACCAATGCGATCGCGGCCAGCGGCAAATCGAGCGCCTCATCCGGCTCAGCGGTCTCGACTGCGAAAGAAGGCATGATTCCGCTCTCGGCCATCGCCAGCTTTGGGCCAGGCAACACCCCGCTAGCGGTGAACCACCAAAGCCAGTTTGTCGCCTCGACGATTTCATTCAACCTGCCACCGGGCCGCTCGCTGTCCGAAGCCACGGCGGCGATCAACGAAACCATGGCGCAAATTGGCGTACCCGGAACCATTCATGGCAGCTTCCAGGGCACCGCTCAAGCGTTTCAGAGTGCGCTGGCGAACCAGCCACTGCTGATTCTTGCTGCACTGGCAGCGGTGTATATCGTGCTGGGGATGCTTTACGAGAGCTACATCCATCCGCTGACGATTCTGTCGACGCTGCCATCAGCGGGCGTTGGCGCACTGCTGGCGCTGCTGCTGTTTCGCACCGAGTTCAGCATCATTGCGCTGATCGGCGTGATTTTACTGATCGGCATCGTGAAGAAGAACGCGATCATGATGGTCGACTTTGCCATTGCCGCATCGCGCAAGGGGATGTCCTCGCGTGATGCCATCCATCAGGCCTGCTTACTGCGGTTCCGGCCGATCATGATGACCACCGCGGCGGCGTTACTGGGTGCATTACCGCTCGCGTTTGGCCGTGGTGAAGGCGCTGAACTACGCGCCCCGCTGGGCATTGCGATTGTCGGTGGACTGATTGTTAGCCAAATGCTGACGCTGTATACGACGCCGGTTGTTTATTTGTATATGGACCGGTTGCGGGTTTGGGGAGAGCGGCGCAAAGGGCGTGGGGCTTAAGTGGAGAGTGATGAGAATGTTTTTAAGGCTTGCGCTGCTTGATGTCCTGGCGGAAAGCCGAAGCAACGAAGGGAGCCTGTCAGTATCATCGGCCCACTTGTATCGACTGGGGGCCCGGTCCCAGAATCACTAAGCATTGGTTTCTACGCACATCAAACTGACTGAAGAGCAACCAGCGGACCGCCCAGCGCCGCTTTGCAGCACCACCAATGCGTGCTCCTGCCTTCCTACTGCTTCGCTGAGATAGCCGGGAGAACTCTCCGGGCAGACACTGGTTTCCCTAAGCGGCCCATTCCATTTTTGAGGCATCGCGGTTTTAACCTTCGCCGTCTTTGCAGCCGCATTTGAAATGCGTTGCGACCAGCAAAGGATGGAGCAGCTAGCCCAATGACACGCTTGTTTTTGCCCCGCAAAAAAACAAAACCCCCGCAAGTCCTAAAACTTGCGGGGGTTTGCCACCACTTCTGGCGGAGACGGAGGGATTCGAACCCTCGATCCAGGTTTTGGCCCAGATGCTCCCTTAGCAGGGGAGTGCCTTCGACCTCTCGGCCACGTCTCCCAAACTTTCGCTCGCACAGGGAGTCAGTGCGACGAAGCCAAGATCATAGCGGGTTAGCGAGCCAAGGTCAATTTTTGCGATGCACTTTTTATCTCGCAAAGCATTCGGTGACTGCGCGGGGGATGTGCTCATGAATCCGCCACCTACACTTTCACCGAAACCGCCCGCCCGCAGCCGCGTTACGAGTGGTCCAGATCAAATGCCTTGTGTAGCGCGCGCACGGCAAGCTCGGTGTATTTCTCGTCGATCAGCACCGATATCTTGATTTCAGAGGTCGAGATCATCTGGATATTGATGCCCTCTTCCGACAGCGTGCGAAACATCGTGCTAGCAATGCCGACATGCGAGCGCATGCCCACACCCACCACCGAAACTTTCGATACCTTTGGGTCGCCGAGCACCTGCTCAGCCTGGACGTGGGACTTCACCTGGCCCGTCAGAATATCCATCGCCCGCTGATAATCGCCACGGCCCACCGTGAACGTGAAAGCGGTTTTACCCTCCACGCTCTGGTTCTGGATAATCATGTCGACGTCGATATTCGCATCGGCCACCGGGCCCAGGATCTGATACGCAATGCCTGGCTTGTCCGGCACACCCATCACGGCGATACGAGCCTCATCGCGTTGAAATGCAATGCCCGAGATAACTGCCTTTTCCATGGTCTCGTCTTCTTCAAAAGTAATCAGGGTGCCCGAGGTCATTTCCGTCTCAAGCGGGATCAATGGGTCGGTCAGACTGGAAAGCACGCGTGTCTTGACCTGATACTTGCCAGCGAATTCAACCGAGCGAATCTGTAAAACCTTCGACCCGAGGCTGGCCATTTCCAGCATTTCTTCGAAGGTCACACGGTCCAGTCTGCGCGCTTCTTCCACCACTCGCGGGTCGGTTGTATAAACCCCGTCGACATCGGTATAGATCAGACACTCTTGCGCCTTCAACGCCGCCGCCACCGCAACTGCCGAGGTATCGGAGCCGCCCCGGCCAAGCGTGGTGATGTGGCCATCGGGATCAATCCCCTGAAAGCCGGTAATCACCACCACCTTGCCTGCATCGAGGTCGCGCAACACGCGCTCGCCATCAATGTCGCTAATACGTGCCTTGGTAAAGGCGCTATCGGTCTTCACCGGCACTTGCCAGCCCGCGTAGCTGACTGCATCCACACCAGCTTCCTGCAACGCGATCGCCAGCAATCCGACGCTCACCTGCTCGCCCGTTGCAGCAATCATGTCAAGCTCGCGTGGGCTGGGCTGCGGCGAAATTTCTCTGGCAAGGCCCAGCAAACGATTGGTTTCACCGGACATCGCCGATGGAACCACGACCATCTTGTGACCCGCCTTGTGCCATTTGGCGACGCGCTTTGCGACATTTTTGATGCGCTCGACCGAGCCCATCGAAGTACCGCCGTATTTATGTACGATGAGTGCCATTGTCGTTCTGAACTGGAAACTGGAGGAAAAACCGCGCTACCGCGCCGGAAAGGAATGTGTGCCTGCCACCCAAAATGGCACCTGAAAACGCTGAAAAAAATGCCGGAACACCCATGCAACGCAAGCAGACTGACTCGTGAATTGCCGCACTAACCTACAGCACTATCAGCGCGCCTTCAGAGGCTATGTGCCTGTACCCCCTGCACTGCCTGCACGCTGGCAATCGAGAAATGCGGCTTAAAACTGCGCTAGATGCGAGCCAGCCGTATCAGTATCAATCACCCACAACGCACCAAAGCGAGCCGGACAAACGGGTAAACGTACCCGATCGAAACATAAAAGACAAGCCGCAAACCGTGTAGGGATAAAGGCCGGGCGCAATACTGACGTGATTTCGGGAGAGGACTTGGGTCAACTCGTCAGGCAAGCAGCAAATCTTCACGCCACTCGATCCGCAAATAGCGTCCATCAATTGCAATTGCGCCATGCTCAACGTCAAAGGCCGTCCATGCGGCCTGGTTCACACCAAGCAACGGCACGAACAACAGCTCATCGCCCACGAACAGCAGCGGAACGTCCCGCTTCCATGCGGGCACGCCTTGTTCCTGGAAAAGATTTTTGAGCGTGCGGCCTGGCCCCGAGCGCTCACGTCGCAACCGCTCTCCGCCACGCCGTGAGCGAACCGTCAGAACCGCGTGCTCCAGCAGCGCCAGTGGCACCGCATGCGGGTCACCAGCCGATGTGTCCGAAAAGATAAAAGTGCCGCGCCATTGCGGCAAATGCCAGATCGACTCGCCCTGCCACACAAGCTCACTCACGGCACGCTCGAGCAACGCGGTTTCGTCGGCGGCTTCGGCGCTGTCACCCGCTTCCCAATAGAGCTTGCCGCGATAGCTACGCAACGCCTGGCCCGCGTGATCGATACGGAGATGGTGCCCCTCCCGAGCCGTGCGTAACTGACGCCACGCGTCCTTCAAACGAACCGTGGAAGGTGCCGGCAGCCCGCACGTGCGAATCCAGTAACGTAAGAGATTGAGTGCACGGTCATCGTCGAGCATCAACAAGGCTTCATGCGACAACGTGCGCTCATCCTGTGCAACCGCCTGCAGGTCAATCTGCGCCAGCGCCTCAAGCAAGCCTTGCGCGGTCGCGGCATGCGCTGCCGTGCGCGCCAGCGCATCCCGGAACCCGGGGAAATGCACCGTCAACACAGGCACAACCTCGTGACGCAATGCATTCCGTGCATAACGCGTATCAGCATTAGATTCATCTTCGATCCAGCGCAAATTCCAGCCCGCAGCGTACTGCTCCAGCTGCGCCCGCAGCACGTGCAGTACAGGCCGCATCCGCACAACTGATGCCGCGGCATCATCTGGCAAGCGCTCAGCCGCCATGCCCGCGAGCCCAGCCAGACCACTGCCGCGCAGCAACTGCAGCAACACCGTTTCAGCCTGGTCATCTGCGTGCTGGCCGAGCCATAACGCGTCGGCCTGATGCGTCTGGCACAGCGCATCAAGCGCCCGATAACGGACCTCACGCGCCATCGCCTCAAGACTTTCGCCAGCTATGCGCGGCACCTCGACGCGGCTTGCAGCAAACGTCACGCCACGCGCCTGTGCGAACGCCGCGCAATGGGCCAGCCATTCATCCGCGTTTGGACTTAAGCCATGATGGATATGCAGCGCAACGCAGCGCGCAGCACCTGCCACTCGAACCGCCGCGTCCAGCAACACCGACGAATCAACCCCGCCACTGAAGGCAAGCGCAATTCTGGCTGAAGCAGGCAGCGCGGCAAGCGCTACGCCAAGCGCCTCAGTGATGAGGCGGTCAGCGGGGGAGTCAGCAAATGGAGTCACAACGTCAGGAAGGAAGCAGCGAGGTAACGAGGAAGCGAGGCAACGAAGCACAGCCAGGGTGGCATATGCCTGTGCGACAAACCCAGCCCGGCGTGATTCGTCGCTTAACACGTCAAACAATCCAGTCAAACGCCAGGTGCCGTTTCCTTGAATTTGCCGTAAGCCATCAAACGCTCAAAACGACGCTGACGCAGTTCAGCAATGCTCATCCCCTGGAACTGGCGCAAGGTATCGGACAGCGCACGGCGCAGCAATGCTGCCATGCCTTTCACATCACGATGCGCGCCGCCCAATGGCTCAGCCACGATCTTGTCGATCAAGCCCAACGCTTTCAGACGATGCGCAGTCAAACCCAGCGCTTCGGCCGCTTCCGGTGCTTTAGCCGCGCTCTTCCACAAAATGGATGCGCAGCCTTCTGGCGAAATCACGGAATACGTCGAAAATTGCAGCATTAAAACGCTGTCGCCAACCGCAATCGCCAGCGCGCCGCCCGAGCCACCCTCACCGATGATGGTGGAAATAATCGGCGTTTTCAGCTCGGCCATCACGTACAAATTGCGCCCAATCGCTTCCGACTGGCCGCGCTCTTCCGCGCCGATGCCGGGGTACGCGCCAGGGGTGTCGATGAACGTGAAAATCGGCAAGCTGAATTTCTCAGCGAGGCGCATCAGCCGTTCTGCCTTGCGATAGCCTTCCGGGCGCGGCATGCCGAAATTGCGCAAACCCCGCTCTTTGGTATCACGGCCTTTTTGCTGGCCAATCACCATGCACGGCTGGCCACTAAAACGCGCCAGACCACCCACAATCGCAAGGTCGTCCGCATACGAGCGATCGCCGTGCAATTCATGAAAATCGGTGAATAGCTCACTGACGTAATCAAGCGTGTATGGACGTTGCGGGTGGCGGGCAATTTGCGACACCTGCCACGGCGTCAGGTTCGCGTACAGGTCTTTCGTGAGCTGCTGGCTTTTCTTCGAGAGCCGCTCGATTTCTTCCGAAATATCGACGGCCGAATCGTCCTGCACGAAGCGCAATTCTTCGATCTTCGCTTCGAGTTCAGCAATCGGCTGCTCGAAATCCAGAAACGTGGTCTTCATTGAATATCATCCTTGGACTTACCGGCAACGCGCATTCTACCTGCGCACACTTCAGTCAAAATCACCTCTCAGCTATTGAATTTAAAAATCAATAGCTGAGAAACCATTTCATTAATAATCGACCGGCAACGGATCGAGGCTGCGCCACATATACCAGGTGGCGACAGTGCGCCATGGTTCCCAGTTCGCCGCCACTTCGCGTGCTTCGCTGCGCGTGACGGGCTCACCACTAAAGTAATTCACGCTAATCGCCCGAATCAGGCCGAGATCATCAAGCGGCAGGACGTTGGGCCGCGACAGGTTAAAGATCAGAAACATTTCGGCAGTCCAGCGGCCAATGCCCCGGATCTGCGTCAATTCGGCAATGACTGCCTCGTCATCCATCGAGGTCCATTTGCCCACATGCAATGCCCCCGAGACGAAATGCCGGGCCAGATCGAGAATGTATTCGGTCTTGCGTTTTGACAGGCCACACGCCATCAGCTTGTCGTGCCCCAGCTTGATAACCTGCTGCGGTGCCAGCCTGGGACAGGCCGTTTCGATCCGCTGCCACACCGCTTGCGCCGATGCGACAGAAATTTGCTGCCCAACCACCGACCGCGCCAGCGTGACAAACGGGTCACCCCGGCTCAGCAAATGCACTGGGCCAAACTTCGGAATCAGCTTTTTGAGAATTCGGTCGCGTTTGACCAGATCACCACACGCTTTGTCCCAATACGCAGGACGTACGATCTCCGGCACCGAACCACCGAGTTGTACCGGAACTGCAACTTCAGTCCCACTGCCAGCCTCGGGCAATGCGCCATTGCCTTTGGCCCGAGACACGCGCGCGGCCGGACGCGATGCGGCAGCCTTTACCTCAGCTTTCGCCGCTGCATTTGCCACCGCCCGGGTCACTTGCGCTGTCTCGTTTGCTGCAACAACCGCATCAGCCGCGCTGTTCGGCACAGCCCTGGCGGTGTCAAGCCTAGCCTCGCCCGCTGCGGCTTTGCTGGCCGCAGCACCTCGCGCACGCGGCGTTTTTTTTGCTGCTGCGGCGCCTGTTTTGGACGCCGTCCGTTTAACCGGCGTCTTCGTGGCCGTTACCATCCTGCCTCCTGCCTGGCGAATCGATTAAAGGAAAATACCGGACGTGCTCACACGCACCGCCATTCAGTCGATCCACCGGGTTTATCTTCGAGTGCAATCCCGGCTTCGAGCAATTGCGCCCGAATCCGGTCAGCTTCAGCATAGTTCTTCGCTTGTTTTGCGGCGACCCGTGCCGCGATCATCGCTTCAATCTGAAGCGCATCCAGTGCCATGGCGGATGCCGGCCGGGAGGTCTGCTGTAAAAAAGCTCGCGGCTCGCGCTGCAGCAATCCCAGCACACCAGCCAGGCCCCGCAACTGCCGCGCTAGCGCGGCATCCTGATGGCGGTTGATCTCGCTCGCCAAATCGAACAGCACCGCAATCGCCACGGGCGTATTGAAATCATCGTTTAACGCAGCGCTAAACCGCTGTGCATGTGCTTCATGCCAGTCAAGCGGCGCGTCATCAGGTGTAACGTCCTTCAACGCGGTATACAGGCGCATCAGCGCCTGGCGCGCATCGTCGATATGCGTATCGCTGTAATTCAGCGGGGAGCGGTAATGAGCCCGGACAATGAAAAAGCGCACGACTTCGGCATCGTACTGGGCCAGCACTTCGCGGATCGTGAAAAAATTGCCCAGTGACTTCGACATCTTTTCATTGTCGATCTGGACGTAGCCGTTATGCATCCAGTAATTCACGAAGGTCTGCCCAGTCGCACCTTCACTCTGGGCAATCTCATTCTCGTGATGTGGGAATTGCAAATCCTGACCGCCGCCATGAATGTCGAACTGATTTCCCAGCAGCGTGCAGCCCATTGCCGAGCATTCGATATGCCAGCCAGGCCGGCCGCGGCCATACTTCGAATCCCAGCCGGTGTCGTCGGGCTCACCAGGTTTTGCCTGCTTCCATAAAACGAAATCGAGCGGGTCGAGTTTGGCTTCGTTAGCCGCAACACGTTCGCCAGCACGCAGGTCTTCCAGCGACTTGCCGGACAACTTGCCGTACGCGGCAAACTTGCGCACGGCGTAATTCACATCGCCATCAGCGGCTTGATACGCATAGCCTCGCGCTTCGAGCTTTTCAATCAGGCTCAGCATCTGTGGAATGAAATCGGTCGCCCGTGGTTCAAGATCAGGGCGCTCAATACCCAGCGCATCCGCATCTTCATGCAACGCCTGAATAAAACGGTCGGTCAATGCTTTGATGGTTTCGCCATTTTCAATGGCACGGCGGATGATCTTGTCGTCGATATCGGTAATGTTGCGCACGTAAGTCACGCGGTAGCCCAACTGGCGCAGCCAGCGCTGCACGATATCGAACACCACCAGCACCCGCGCGTGCCCCACATGGCAGTAATCGTAGACCGTCATCCCACAGACGTACATCCGCACGACGCCTTCTTCCAGCGGCACAAAAGTTTGCTTTTCACGCGCGAGCGTGTTGTAAATGCGCAGAGATTCCATAAGAGACAGAAACGAAGCGTGAAGCGAGAGATGTGCATGGTGTTTCGTATGCCGCACCTGCGAAGGATATGCACGCAGGAACCGGCATTTACAGCGGCGAAGCAGCGCGCTACAAGTGCGGCGTTCGGGCTGCAATCAAAACGGAGACGACCACGAATGGCGAAAAGACAGTCTGCGGCTCAACGGAACGCCCAGACCTTTTGTTAGAATGGGCCGAAGTATAACATCCAGACTTAAGCCTATGAAACCTTCCAGCGGCCGTGTATGCAGCGCCAAAACCCTCGCCATCGCGGCGCTTTGCGGTTTGACTTTCACGGCTTTTTCGAGTCACGCGCTAGCTGCACAAAACGGCGCAACCCTGCCGCAAGGTCCCGCGGTACGCGACGGCACTCCTGAAATCAACCATTCAATCAGCCAGCAAAACTGGAGCGAAGCGCTCACCCAGCTCGATGCCCGCATTGCAGCCAATCCACGCGATGCTCAGGCAAAATTCAAGCGTGCCACGGTGCTGGCGCAACTCAACCGCACCGATGAAGCCATCGCCGCATTCACCGAACTCACCCAGCTTTATCCCGAACTGCCTGAGCCCTACAACAACCTCGCGGCACTAGATGCCAAACTTGGCCGTTATACCGAAGCCCGTTCAGCACTCGAAACCGCCATCAAGGTCAACCCGGGCTACGGGCTCGCCTACGAAAATCTGGGCGACCTGTATCTGCGCCTGGCCAACGAATCGTACAAACGCGCGCAAAGCCTGGGCCAGGCAAGCAGCACGACCCGCCAGCGCCTGAGCAGTATCCAGAAAATGATTAACCCGCCCCAAACCTCCACCCGGGCAACGGCAAAACCCGCTGCTCACGAAACGGCCCCGCCCGCAATGATCGTCCCGGTACAAAGCCCCAGCTCCCAGTTTGGTGGCCCAACCGGTTCCCTGGCACTGCCCCCTTACGTTGCCCCTTCCAGGTAAGTCTTTTCCGTTCCGTCACCTGTCTGTTTTACTCACGTAGAGGATATTCATGAAATGGTTGATGCTGGCGCTCGGTAGCGCCGCCCTGATTGCACAGGCTCCGGCCTTCGCCCAGTCCGCCCCGCAGGCGGCCCATCCGTCCGTTCTGTTCAAGACTTCAGCAGGCGATTTCCGTGTGGAACTCTATCCGGAAAAAGCGCCTAAAACTGTCGAAAACTTCCTCACCTACGTCAAGTCGGGCCAATACAGCGGCACGATTTTCCATCGTGTCATTCCGGGCTTCATGATTCAGGGCGGCGGTTACACCACCGGCTTTGTCGAAAAACCAACCCGCGCGCCGATCCCGCTTGAAAGCCGCAACGGCCTGAAAAACATGAGCGGCACGCTCGCCATGGCCCGCACCAGCGATCCCAATTCGGCTTCGGCCCAGTTCTTCATCAATACGGTCGATAACGCTGGGCTCGACTATCCCAAGCCTGATGGCAACGGCTATGCGGTATTCGGCAAAGTCACGTCGGGCATGGACGTCGTGAAAAAAATCGAAGGCATGCCGACCACCACGCGCGGGCCAATGAGCGATGTGCCACAAAAAGCCATCGTGATCGAGTCAGCGAGCGTCGTCAGCAAATAAGCCACGCGCACCAGCGCAATACCTGTACCCCGGCAGGAACAGGCCTGAATCAGGCCTTGCACCTGCCGCTTTTTTTCATCCGCCTAACCGCTTAGCGAAGGATTCCATCATGGTCGAACTGCATACAAATCACGGCGTCATCAAGCTTGAACTCGACGCAGAAAAAGCCCCGAAGTCAGTTGAAAACTTCCTCAAGTATGTGAAATCCGGCCATTACAACAACACGGTATTCCACCGTGTGATTGACGGCTTCATGATCCAGGGCGGCGGGTTCGAGCCTGGTATGACGCAAAAACCAACCGAAGCCCAGATCACCAATGAAGCCAACAATGGCCTGAAAAACGTCAAGGGCTCCATTGCGATGGCACGCACGAATGATCCGCATTCGGCAAGCGCACAGTTCTTCATCAACGTCAGCGACAACGACTTTCTCAACCACACCGCGCCTACGCCACAAGGCTGGGGCTATGCGGTATTCGGCAAGGTTGTCGACGGTCTCGATGTGGTCGAAAAAATCCGCAAGGTTAAAACCGGTTCGAAAGGTTTTCACCAGGATGTCCCGCTAGAAGACGTCATCGTCGAAAAAGCCGTCATCGTTGAATAACATCGCGTCTTGCTTAACGCTCGTGGCTAGGAGGCTTTCTTTTTAATGCCGCAAGAAACGCCGCTCCGTAGCACGGCTGCGGGCGTGCCTGGTGAGGGTCAACATTCCCAGCCGGCACGTCCGCTGTTTTTCATTTCCGATTTGCATCTGAGCGAGGCCTTGCCCCAGACCGTCGCCGCCTTCGAGCATTTCGTGCGCGTGACTGCCGAACAGGCCGACTCGGTTTTTATTCTGGGTGACCTGTTCGAATACTGGATCGGTGACGACATGCTCGCCGAGCCCTTCGCTGCCCGCATGGCGGCATTAATGCATACGCTGTCGGAGCGCGGCATCGCGCTGTACATCATGCATGGCAACCGTGATTTCCTGCTCGGCAAACGCTTCATGAAAGCCGCCGGAGCAATCTGGCTGCCTGACCCATTCACCATCACCGCGTTTGGCACCCGCATTGCGCTGGCGCATGGCGACGCGCAATGCACCGCAGACCGGGGTTATCAATGGTTTCGCCGCTTCGCGCGCATGCCGCTCGTGCGCATGCTGTTTCTGGCCTGGCCCTTCAAATGGCGCCAGGCGCTCGCCCAGCGCTTGCGCCGCAATAGCGACGCAGGCCGCATGCGTCCTGCGCAGCCACGCTACGACGTCACGCTCAACGCAACCGCTGCACTGTTCAGACAATCACAGGCCGCAACCATCATTCACGGCCACACACACCGCCCTGCCTGCCATCACGAAGCCAATGGCACGCGCTGGGTACTACCCGACTGGGAGCTGGATCACGGCGAACAACGTGGTGGCTATCTACAGATCGATGCCAGCGGCATCAAGGCGCTACCGCTTGGATCCGCTTGATCCGCTCAATCAAATGGCTTAATAACCGGATGCACGCTTAAGCAGTGCCCTGCATCCAGGTTTCGCCGCGCAACAACTCAACTGCCAGCATCCACTAGCACTCACTAACACCCGTTACTGCGCGCTATCGCCGGGCTGTTTTGTCTTCAGCAAAATATGCTTGGCAATGCCCCGGACAATATTCACCTCTTCTCGCTCCAGACCCGAGCGCGCAAACAGCTGGCGCAGACGCGACATCAATTTCTTCGGGTTCGCCGGATCAAGAAACTCGAGCGCCACCAGCGCCTGCTCCAGATGCGCGTACATCCGCTCGATCTCATCGCTCGCAGCACGTGCGACATCCATTCCAGTTGCCGGCTCACCGCCCAAGGCGAGCCCCTCAAGGAAGGTGCTGCGCAACTCGTAGGACAGCACCTGAATTGCCTGAGCCAGATTGAGCGAGCTGTAAAGCGGGTTGGCCGGAATATGCGCCCGCACACTGCAACGCTCGACATCTTCGTTGGATAGCCCCGTGCGCTCGTTGCCAAACACCAGCGCAATCTCGCCCTGCAGCGCGTGCGTTCGCGCCTCACCGGCGGCCACTCTCGGCGTAAGCTGCGGCGGCCCGTACTCACGAGCGCGCGCAGTCAGTGCGATTGACCAGTGCGCCCCCGCCAGCGCAGCGGCAAGCGTCGGAACCAGCGTTGCCGCCGCCAGCACATCGTCCGCCCCAGACGCCATCGCAATAGCCTCCGGATCGCTCAGCACCTCCGGCAAACGTGGCGCTACCAGCACCAGGCGCGTAAAACCCATGGTTTTCAGGGCGCGTGCAGCCGCCCCAACGTTACCGGGATGACTCGGCTCAACGAGAATAAAACGGGTGGCAGAAAAGAGAGCCGCCGCATCAGCCACGGACCCAGCAGACAACAGCGTGGGTGACAGCGCGGGGGAAATCTCAGAAGACAACGATGAACGGGAAAGAGTCACGGCACGGGGCAGGCAAGTTGGCAAGGCGCAATGGTAGCGCCAACCAGGCCGCGCGCCGTCAGCTTTATGCGCATGCTGCCCGATTGGCCAGGAGTCGGGTAAAATCGCGCCCACTCGCGCTGTTTTGAGACAGACGCCTCGCTCTTACCCAATTTGTCTTGTCGATGGAAAGCGCCTTTGACCGCGCTCCACGTTGTTTCCGGCACACTTCAACCGGCCAGTCGCCCTGTGACATCCTCCAGGCGCTGGCATAAGGATCCAGTCATGCATCCCATGCTCAACATCGCGGTCAAGGCCGCCCGCCGTGCCGCACAGATCATCAATCGCGCCTCGCTTGATCTCGACCTGATCCAGGTCAGCAAAAAGCAGCACAACGATTTCGTCACTGAAGTCGACAAGGCATCTGAAGCAGCGATCATCGACACGCTCAAAACCGCCTATCCCGATCACGCGTTTCTCGCCGAAGAATCCGGCCCCTCAGACAACGAGTCTGAATTTCAGTGGATCATCGACCCGCTCGACGGCACCACCAACTTCATCCACGGCTTTCCGTATTACTGCGTTTCAATCGCGCTGGCTCACAAGGGCATCGTGACGCAAGCCGTGGTGTATGACCCCACCCGTAATGATCTGTTCACCGCTTCACGCGGCCGTGGTGCGTTCCTGAACGACCGCCGCATCCGCGTTGGCCGCCGCGATCGTCTGGCCGATGGCCTGATCGCCACTGGCTTTCCGTTCCGCGACAAAGACGGCCTTGAGCCCTACACCCGGCTTTTTGCCGACATGACCCAGGCCTGCGCTGGCCTGCGCCGTCCGGGCGCGGCAGCCCTCGATCTGGCGAACGTCGCCGCCGGACGTCTGGACGGCTTCTTCGAACAAGGCATCCACGCCTGGGACATGGCCGCTGGCAGTTTGCTGATTACTGAAGCGGGTGGCCTGGTAGGTAATTACACCGGCGACTCTGACTTCCTGCATCTCGGCGAGATACTCGCGGGTAACCCAAAGCTGTACGCGCAGATGGTGCCCGTCGTCTCACGCTACAGCCGCCTGAAACAACAAAGCGCGTAAGTAAAAACAAACAAGCAGGCAGGCAAATAACGGGGGAAGAAAAAGCGGCTTCGGCCGCTTTTTTTGTCTGGACTCTGCCGGGCGGCGCTGCCTGATGTCGTATTTCGGCCGTATTTAGCGGATATAGCCATCGTGCAAGATGCACATGGTTCGCTAGTGACGTTAGGCTCATGCGCCCGATGCATCTGGCTCTACCAGCACGCCATATTCGCCAGCGTAAAAGTCTTAACCCAGGTTACCGCAATTTTCCCGACCCTAAACGCTTTGTCTCGTATGCTCGACGAGACAAAGTATTATTTTTCTTAAATGCAGCTGGAACGGGATTCGCTGCATTTTTAGCAAGCGCCTCTTTTTTAGAGTATTTCGCGTACAAAGAATAAAAATCCTGATGAATTAATAATTCATCTTTATTTTCTTTCTCACACTCCTTATTTTTACCCACTAAATTCACAGTAGCAATTACAAAAACCAGAAGAATTAGCACATATTGCTGAATTATATCGTTACCATGGTCTCGACAATCATCAGTTACACAATCACTTCTTTCACGTTCGCATATATTCTTGGCAAACATAAATACCGAGCACTCGAACGTAACGAGTACCGCAGACCGAACATACCCGCTAGCTGCGATCTGTTTAACAAGCCCCAACGGGCCTCGCCTCTCAAATTTTTCTGGTTGCCTGGTAGCCAGTTGACTGCCAGCATCAACAATCTTCGCCGGCATATCAATTTTAATAAAACGATCAACTTTCATAATTTAATTCAATTTTTAAATATTTAACGGGTGCGGCATTCAGCGTTGCATTCAGTATGAAATTTAAAAAATCCTTAACTCCGTTTAAGTAACACACCAACCCCAGCAGTTCCAGCGTGACAAAAAATATCCTGAAGAACCGGCGAGGCGAAACACTTCAAACAGCCTGGATACAGAAATACGCTCCGGCTCCACCCTCAGCCTGAAACTCCAGCGCCGCCAAAGCAGAATCCGGCGTCATCAAATTTTTCAAAATAATCCGGCTGACTGGGAATCTTTTCTGCTGAGCGGTTACTTAGGCCATAGGCAGCAAAGCGTTCTTCACCAGTGCCGACAGCGAGCCCGTTCTGGCCAGTTTCAGAAGCGATGGACAGCAACAATCGGCAAGAATAAATCGGAGACTTCGATGTATTCATCAACGCGCCTCAAGCTCATCATCCTGGCTGCCAGCCTGGCTGCCGCCTCCTGCGGCGGCAACGAGCCTGACAACGACGCTCCGGCATTGCCGCCAGCTCTCACCCCGGCACCGCCAATCTCCCCCCCCACCTCGCCACCTGTTGCGCCACCGGTATTACCGCCAGTCTCGCCACCGATACTGCCACCCAAGCCCGAAGAAACCCGGTTGCAAGACAGCCGTAACGACTTCGTGCCCGCTGACCCGAATGCCACCACCTTCGCCGCGCTGGCCGCGGGCAGCGGCGATACGGTTGACAACGCCACCACGGATCGCTGGGCCGGCATGCTCGGCCGCGCTGCCTACCAGATCGAAGTCCCCCAGAACTGGAACGGCATGCTTGTGATGTATGCGCACGGCTACGCGGGCGAAAACAACCGGCTCGTGGTCACCACACCGTCGATCCGGCGCTACCTGATCCAGAGTGGCTACGCCTGGGCCGCATCGAGCTACAGCAAGAACTTCTACGACGTGCGCGCGGGCATAGAAGACACTAACGCGCTGGCGCTGGCCTTCACCGATATCGCCAAGGCACGCGGACGCACACTGACGGCACCCGGCAAGATCTACATCACCGGTCATTCGATGGGCGGCCACATCGCGGCGGCAGCGGTCGAGGACGAGACCTTCGCCACCGCCAACCACAAAGTCAGGTACAACGGCGCAGTGCCAATGTGCGGCATGCTCGGCGACACCGAGTGGCTCGACTACATCGCGGGCGCGCAGGTTACGGCACAGGCGCTCGCCGGGCTGCCGGACAACCCGGTGCAGCAGTGGACGAACATCGCGGGGCAAGTCAAGACCGCGCTGTACAGCACCTTCCCCACCACCATCACACCGCTGGGGCAGCAGTTCGCTGAGGTCATCAAAAACTTGACGGGCGGCGACCGGCCAATGTTCAACCTCGGCTTCACGGCTGGCGCATCCTTCACGGGACCATGGGGCATGTTTGGCGGCGACGGCACCGTTGCCGGCATCCTCAACCAGAGCACGTTTGACACCCGCCGCTTCATTTATGTCATCGACAGCGCTGCAGCGGCCTCATCAGCACTCAACGCGGCCGTGCTCAAACTCAGCGCCATGCCCGATGCCAACCGCCTACGCACCGACGGCCTGCGCTGGATTCCGCGGAACAACGGCGAGTTCAGGGTCCCGGTGCTCACGCTGCATACGTTGGGGGACCTGTACGCGCCATTCAGCATGGAACAGATCTATCAGAAGCGCGTGACGGCCAAGGGCAACGGTGCATGGCTAGTACAGCGCGCGATCCGCGGCATCACGCATTGCGACTTCTCGGTGGCCGAGCAGGTTGAAGCTTTCGACGCAATGGTCAAGTGGGAGCGCACTGGCATCAAGCCCGCAGGCGACGACGTGGTAACCGCTACGACGGTAGCGGCCCCCCTGTACGGCTGCACTTTCACGCGGTGGCCGGACACGGAGGATGACAGTTCGACCAACAAGGCGACGCGGCAAATTACTGCGGCAGCAGCACCTTGCCCTCCATGAATCGTCTGGGTCGTCTGAGGTGAGGTCAGACCACCACAGGTGATAGTGATGCGACAGTGCTGGACGGCGAACTGGCGGGATTGGCGCGATGTCTTGTTTCATCCGAAACACGTTAAGTCAGCAGTTAACAACCGCTGCGTCCCGGACCAGACAGCGACATGTGATGAATGATTTTTTCTACGGCCTGCTCAACCGGAATGACAGCGGTGTCGAGCACCAGGCGCTCCGATTCCCATGCGTCAAATTCACGCTCACGCTCAAGCACGTTCTGCCATGTTGGCAACGCGTGGTCAGCGATATCTGCCCGTCGCCCTTCGACCCTCAGACGATGCATCGCTGCATCCAGGCAAACCAGCTCAATCTCGACGATCGGCACACCGGCTTCGCGCGCCACACGCCGCCAGGCCTCACGCGTCACGCGCAACGAATTAACCGCATCCGCAACGACACTCAACCCAAGGCGCAAATTATCTTGCGCAACCGCATAGGCCGCCCGATAACCCGCCGGCCCCATCTCCGCTCCGCGGCTCCCCAAAGAGATCAACGCCTGTTCCAGCGTATCAATGCGCAGATAAACAGCGGCTAGCTTGCGCGCAAGTGCCTGCGCTACCGTTGTCTTGCCGGTGCCCGGTAACCCAGCGAAAACAATCAACATGGTCAACGTTCGCTATATCTCAAGTGGGGGTTCAATTACCGCTAATTCCGGCCAGCGCACCGCGTGCCGGGCATTGGCCGATGGTGGCCTGGTGTGTGGTAATCGACCCCGTTGCTACTACACGGTCGCCTAAATGGCGCATTGCCCATGCCTCCATGAGCAGACGAAAATCCTCAGACAATATTTCAACCCCGAACATTGCTTGCGCCATCATTTCTTTTTCCGTTAGATCCGCTGCGACTCAAGCGCGCACTCGATCTTCCTGTCGGTTTGGTAGTGGCTCAACGCATACACACCAGCCAGATCGCGGCCGGAATTCAGGCGTGCACCGTAAGTTGCAGCAGCAAACAGATGGTCCCGGCAATCGGTCATCCGAACGCAAAGCATTGCAGTCAGGGAAGCATCAAAGCCGCTCTGCTCGAGTGAGGCGTGACTATTTACGCCACCGGTCCGAAGCGACCCACTGGTGAATCTGGCAGCAACACTTGCCAAATGGAGCTGCCGTGAGTCCAACAGCCTTAGCCCGCCCTTCAAAAATGCGCCATGACGTCTCGGCTGAACACCTTGTCGTTCAGCAAGGGATTGGTTTTTCGGCAAGTTCAACCTGGTTTTGCAAAATGACTAGCTCCGGTAGCGCTTCTTGCAAAACAAAAATTGCCTCGGAGACACGCAATAAATAATCACTCTCTTTTTTGTCAAGCGGAGTACTTCCAGTCACGCTAAAAATTAATTCCCACAATTTAAAATTAAATATAGAAATATTTTGTATATTTAATAGTTTTAAATTTTTGTAGTGACCCAATATCTCAAGCAACAGAATAAAGTGCTCCTCATAAATGGTGGATCCCTCGAGATCGAGACTAACGAGAGCCGCAGGATCGTCTTCCCCATTTTTTAAATAAAACACCAGGTTTTTTACGTGATACCCGGAGGAATTTTTTTGGGAAAGATCGATCTGATAGCTACAAATTGAATTTGCGGCAAACAAATATTGAGCAACCGCACACTTAAAACAGTCTTCAAAAGCCCTTGTGCCACCAGGATTTTTTTCAACATCGTTGAATTGCGATTGCGTTATGCATAATTTGATGCAGGTAGATAAATTGCGCTCGCTTATAGATTCCGAAATTAATCCCACCATCTCATTACGAATCACATCCCTCACTCCCGGGATATTAGCATCAGAAAAATCCAGTGCGTTTGCTTTTTTTATCAGCTCTTCGGCAAGCCCCCAGTTTGGATCTATCTTTATCTGGTTCGTTATTTTTGCTATCGCACATGCCCTGAAATTTTTAGACACATGCAATAATTTTGCGGCACAAGCTGAGTCTAAACCTATGATTTTCTCAATAATTTCAATTGGCATATCCGTCAATCCTGGCGAATCGCTTGCTTTTATAGTTGCCCTTGCTATTTTTGAAAAAGGCCATACACTTCTGCTAAAGCTGCGAGGCACGCTTAAGACAAGAGGTGATTCAGCTATTACTTTTTCTCTACAAAATAATGATTTAATCATGAAAAAACAGCTGCAATCTTTATTTCTTTTACTTCCAGGATTGGCGATAAAGGCCTTCTCTGAAGCTAAATTTCCCTCATTATCATGGATATCCGCACCTAACAGCGGTTGAATCTCTGTGATCTGTGAATTGATTTTCATATTTTATTCAGAGCCTCAAAATATCGTCCGTTGCAAATTCGAACTTTGTTTTCTACAAAGCATGGCTTTTTAACTTTGGAGCCTCCTGTGAGGGCAATTACTGAAACTAAGTAACACCCTGGCAAAATTTGTTCCAACGTTTAAAGCGTTACCAAAACCAACCTCTCATCCTGAATAGAGCTCATTAAACACGACTTATTTCACCTCGAACACTCGCTGCGCGCCCCACACATAGGTTTGCAGTGCCGCTATTTTCCTCGCAGCCTCGGGCAGTGCCAGCGTTTCTGACCTTACCCCACCGGGTACGTCCGGCAGTCAATGTTGCGGCCAAGAAAAAGCCCGCATTGCTGGCGCTTTACGGGCGACGAAGGCTGTGATCCAGCCTTTCAGAATGGGAACGGAAAATAGCCCGAAGTGTATGGCGTTATTTTGTAGACAGATTTATCTTCAGGGTTAACCCTTGTAATTTTCAACGCCGTCAAGGGCTCTGCGTAGAAACACAAGAAATGGGAATTTCTTCAAATCGGGCTGAATGAAGCGTTTGAAAGCATCGCTTTGGGCCAGTAACGGCCTTCGTCTGCATAGAATATGTTTTGCATGCGTGGTTTTACCTTATCGTGCCTTCCGCTATAACCAGCCGGGAACCATCCGGACGCGTCATCACTGCATTTTTTGTTGACGAAAGCATATATTTATATGATTTCAGATCAGGAAATTCCTCAAGTACCTCAGCGCTAGAAAGAAATATCAGCGTTCCCCGGAGCTCGGAGTCGTCCAATGCTTTTTGGAAATAAAGTTTTACGAGATTTTCAACTTTCTCCTGAATATCCCCACTCTCTTTAGCAATGTAGGCGATCCCAGAACAATTCAATTTAATTATTTGAATATTCATATTCTTCAGCGCCAAATCCAGAAAAACGCTAAAATTTTTAACATTTACCTCAAGGTCTAGTGCCTTTATGTTAGAAAGCAAAGTAAAATTTAAATCCCTCGAAAAATCCTTATTCGTTTGTATCCTGAGCGTTTCAATTTTCGAATTTTCGATCTGACCAAGTAAATCTTCGAACAATCTTTCGTTCCCAGGAAATACGTTTTTTCCTACAAACTCATCGACCTCCAGCATCCGGATATTTTTAAACATCCCGCCAAAATTTTTAATCTCAATTTTTTCTTTAATTTCATGCGTTAACTCGATTTTCACTTCCTCAAGAGAATTTATTTTTGATACTGACTCACTCATTTCTTTAATGTAGCCCTCAGACTTAAAGGCAGCATCAATTCTTAAACTTATTTTTTTTATCGACGAATTCCCCTCAAGCCGCGCAAAAATTTCTTTATCTATTTTTTGTGAAAACTGGAGCTCTTGCAATTTCTCCAAGTTCAAAAAATTGTAACGTTCTTTTACGCAACTACCTGAATCGCTGCTATTGATAACTGAGATCGTAGAATAAGCAACTTTATCATTAAAATTAAATTTCTCGCTATTCCATGCCCAGCTAAAGTCGACAGTCAGTTTGCTTTTATCATTTTCGCCGGGCCGTCGCGGAGAGAAAAATATCGCGTTCAAATCTTTCACTTCTACACTGCTATTCATGCAGTCCACCACATTTAGCTTAATATCGTCACAATATTCATATATGCACCCCAAAACATATAAGATATTTTTCTTCATCAAATCATGTGATTTTTGGCCGAGCTTCTCCCTAATAGAATTAATCAAACCCCTATCAACATGAGCGGAAAAAGTTCGCATTGACTCTTCATTTAAATATTCTTTGCAAATTTTTGCAAAAAAATCTTCACGACACCTCGCCAGCCTTGATCCTTTATCAATCTCATTACTTAGATATTTATTGTCCAGCACTTTTTTTATTAATTTTACCGCCCGATTTTGGTCGACGTCGTTAGTTACAGCGTATCCCTTGAGAGCAAGAAATCCCGACACTTTTAATGCTTCATCATCGGTAATATGCCGATGTTCATTTCCATCGGTTTTCTCGATTGATATGGTTTTTGCCTGGCCGTTTACCACTAGTGAACTGTCACGATCCGGTTGAATATTTCCAGACTGATCTGGCGAATTTGATACGAGGCTGAAACTGTCTATTTTGTTCATGATAATACCCGCGATAAGTCGTTGATTAAACTAACCAGAGCCACTAGAAACGACAATGCGATTTCTATATGTCCTGCAAACGGGTATCCCATGGGAAGGCCTGTCCTCAACACCTGGTTTCGGCAGCAGCATCACCACCACCACCTCTAAAAGTTTCTGCTGCTAAGCGCTCTGTAACAACTCTGGCCTTTCAGTTCCATCTCGCCTCTTGCTACCCGAACCTGGAGCCATCAGCAGCCACTAACCGGGTAGATCATGCAGCGGGTCGAGCCCCCGAACATGCGCAAAATTTCGTTCGCGCCTTTCATCTTCCGGCGACGCTCAACGTGCCCTTCCAGACAGCCACGGCAAAGGTTTCCTACTGTGTAAATCGTCGGCTGCGGTACCATATCGCCGTTTAGGAAATTGGCTGCCGAGCGCTTTCTGCTCATCGGCTCCTGCCCTTCTTTACGCGCCTCACGAAGCTTTACCCAAACGACCATTGTGGCGGCGGGCAACATGGCCAGCCACTCCCCAATTTTGATTTGCTTCATACACGCTCGCCGATGGGCAACTTATAGCGATCGGTCTAACTCTTCGTTGTCTTGATGGCCATAAGCCGTAATGACAGCGAGGTGTTAACCAAGCTGTAATTACCTGGCCGCGCGCGCGTCAACGTGCATGATAGTTAGCGCAGGTTTTACCTAAAACGTGCGAAGCAACACCAGCGCAGGCCAAATAATTTTCCGGCAAAAAATGCGCGGCAGCCTGCAAGCAGGCCTAAACAAAAACCTGCTAAAAGACTGAACACCTTTCCGGGTATAGGACAAATGGAAGAAACGCACGCAAAACCTGATGTACCAAGCGCCGCCTTTAGCAATCACACGCCGATGATGCAGCAATACCTGCGCATCAAAGCGGACCATCCCGGCACGCTGGTGTTCTACCGGATGGGCGATTTTTACGAGCTGTTTTTCGAAGACGCTGAAAAAGCCTCGCGCCTGCTTGATCTCACGTTGACCCAGCGCGGCGCGTCTGGTGGCAACCCAATCAAGATGGCGGGTGTGCCACACCATGCCGTCGAACAATACCTGGCCAAGCTCGTCAAGCTAGGCGAATCAGCCGCGATCTGCGAACAAACAGGCGACCCGGCAACCTCAAAAGGCCCGGTTGAACGCAAAGTGATGCGCGTCGTCACCCCTGGCACCCTCACCGATGCCGCGCTGTTGTCCGACAAGCGCGACGTGTACCTGCTTGCCGCGTGCGCTGGTCATAACCGGCGGGGCGTGATAACCCATATCGGTCTCGCCTGGCTCAATCTGGCAAGTGGCGCGCTGCGTCTCGCTGAAGTCGCGCTCGATCAGGCCGACGCCGTTTTCGAGCGTATCCGGCCAGCGGAAATTCTGCTCGCCGATACCGGCACGGATTCAAGCAGCTGGTCCCCGCCCTCCGGTTTTGGCGCACTCACCCGGGTGCCGGTCTGGCATTTCGATCACGCTACCGGAGATCAACGTCTGCGTGACCAGCTCGGTGTGGCCAGCCTTGAAGGCTTCGGCGCTCATGCGCTATCCAGCGCCTATGGGGCAGCAGGCGCCCTGCTGTTATATGCGGCGGCCACCCAGGGGCAGCAGTTACGTCACGTGCGCAGCCTGAAAGTCGAAAACGAAAGCGAATACATCGGCCTTGACCCCGCCACGCGCCGCAATCTCGAGCTGACTGAAACCCTGCGCGGCACTGAATCTCCGACCCTCTGCTCACTGCTCGACACCTGTGGCACCACAATGGGAAGCCGTCTGCTGCGGCACTGGCTGCATCATCCGCCACGCAATAGCGCCATCGCCCAGGCACGCCATCAGGCCATCGGCGCACTACTGGACGCCTCAGCCGAAACCCGCCTTAACGCGTTGCGCAGCGCGCTGCGGCAGATTGCCGATATCGAACGCATCACGGGCCGTCTAGCGCTGCTGTCCGCACGCCCACGCGACCTCTCCAGCCTGCGCGACACATTTAACGCGTTGCCCGCATTACGCACGCAACTTGAAGCCATCGCGCCTTATGCGGCTTCTCTCGCGCGTCTCGACGCGGCGCTTGTGCCCCCAGCCGCGTGCGTTGACCTGCTCGTCCGGGCGGTAGCCACCGAGCCCGCCGCGATGGTGCGTGACGGCGGCGTGATCGCGCGAGGCTACGATGCCGAGCTCGATAGCCTGCGCGACCTGTCCGAGAATTGCGGGCAGTTCCTGATTGAACTGGAAACCCGTGAACGGGCGCGCACCGGCATTAACAACCTGCGCGTCGAATACAACAAGGTTCATGGTTTTTATATAGAAGTCACACGCGGCCAGACCGACAAGGTGCCGGATGATTACCGGCGACGTCAGACCCTGAAGAACGCCGAGCGCTACATCACGCCAGAGCTAAAAACCTTCGAAGACAAAGCGCTCTCCGCCCAGGAGCGTGCGCTCACCCGCGAACGCGCGTTGTATGACGCACTGCTAAACGCACTCTTGCCGTTTATCGCAGATTGCCAGCACGTCGCCGCTGCACTCGCTGAGCTGGATCTGCTTGCCACCTTTGCCGAACGCGCCCGCGCACTCGACTGGGTGGCACCCACGTTTTCAGAAAGCGCCGGGATTGATATCGAGCAAGGACGGCATCCCGTCGTCGAAGCCCAGGTTGAACAGTTCATCGCCAACGACTGCGCACTCAACACCGAACGCAAGCTACTGCTGATAACTGGCCCGAACATGGGCGGTAAATCGACCTTCATGCGGCAAACCGCGCTGATCGCTTTACTAGCTTATGTGGGCAGTTACGTGCCGGCCCAGCGTGCCGCCTTCGGCCCGATTGACCGGATTTTCACCCGCATTGGCGCGGCCGATGACCTCGCGGGCGGGCGCTCGACCTTCATGGTGGAGATGACCGAAGCCGCAGCAATCCTGAACAACGCCACGGCACAGAGCCTGGTTTTGATGGACGAAATCGGACGCGGCACGTCAACCTTCGATGGCCTTGCACTGGCATGGGCTATCGCCCGGCATCTGCTGAATCACAACCAGTGCCATTCGCTCTTCGCCACACACTATTTCGAATTGACGCAGTTGCCCGCTGAATTCGCACAAGCCGCGAACGTTCATCTTTCGGCGGTGGAACACGACCATGGCATTGTGTTTTTGCACGCAGTCAATGAAGGCCCAGCGAACCAGAGTTACGGCTTGCAGGTAGCGCAGCTAGCGGGTGTACCGGCAGCGGTCATCCGCGCGGCCCGCAAGCATCTGACGCACCTGGAACAGCAATCTGCGGCACGGCCTGCGCCACAGCTAGATTTGTTTGCCGCCATAGAAGCCATAGAGGCCACAGAGGCCACTGAAAACTCACACGACACGCGGCCAGATCCGGTTGCTAATAGCGTGGTCAATCCACTCATTGAACGCTTACGCACCCTTGATCCAAACGAGCTGCGTCCCAAAGATGCGCTTGAACTGCTCTATGAGTTGCATGACCAGGCCAATGCGCAGAATGTCGGCCAGTAGCCAGCAAGCGCGGCCGCCAAGGCGGCTTCGCCTGTGCGCGGCGCTTGCCGCTACGCTGTCTTTGTCATTCGTGAGCAGCCCTCAAGCACAGACACCAACCACACGCTATAGCTTCGCGGTGGTCGCCAACACACTGCAAAACCCTGCCGACGAAGCACCGACCCAGCGGTTAATCAGCGCGATAGGGCGAGATCCTGGGGTGTCGTTCATCGTCTATGGCGGCAACTTGAAAAGCGCCCGCGAGGCATGCCAGGACGCGCTTTATGAACGCCGCCACGCATTACTGGAAGCCGCGCGAGCGCCGTTGATTCTGGTGCCGGGCCAGCACGACTGGATTGAGTGCGGCAAAGCAGGTGCCAACAGTTTCGACCCCGTCGAGCGGCTGGATTTTCTGCGTCAGACGCTCTTTGCCAGTTCCACCTCGATGGGTCAAAACCCCATTGCGCTCGTCCGTGAAAGTGAAATCGCACGCTTTCGCCCCTACCGGGAAAACGTGCGCTGGCAGACCGGCAATACGGTATTTATCAGCTTGAATATCCCCGGTGCGAATAATCATTATCTGAATGCAGGGGGACGCAATGGCGAATTTGAAGACCGGACCGTCGCCAATGCATTCTGGCTTGCGCATGCAGCGGAATATGCCAAGCGACGAGGTGCCAGAGCAATCGTCGTGTTTATTCAGGGCAATCCGAACCTAGAACGCTATGAACAGCCTGACCGCTTCAAGTGGTTGCGCTTTGCCGCACACACGCAGCGGGATGGCTATCTGGAATTCAAACGAAATCTGCTCAAGCTGGCGCAGGTGTTTCATGGCCCGGTGGTGTTAATTCATCCGAATAGCAAACCAATACCAGGCGGATTTACGATTGACCAGCCATTGCGGAACAACAAGGGAGTATTGGTGGCGAACTTGACGCGCATTACTTTTGCGCCAGAAGACCGCCTCAATCAGTGGCTTCAGATAGATGCTGATGCAACGTGGCACCCTCCGTTCAGAGTGAGCGTGCGCAACGTGCCAAAACATATGCCGCTGCTTTCTCTGCCAGCATCACCAGCAGCAGACGGCAAAAACGACGGACCTAGACCGCTACCGCCCCGTCCAGTTCCGCCGTTCATACCAGAGTGGAATACCCCTGAAGAGCCTGACACACACGAGCCACCCGCCATGCTGCCAGTAGAACCCGAACCCGCTCAAGACACGGATAGCACGGGTAAACAAGAACGGACGTTACCCAGCCTGTACTGACTGGGTAACGTCCGCTGGTTTCATGCGGGTTTCATTTTTAATGCAATGTAGGGCCTGGTTTTTCAGCTGCTTCGTCAGGCTCGTCGTCTTCGTCGAGAATTTCCAGACCTTCGACACCGTGAGCATGTTCGTGCTCGATTTCGTCTTCGGTAGCGGCCCGGACTTCCTGAACCAGCAGCGAAAAACGGAGCGCCATACCTGCTAACGGATGATTGCCATCTAACACGACTTTGTCTTCAGCGATTTCCGTGACGGTGTAAATCAGTGAATCCAGATCTTCATCGCCCTCTTCCGGCGTTCCTTCAAACTGCATGCCAACTTCGAGTGGCTCAGGAAAGCGGCTGCGTGGCTCAATCTTGACGAGCTCCGGATCGTATTCTCCGAAAGCATCTTGTGGTTCAAGCTGGATCTGGGTTTCGAAACCTGATTCATGGCCATCGAGTTCTTCCTCGATCTTGGGGAACGTGCCATCATAGCCGCCGTGCAGATAGACCATCGGCTGGACGCTTTCTTCAATCAGATTGCCCTGCGCATCCGAAAGCTTGTAAGCAACCGACACGACGGTGTTCTTTGCGATTTTCATTCGATTCTCCAGAATACAGAGCGCATTATACGATGCCCAAGCGGCCCCTAGAACACCCCCTCCGCCCCGGTTTGAGCCAAATTCCGACACCGGTTCAGCCACCATCGCCCGATCTCCCAACCGCTCTTCTCGGCAACCTGACGCCCGCGCAATTCATGCATCAGTACTGGCAGAAAAAGCCTTTGCTGGTACGCCAAGCCATTTCGGACATCCGCGCGCCACTATCGCGGGACGAGCTATTCGAGCTGGCGGGCAATGATGTTGAAGCGCGCCTGGTCACACACTTTCGCAACCAGTGGCAAATGCAGCACGGCCCGTTCGCTGCCAGCGATTTACCCTCTATCCGGCAACGTGCATGGACCCTGCTGGTGCAGGGGGTGGATCTGCACGACGATCGCGCTCGCGCGCTGCTTGAACGGTTCCGGTTTGTTCCTGACGTGCGGCTGGACGACTTGATGATCTCCTACGCAACCGATGGCGGTGGGGTAGGCGCGCACTTTGATTCTTACGATGTGTTTTTGCTTCAGGTTCACGGCAAGCGGCGCTGGCGTATCGGAGCCCAGCGCGACCTGTCATTGCGCCCGGATCTGCCACTGAAAGTCCTGCAGCATTTCGAGCCAGACGAAGAATGGCTGCTCGAACCCGGCGACATGCTGTATTTACCGCCCCATATTGCTCACGATGGCATCGCGGAAGGCGAATGCATGACCTGCTCCATCGGCTTTCGCGCTCCATCCACCAGCGAGTTGACAACACAGTTTCTGTATTACATGGCTGAGCGCGGTGAAATGTCCGGACAGTTGGCCACGCCGTATCGTGACCCCAGGCAACCCGCCGTGACCCACCCGGCCCAGTTGCCTGGTGCCCTGATCGAACAGGTCAGTGCCATGCTTGCAAAGGTCACCTGGAAGCCACAGCATGTTGCCGCATTTTTAGGCACATACTTTAGCGAACCAAAGCCAAGCGTGGTATTTGAACCGCCCAGGCGGCCACTAAATGAAGCCCGTTTCATCCAGCAGGCATTGAAAACAGGCCTTCGCCTCGACCGAAAAACCATTTTGCTTTACGACAACCGCGCTTACTTCCTGAACGGCGAGGAAAATCGCCTGACCGGTTTGAAAAAGTGGCTGCCGTTGCTCGCTGACACACGACACCTTGAAGCAAGGCGCTTTGTAACACTCTCGCACGATTCGTCGGTGACAGCACTACTGTACGAGTGGTATTGTGCGGGCTGGATCCAGATTGGTGCCTGTCACTGATCTCATTCGTATATCTACCCCTTACTGTGAATTTTTGTATGGGAAAGACAACGTATTGGCCCCGGATTTGTCGACGGTCGGAACGAAAGTGCCTATAATTCCCGCCCAAGCCGTAGGGAAGATTCACGCTTTGAAGTGCATCTCCACCAGCGGCCCAGGTCGGTGTTGGAGCACATTACCGGTAATATTTTGCGCTGTTGCTTACCTTTAACCATAAAAGGACGTGATCATGAAGAAATCCCTCCTCGTAGCTTCTCTGTTGGCAGCTGTAGCACTGGCTGCATGCAACAACAAAAGCAGCGATCAGGCAGCAACTGCAGCTAGCGACGCAGCCGCCGCAGCTGCTTCGGCAGCAACTGCAGCTGCTTCAGACGTATCAGCCGCTGCATCGAGCGCTGTTGCTGCTGCAAGCGATGTTGTCGCTTCAGCTACTGCAGCTGCTTCGGACGCTGCTGCTGCTGCATCGAACGCTGCTGCTGCCGCTACGGGCGCAAGCCAGTAAGCTGTTGCTACAGCAATCGCCTGACGGCGATAACCGCGCCAAAAGACCAGTCTGGTCTTTTGGACGGGCAAACAAAACGCCACGAACTCACATTCGTGGCGTTTTGTTTTTTTCAGGAATCTGATGCACTGGAACGGCGTCAGCCAGTCATTTAACGCTCGCGTTGCATCCCAGCCCCAGGTTTTCAGTCTGGCAGCACCGGCTCACGTGAGGCAAAAAATGCCTCCACCATGTCAATTTCCCGGGTACGCCGAAATGGCGGCAGACTTTGCCATATACGCCGCCCATATGGCTTGTCCACCAACCGCGTATCGCAGATCATCAGTACGCCGCGATCCGTTTCGGCACGAATCAGGCGTCCAGCACCCTGCTTCAGCGTAATCACCGCTTGCGGTAATTGATGCACCGCGAAAGGGCTAAGCCCTTTTTTAGTCAATGCATCTAGTCGTGCAGACAGCACTGGATCATCGGGTGGAGCAAATGGCAGCTTGTCGATCACGACCAGCGACAACGCGTCGCCACGCACATCCACGCCCTCCCAGAAACTTTGACTCCCCACCAGAATCGCGTCCCGATAGCCACGAAAGCGCTCAAGCAGCTCTGTACGGCTCGCATCACCTTGAACCAGCAACGGATAGGACCAACCGCGTGCTTCGATCACTTCGCGCAATTTCGCCGCAATACGGTCGACCGCACGCAACGTCGTGCACAGCATAAAGACACCGCCACCCGAGGCTTCAATAGCGGGCAACGCGGCCTCAAACACAGCATCGGTAAACATCGGTGAAGATGGCTGCGGCAAGTTACGCGGCACATACAGCAAACCCTGCGTCGCGTAATCGAACGGACTCGGCAAGGTCATTGAGCGTCGTACGTTCAGTCCCATTTGCGCGGCATAGTGCGTGAAGTCCCCCCGCACGGATAACGTCGCTGACGTAAAAATCCAGGCCCGTGGAACACCCGCACGTTGTCGGGAAAAAATCGGTGCTACCGACAGCGGTGTTTCGTGCAATTGCACCGTCTGGGAAAACACTTCAATCCAGCGAACTTTCTCCGCCGAAACAGCGCATGCTGCCGCATCCGTTTTATCGTCCCCTGCCGCACTGCGTTCCGCCCCCTCTTCTAACTGCGGCTGTGGTGACGTCCAGCGCGCCAGCGCATCTTGCAACTCGCGTGCCCGGCGCGAACATGCACCGATAGACTCCGCACGCTCTGCCTGGCTCGCCAGTACCGTAGCCAATGCGCCGAGCTCGCGCTCCAGCACCTCAAGCGCCGGAAACAGCGCATGCGTACCAGGCAACTGCGCCAGAGCAAGACGTACCGAGTCCTCACGAAATGCCAGCCGCACATCACGCGCCGCCCGCTCCAGCGTCCCACCCAGTTTTGCCCAGTCGGTGGCATCGCGTGCATGACTCAAGCCCTCCGCAACGCAATCACGCGCGAGTTCGAGAAACTGCGCAGTAGACAACGTTTCACCAAAAAACAGCGTGGCGGTTTCTGGCAACTGATGCGCTTCGTCGAAGATAACGGTGTTCGCGGTGGGTAGCAATTCAGCCATTCCGGTATCACGCAGCATGATGTCCGCGAAAAACAAATGGTGATTGGTCACCACGATATCCGCTTGTTGCGCCTCCTTGCGCGCCTGCATCACAAAGCAATCCTTGTAATACGTGCACTCCTGGCCAAGACAGTTCTCACGGGTCGAGGTCACCATTGACCAAACCGCAGCCGTTTCCGGCACGCTCGCCAGTTCAGCCTTGTCACCGGTTCGGGTGATCTTCGCAAAGCGGATGATTTCCTGCAGATGGGCGCTTTCCTGGCGCGATGGCAAGCGGCCGTTATCCGCCGTGCGTTGCAAATAGTAATGACACAGGTAATTCGCCCGCCCCTTGAGGGTCGCCACAGAGACCGGCACTGCCAGTGCATCACGCACAGTGGGAATGTCGCGCTGGAATAACTGGTCCTGCAAATGCTTGGTGCCGGTCGACACGATGACCTTACCGCCCCACAGCATCGCTGGAACCAGATACGCATAGGTTTTGCCTGTGCCGGTTCCTGCTTCAACGATCAACGTGTTTTCACTGCCATCGAGATTGCCGGGTTCAGCGCCCGCCTCTCCGGCCTGCGCTGCAGCCGCCAGACTCGACGGCGGTGCCAGACGGCGGGCCGGACGCGCTGCATCGAACATGGCGGGCTCAGGCAGGGCCCGGCTGGAAGCTTCCATCGCCGCCGCGACCGCTCGCGCCATGTCAATCTGCGCCGCACGTGGCCGATAGCCGTCGATCTGGCGTGCCAGCAGGCCATCGGCCGCGAAAATATCGTCGAGCTCCTGCACACGCCTTGCGTTAAGCACAAGCACCGACAGGCCATCGGCGACACGTTTATCACGTGCCGGGACAGCCTCGTCTGACAGGGATGGGACAGATGAAACAGGCGATGAATTCAAAACCAGGCAATTCCTGCAAAATCCGGTGCGCAGGGCTGCAACCAGCGCCTGCCAGATGACGGGCGTTAAACGTGCCGGTCCGGTTCGAGCTGCAACTGCAGCAAAATAATGGTGTCTTTAACTTTCAGCTTGCGCTTTTTCAGGCGCTGCAACGCCAGACCTTCGACGCCAGGCACATCTGACATTTTGTCGATCAACCGGTCGAGCCCGCTATGCTCTGACTCCAGTTGCACAATACGGTCACGCAACGTGTCCGCACTAATAGCGTGGTGATGATCGCGCATGCTCGCCTCCTCTATCCGAAGTGGCCAAGACGTTAGGTAGACAGCCACTCCGCCTACAAGCCGCTGACCGGCTAAGAACGCGTGACTGACCTGACAGCGGCTACGGCTACGGCTACTGCTTCTGTTGCTGCTCCTGCTTTTGCCTGGCTTTTTCGGCAGCCTGCTTCTGGCGCGCTTCGATGTCGGCCTTGTGCTGTGCCGCATCGGCTTGCTTTTGCTGAAACCGCTGCTCGTTCTGAATTCGCTCCTGAGCCTTTTGCGCCCCTTCCTTGCGGGCAGCGTCAAGTTTGCGCTGGAACTCAGCCTGCTTTTGATCGTAGGCAGCCTGGCTCGCCGCATGCTGTGGCGTGTTGTTCCCACGTTGCGCCTGCTCTAGCAAATGCTGACGCTGCTTGTCCTGATAAGCCTGTTCATTGGCTGCGCGCTGCGGCATTTCTGCATTGCGCTGTGCCAGATCCAGCGCATGCTGGCGCTGCTTGTCTTCGTAGGCCTGAGCGTTGCGGGCATCTTCTGCCGCGCGTTGTGGCGCTTCCGCCTCGTTGCGCGCCTGCGTCAAGGCCGCCTGCTGATCCCGCTGATACGCCCGCGCTACACGCTGCTCGTCATCCAGCGCCAGTTGTTCTTTGCGGATGTCAGCCTGAACACTACGCATCGCATTGCGCGCCTTGTTCAGGCAGTGATTGACGAAAAACTTGCTATAGCAGTTATGTTGCGCAACCGCATAGCGATAGTTGTTCTCTTCACTACGGTGATCCAGTACGACTTGCCGCGCGCCAAAACTCGTGGTGGTGGCTGCTGGCGCAGTCGCACTTTGCTCCTCCCCCTCGCCTGCCTTTTGATGGTCCTGAGCCGGAACAGGTGCCAGAGAAGCATCGGCTAAGCTTGAGGGCTCCAGCAAAGGCGGCGCAGGACGCTCTTGCGCTAACGCCAGCGACGACACGGCAAACAAGACGGCAAGCGCAAAGCCAGCTAGAGAAATCAGTGGGGAACGGGAGATGGGCAACGGGAGAGATCGGCGACGGAACATGGCCGAAATTCTATCACCGCGAGCTTGAGCCCTCGGGCATTTATGGCAAAATGCCCCGCTTTCCATCCCCCGCTGCCGCGCACACCGTGCCGTCCAGCTCCAGACTGAATCCGACAGGAACGCCTCGACCCTATGACGGAAACCGTAGCACTCAAGATCGTCCAGCGCATCGCTTCCGAACTGACCGTTCAACCCCGCCAGGTAACTGCCACCATACAACTTCTCGACGAAGGCGCGACGGTTCCATTTATCGCTCGCTACCGCAAGGAAGTGACCGGCAATCTAGATGACACCCAATTACGTAATCTGGAAGAACGGTTGCTGTATCTGCGTGAGCTGGAAGATCGGCGCGCCACTATCCTCTCCAGCGTCGAAGAACAGGGCAAGTTGACCGATCCGCTACGGGTGGCCATCGAAGGAGCAGACAGCAAGCAAGTCCTTGAAGATCTGTACCTGCCCTACAAGCCAAAGCGCCGCACCCGCGCCCAGATTGCACGTGAAGCCGGTCTGGAACCGCTCGCACTGGCACTGCTGGCCGACCCGAAACTAGATCCCGCAACGGAAGCCGTGGCGTACGTCAATGCCGAAAAAGGCGTGGCTGATACCAAGGCAGCACTCGATGGCGCGCGCGATATCCTCTCCGAGCAATTTGGCGAAACCGCTGACCTGCTCGGCAAGCTGCGCGACTACCTGTTTAACCAGGGCGTGGTGTCATCCCGGGTCGTCGAAGGCAAGGAAACCGAAGAAGGCGAGAAATTCCGCGATTATTACGATTACGCCGAAACCATCAAAACGATTCCATCGCATCGGGCACTGGCGCTTTTCCGTGGCCGCAATGCGGGCATTCTGATGACCAAGCTCGGACTTGGCGAAGAGCTGGATGCGCAAGTGCCGCATCCAGGCGAAACGTTGATAGCCCAGCGTTTCTCGATCGAAAATCTGGGCCGTCCGGCTGACAAATGGCTCTCCGACGTGTGCCGCTGGTGCTGGCGTGTCAAGGTGCAACCCCACATCGAAAATGAGTTGTTGACCCAGTTACGTGACGAAGCCGAACACGAAGCCATCCGGGTCTTCGCCCGCAATCTGAAAGACCTGCTGCTGGCCGCCCCAGCCGGCCCCAAGGCCGTCATCGGGCTTGATCCGGGTCTGCGCACGGGTGTCAAAGTCGCCGTTGTCGATCGCACCGGCAAACTGCTGACCACCGACACCATTTATCCCCATGAACCCCGCCGTGACTGGGAGGGCTCACTCGCTCGCCTGGCACGCATCGCCGCAAGCACCCAGGCAGAACTCATTAGTATCGGCAACGGCACCGCGTCGCGCGAAACGGACCGCCTCGCCAGCGAACTCATCGCGCGCCACCCTGAATTAAAGCTGCAGAAGATCGTCGTTTCAGAAGCGGGTGCGTCGATTTATTCGGCATCCGAATTCGCCGCCAAAGAGTTTCCCGATCTCGATGTGACGCTGCGTGGCGCGGTCTCGATTGCCCGGCGTTTGCAGGATCCGCTGGCCGAACTAGTCAAGATCGAACCCAAAGCGATCGGCGTCGGCCAGTATCAGCATGATGTGAATCAGCGCGAACTGGCCCGCTCGCTGGATGCGGTGGTTGAAGATTGCGTGAATGCCGTGGGCGTCGACGCCAATACGGCCTCGGTGGCACTGCTGGCTCGGGTTTCCGGCCTGAATGCAACACTCGCACGCAATATTGTCGATTTCCGCGACGCTCATGGCCCATTTCCATCACGCGATCATCTACGCAAGGTGCCCCGCCTCGGCGACAAAACCTTCGAACTGGCGGCGGGCTTTTTGCGTATCAATGGCGGTGACAATCCACTCGACTGCTCATCAGTGCACCCCGAAGCCTATCCGGTTGTCGAACGGATTCTGAGCAAAATCAACCGCCAGGCAAGTGAAGTACTGGGCAACCGTGACGCGCTGGCGGGCCTTTCACCGGCGGAATTTGCCGATGAACGATTCGGCTTGCCCACGGTGCGCGATATTCTTGCCGAACTCGAAAAACCCGGCCGAGATCCGCGCCCGGAATTTAAAACCGCGACATTCCGTGATGGCGTCGAAAAAATCTCCGATCTGTCTGCGGGTATGGTGCTGGAAGGGGTCGTGACAAACGTCGCGGCATTTGGTGCCTTCATTGATATTGGCGTTCATCAAGATGGACTGGTCCATGTGTCCGCGCTGTCGACGAAATTCATCAAAGATCCGCACGAAGTGGTCAAAGCCGGCCAGATCGTCAAGGTCAAAGTGTTGGAGGTCGATGTCAAGCGCCAGCGGATTGCGTTGACTATGCGCCTTGACGATGATTTCACGCCAGGCGGCCCGGCAGCGGCACGCAACACCAGTGCCGGCTCAACGGAGCGCAACCCAGGGCGCTCGGGCGCTCCCCGCTCAAACCAGCGCGGCCGTGAACCTGAACCCGCAGGTGGAGCAATGGCCGCGGCATTCGCCAAACTTAAGCGCTAGACGTTTGCATCCGCCTGACTGGCTGCCGGTTAAATCTGGCACGCCATGTCAGCGGGTGGCAGACAAAAAAAGCCCGCATCCGTGTGAACTGCACCGGTGCGGGCCTTTTTGCTTGTTTGTTTATAACGCTTCGCCGAGTCATTCACCCGCCCCCGCCAGACATCACTAGCGGCAGACGCGGGCAAACGTTGGCAAACGAACCATCGTCAAATTTCGATTTTCGTTCCCAGTTCAACCACACGATTGGCCGGAATGCTGAAAAAATCGGTTGGCTTGGCAGCGTTCTGATGCATCCAGGCAAACACGCGTTCACGCCAGACCGACATCCCTGGCAACTGGGTCGGCACCACGGTTTCTCGAGCCAGGAAAAACGACGTATCCATCAACTCAAACGTAATGTTCTGCCTACGCCCCACCTCTAGCAAAACCGCCTTCACATCGGGCGTTTCATTGAAACCGTAGACCGCTTTCACCAGATATAACCCGCCACTGACGTCCTTCACTGTGACTCGATCTGCATCGTTCACGTAGGGAATATCGCGTGTGATAAACGTCAGGAAAATAGTGCGTTCATGCAAAACCTTGTTGTGCTTCAAATTGTGCAACAGGCTCACTGGCACCAGCGTATCGCTTCCAGTCAGATAGATCGCTGTGCCAGACACGCGGTGCGGCGGATGCGCCAGCAAGCCCTGCAAGAATGGCATCAGCGGAATCCCGTCAGCGGCGGTGCGCTCCTTGACGATCATGCGCCCCTTGAACCAGGTCATCAGCAGGAAAAACAGCAGTGCACCAATGCCCAGCGGCAGCCAGCCGCCCTCCGCGACCTTCAGCAAATTGGCACCAAAGAAACCCAGATCGACCGTAATCAGCGCACTGATAATCAAACCGACCAATAGCTTGTTCCACTTCCAGAACTTCACCATCACCACCCCCACCAGCACCGTGGTGATCACCATCGTTGCAGTCACGGCAATGCCATAGGCAGCGGCGAGGTTATCCGAGCTTTTAAACGCAACCACGATGCACAGGATGATAAAGAGCAGCATCCAGTTCACCACCGGCACGTAGATTTGGCCAATCGCCAGCTCGGACGTATGCAGAATTTTCATCCGCGGCACGTAGCCAAGCTGAATCGCCTGGCTCGTCAGCGAATACGCCCCGGAAATCACGGCCTGCGATGCAATGACGGTCGCTACCGTGGCTAGCACGACCAGTGGCAGCAATGCCCATTCCGGTGCCAGCAAAAAGAATGGATTGGCAATAGCTTGCGGATCGTGCATCAGCAATGCGCCCTGGCCAAAATAATTCAGCACCAGCGAAGGCATCACCAGCGCATACCACGCAAAGCGGATCGGCTTCGCGCCAAAGTGGCCCATATCGGCGTATAACGCTTCGGCACCGGTTAGCACTAGCACCACCGAGCCCAGCACGACATAAGCCTGCAACACGTGTTGCGACATAAACGACACGGCGTAATACGGATTCAGCGCAGCAATGATGCCCGGCGACTGCACGATGTGCGAAATACCCAGCACCGCGAGCGTCAGAAACCACAGCACCATGATCGGGCCAAACAATCGACCAACAGTCGCGGTGCCATGCCGCTGAATCCAGAACAGCAGCACAAGAATCACCATCGTGATCGGCAACACCAGGTTAGACATACCTGGGAGTGCCAGCTTCAGGCCTTCGACGGCTGAGAGCACAGAGATCGCGGGCGTGATGACTGCATCGCCATAGAACATGCATGCACCAAAAATACCGAGCATCATCAGCAAACCCGCTGCCCGGCTCTTCGGGTTAAACGACCGCAGCGACAGTGCCATCAGCGCCAGCACACCGCCCTCACCGTTATTGTCGGCACGCATCACCAGCAGAACGTACTTGATGCCAACGACGATCATGATCGCCCAGAACAATAGCGAGATCACGCCAAGGATCGAAGCGTTGGTTAAGGGAATGCCATGCGAAGGACTGAAGGCTTCCTTGAGGGAATAAAGTGGACTGGTGCCGATATCGCCGAAAACGACACCGATCGCAGCGATAGCCAGGGAAGGCAAAGGCTGTTTGCGCACGTGGTGGGTATCTGTCATAAACGCGGGAAATCCCGTCCTGAGCGAAAAAACGAACGCTATTCTAAACGGGCCGCATCAACGGGCTCGTTGCCCTGTTGCGGATGTGCCACGTGAAAAGCCCGCGCAGTGTAGCACCGGGTTCATGGTTTCGAGCCATCTTGATGTAAAGGCTATACAGATCGCGGCTTAGGTTAGGCATGGGGCCTGGAGCCGGGACAAAAAAAGGAGCCCGAAGGCTCCTTTTTTGCAGCAGTCACACCACACGGCTGTATTGATGCATCAGCGCCAGGTAGTTAGTTACGCCTGAGCGGTACCACGCTTGATCCATGCACCGAGATTGTGAGGACGCACCGTATCCCATTCTTCGAACGGCTGGTGGATCCAGGGGTTGGTCGGCAAATGCTGCACGTAATAATCTGGCTTCACGCTTGAGCAGCCCTTGTACCAGAGCACCGCAGAACGCACAGCCGAAATAGCTGGGTAACGCTCCTTCAGATGCTGCTGCACACGGGCCAGTGTCACACCTGAATCAACCAGGTCATCCACCAGCAGCACATTGCCCGACAACTCACCGCGCGTCATCGTGATGTATTGGGCGATATCCAGCGAACCCTGCTCCGTGCCAGCCGCTTCTCGATACGAACTTGTAGCGAGAATCGCCAGCGGCAGATCATAAATTCTTGAAAGCTGATCGCCCACGCGCAAACCACCGCGGGCAAGACACAGGATTTTGTCGAACTTCCAGCCCGAGTCATGCACCGCGAGCGCCAGCAATTCAATCAAGCGATGGTATTCGTCCCAGCCAACCCAAAGATTGCGCTCATCGTTGCGCGGGTCTTTCATCGGGATCATGGGTATGCCTTGCGTCATGACTCAAACCTTGAACGGATGGCGCAGCAAAATGGTTTCGTCACGGTCCGGTCCGGTTGACACCATATCGACTGGCACGCCAGCCACCTCCTGGATACGCGTCAGATACGCCCGGGCATTCGCTGGCAATTGCTCCCATTGCCGGATACCGACAGTGCTTTCTTTCCAGCCAGCGAACGTTTCATATACAGGCTCACAGCGTGCGACTTCGGAAGCACCGCGTGGCAGGATGTCGACGCTCTTGCCATCAAGCTGGTAACCCACGCATAGCTTGACCTGGTCCAGACCATCGAGCACATCGAGTTTGGTCATGCACAAGCCCGATACACCATTGATCTGAATCGAACGGCGAAGCGCCGCTGCATCAAGCCAGCCTGTACGGCGCGGACGTCCGGTGACCGAACCGAACTCCTTGCCGACAGTGGCCAGATTCAGGCCGATCGGGTCTTGCCGCTGTGCGTTGTCAGCGTCGTACAGTTCACTTGGAAAGGGCCCTGCACCAACGCGCGTGCAATAAGCCTTCGTAATGCCAAGAATGTAATTTAGCTTTTGTGGGCCAACGCCTGCGCCTGCAGCAGCGGCACCAGCGACGCAGTTACTCGACGTAACGAACGGATAAGTTCCGTGATCAATGTCTAGCAATGTGCCTTGCGCACCTTCAAACAGCAAATGATGACCCGCATGATTCTCGTCGTACAAGCGGCGCGATACGTCCGTAACCATCGGCTTCAGACGATCTGCATAGCCCAGCATCATGTCGAGTGTGTGCTGGAAATCGACTGGTGCGGCACCAAGATACTGGGTCAGCACAAAATTATGGAAATCGAGCACTTCGCGCAGGCGTTCGGCAAACACAGCCGGCTCGAACAGGTCTTGCACCCGCAAACCGCGGCGGGCGACCTTGTCTTCGTATGCCGGGCCGATGCCGCGCCCTGTCGTACCGATCTTGCTCGCGCCACGACGAGCTTCGCGCGCCTGGTCGATAGCAATGTGATACGGGAGGATAAGCGTTGTAGCTTCGGAGATGAACAGACGTTTTTGAACGTCGACGCCTGCGGCTTCGAGTTCGCCAATTTCTTTGAAAAGGGCTTCTGGTGACAGCACCACGCCGTTGCCGATGTAGCACGCCACACCCGGGTGCATGATGCCCGACGGGATCAAACGCAAAATGGTTTTTTTGCCACCGATGATAAGCGTGTGGCCCGCATTGTGACCGCCCTGAAAACGGACTACGCCCTGGGCGTGATCCGTTAGCCAGTCGACAATCTTGCCTTTACCCTCATCCCCCCACTGGGTACCCACGACGACGACGTTACGCCCGGAGTTCACATTCACTGCGCTGGCAGACATGTTGTTTTGTAAGCTGGTTAAAAACGTATTCTACCCATGTTCACGACGGGCTCCGAACTTTTCCGTTTCTGCCCTGGTGCATAGATCTCAAGCACGCGGCTCAACAACCCATACACCATCACGCTCAATCAGCTCACGATCACAGGCAAATTCGTCAAGCACATGCTCATGGCCAGGCAACGCCTGAATAACGATTTCGCCCGCATCGCGTAAGGCGGCCACACGCGCACACAAGGCGTCATTGAGCTGCCATGGAGCCAGAATCGCACTGCTTCGCGCTTCAACCGGCGAAATACGTGCCACTTCGCGCAAATCAAGCGAAAACCCCGTTGCCGCACGAGCCCGGCCGTACACCTGAGCCACATGATCGTAGCGCCCGCCACGCGCAACTGCATTCGGTACGTCGTCGATATACGCCGAGAACATGACACCGCTGTGATAGGCATAACCCCGTAAATCAGCAAGATCAATCATCACCTCTGCACCAACGCCCTGGCTTGCGAGGAAGGCGAGATCATCTAGCGCACGTGTAATTTCGGGCTTGTTCGGCAGGCGGGCTCGGGCCTCCGTCAGCACGGAGACGTCACCGTACAGGGCTGGCAGCGCGCGCAGCGCATCACGTGTGACAGGTGCGAAATTCGCGGTCAACTCAACCAGCCGTGGCACATCTTTGCTGGCGAGCACTTCATACAGCACTTCACCCAAGGCCGCAGCCGCTGGTTCAGCATCAATCAACGACGCCAGCACACCCGCATGACATAGATCAAGGCGAACTCTCGACAAACCCGCGAGACGCAGTGCATCTAGCATTAATTGCTGAATCTCAAGGTCTGCCTCAAGCCCAGCATGACCATAAATTTCCGCGCCGATCTGGATTTGTTCGCGCGTCGCGTGCAGGCCACGCGGCCGGGTATGCAGCACGTTACCGGCATAGCACAGCCGCGTTACGCCCTGGCGGTTAAGCAGATGTGCGTCGATGCGCGCCACCTGCGGCGTCATATCCGCTCGCAAACCCAGCGTGCGGCCGGACAACTGGTCGACCAGCTTGAACGTCCGCAGGCTCAGATCCTCGCCGCCACCGCTTAATAGCGATTCGAGGTATTCAAGCAACGGCGGCATAACCATTTCATAGCCATACGCACGGAAACGGTCCAGCAATCTACGCCGCAACTCTTCGATTTTGCGCGCCTCTGATGGCAGCACATCAGCAATATTTTCGGGGAGTAACCAGATCGACATTGATATCGTCCTGCGACGTTAAGCATGGCGCCGCAGCGCCAGGAATGGAAGAAATAGGGAAAGCCCAGCGCCTGGGCGAGCCAGCCTCAACAGGCTGCATAGTCAGGTGACAATCAGCAGCAATATGAGCCCCAGCACCATGACAATCAGCCCGCCCATCCGGATATGGTGCTGGGGCCGCTCTGCGATTTTGCGAAATGTGTCACGCCAGGTGCCGGGGAAAACGAAGGGAAACATCCCTTCGATAATCAGCATCAAGGCAAGCGCGAGCAGTAACGAACCGGCTTTATCCATGCGAATGGGGCTGCTGTGCGATCTGGCGCGCCGTGGCGATCAGTGTTTGCGTGATGCCGCAGGCAGCGGAGAAACGCTGCCATTCGGGCTATGCATGAAACGGAAGAACTCGTTGCCCGGATCAACCACGATGACATCGTTGGGCTTAAAGACCTTTTTGTACGCCTGCATGCTGTGATAGAACTGATAGAACTGCGGGTCGAGGTTATAAGCATCTGCCGCAATCAGCGCCGCCTTCGCATCGCCCTCGCTTTTAATCTGCTGCGCCTGGCTGGAAGCCTCTTCCACCAGCGCCTGCTGCTCCCGGTTTAGCTCAGTCTTGAGCTGTTCTAACTCGGCAGCACCCTGAGCCTGCTCTTGCTGTGCGACTTCCTCGCGCGCGGCACTCATGCGTTTGTATACCGAATCCGCTACCGCAGCCGGAAAATCAACACGCGTCAGTTCGATACCAAACACTTCGATACCCAATGCCGTAGCCGCTTTTTGCACCACACTGCGCGTCTCGGTCGCCACATCCTGCTGTTTGGCTAATGCATCAGCCAATGTGTATTTGAGCAGCACATCGCGTAGCGCATTACGCGTCAACATCGCCAGCTGATCGCGGACGTTGCGCAGTTCGCCCTTTGTTCCGGCAAACAGTTTCAGCGGATCAGTCACACGATATTTAACGACCGGATTGACTAGCAACTCGGCTTTATCTGACGTCGCATAACGGCCTTCGTCTGGAGCATCAAGCGTTTCAATCCGTGTATCAACCATCACGAGATGCTGAAACGGAGATGGCAACTTGACATGCAACCCTGGGCCAACAAGCACCGGCACAGTGCTGCCGCGTGTCGACACAACGGCCTGGTGCCGCTGATCAACGCTATACACCATGGATGAAAGCGCCAGTAGCACCAGCACAATAAAAACAGCAAGCGCAATGATTCGGTTCATATTCGGATTCTTCATTGCAGGTCGTCTTCACGACTGCGATTACGGAGCGAATCGCGTGAACGGAAGGAGTCACTAGCTACGTCAGCCTGGCTCGCAGCACCTGGCGCTGTAGCACCAGAAGCCGCAGCCGGGACAGAAGCCGCAGCACTATCGGACGCCGTGCGAGCGGGTGCCGCCACAGCGCCTGAACGGGCCGGGTCAACCAGCTTGTCGAGAGGCACATACACCACGCTGTTACTCGACTTGCTGTCGACCAGGACTTTGGTTGTATTCGAGTAAATATGCTGCATGGTATCCAGGTATATCTGTTCACGGATCACCGCCGGTGCCTTGGCGTACTGCGCATAAACCTGCCTGAAACGTCCGGCATCACCCTTTGCCTGCTCCACCACCTGGCCACTGTAGGTTTTGGCTTCGGTCAGCATACGCGCTGCATCTGCCTTGATTCGAGGCAGCGATTCATCTGCCTGCTTCTGCACATCCTGCTTCGCCTGCGCCTGCGCTTCTTTCACCTTGGCCGCAGCATCAAACACGGCCAGCACCTGATCAGGTGCCTGAAGCGACTGGACTGTAACGCGTGTCACCACCAGGCCCGTGCGAGTTTCAGTCAAGGTCCGCTGGATCGCCTCGGTAAGTTGCTGGGCAAGCGTGTCACGATTTTGCTTAAGGAGGGAATCGGCACTTTGCGCACCGGCAATTGTTCGCACGGCAGCCTGAGCCGCCTGGGTCACACCCCGCTCAGGATCGACATTGCGAAACAGATAATCGGTCGCATTACGCACCTGATATTGGACGACAAAACGCACATCGACGATATCTCCGTCATGCGTCAGCATCGACGCATCCTTCACCTTCGCTTGCGACACCAGGTTATTGCGTCCGATTTCTATCGAATGCTCCTGCACCAGATTGACACGTTCGAGGGTTTCCAACGGATACGGCAAGCGCCAGTGCACGCCGGGGTTAGCGGTATAACGATATTTGCCAAACTGCGATACGACACCTACCTGGCCATCCTGCACAACAAACACGCCGCTTCCGAGATAAACGGCAATCAGCACCCCAATGACAATACCAATGCCAATACGCGCATTGCGACCATCGTCCGGGCGGCGCTCACCGCCTCCTCCTGCGCGCTTGCGTCCCAGCAAACGGCCCAAGCGGCGATTGAATTCACGCCACATTTCGTCAAGGTCGGGCGGACCCTCTCCACTCTTGCCATTTGCTGGGCGTTTTGGATCATTTGGACGCTGACGGTCGTCATTGCCATCGCCCCGGCCCCAGCGTGGGTCGTTCAGGGAAAGCATGACGCGCAGACGCAGCCAGAGACTCCGCTCGTTGTAATCATTCACCTGTGTTTATCACCAGAATAAAAGCCGGTTAATAATGCGCTTTGGCACTTTAGAAGAAGTTAACGCCCTGGAGAAGAAAGCTCGGGGTCGTCCTCGGAGGCATCCTCAGGGTCATCGTTCGGGACTGCTGGAAGCGCTTCTTCCGGCATAGTGGAAAGCGCGGCGGACGTTGCAATTTCAGCGATGGCAGCACGTAGCGTATCCAACCCCTGTCCCGTTCGCGCACTCAGAAAGACGCGCGAAATATTACCATATTCGTCCCGCTCAACCGCGTCGCCACGGGCCGCCAACTCAGGCACGGCATCAATTTTGTTGAATACCAGCACCTGGCGAATCGCATCAGCGCCAATTTCGCGCAATACCTCATTTACCTGGTCGATTTGATCCAGACGCACCGCACTTGAGGCATCAACGACATGCAGCAGCAGATCAGCGTGAATGGTTTCTTCCAGCGTTGCACGAAATGCCGCAACCAGTTGATGAGGCAATTCCCGGATAAACCCAACGGTATCTGACACGACCACCTGACCCGCCTCATCACCGAGGTAAACTCGCCGCGATGTCGTGTCCAGCGTAGCGAACAGCTGGTCCGCAACATAAGCCTGGGCTTTGGTCAGCGCGTTAAATAGCGTGGATTTACCCGCGTTGGTATAGCCCACAAGCGATACCGACATAATGCGGTTGCGCTCACGTGAGCGACGTTGCGTGCCATGCTGACGCCTTAGCTTTGCGAGACGTGATTTCAGCATTTTGATGCGATCGCCAATCAAGCGGCGGTCGGTTTCAAGCTGGGTTTCGCCTGGACCACGCAAACCAATTCCGCCTTTTTGCCGCTCAAGGTGAGTCCATGCACGGATCAGACGCGTTGCCAGATATTGCAGCTGGGCAAGTTCAACCTGCAGCTTGCCTTCATGGCTACGAGCGCGCTGCGCAAAGATATCCAGAATGAGACTCGTCCGGTCAATCACGCGTCGCTCAAGCACCCGCTCAAGATTACGTTGCTGGGCAGGTGCCAGCGCATGATTGAAAATGACGAGTTCGATATTGTTGGCGTCGCACGCGAGCCGAAGCTCCTCGGCTTTGCCACTACCAACAAACATCGCGGCATCCGGGCTGGAGCGACGTCCAGTGAGGGTAAAGGCAGGATGGGCACCCGCACTTTGTGCGAGCAGACTGAGTTCTTCCAGACTGGCTGCGAAATCGGTTATGCCGAAATCGAGCCCAACAAGCGCTGCATTGATCAAATTGGAAATTGCCAAAATGAAGCGGCCGAAAATGGAATCGCCCGCAAGCGATGCTAAATCGGCCGCGACTGGGGTTAGGGCTGTTCGGAGTCCGGGTGGAAATTCACTGGACGGGCAGGCACAACAGTCGAAATTGCGTGCTTGTACACCATCTGGGTCACCGTATTTCGGAGCAACACAACATACTGGTCAAACGATTCGATATTTCCCTGAAGCTTGATGCCGTTAACCAGGTAGATCGACACTGGCACATGTTCCTTGCGCAGTGCGTTCAAAAACGGGTCTTGTAACAATTGCCCTTTGTTGCTCATAGCAAACTCCGTGTTTTTTGCAGGTTGACTAAATTGCCAGCGAAGAAAAAGAGATCCGCCAGCAACCGCGACACTATAGCCGATTTTTGTTGCAGCGCGCGACCGCGCACCATCCGGCCAAGTCTAGTGCAGATGCGGGTTTCAGCCTTTATCTGCATAAGGATTCGTGGTTGAGCGGAACTCGATTCGCAACGGCGTTCCGATCAGCGAGAAGGTCTCACGAAAGCGGTTTTCCAGATAGCGTTTGTAAGTTTCGGTAATGGCATCGAGTGCGTTGCCATGAATCACGATAATTGGCGGATTCTGCCCACCCTGGTGGGCGTAGCGTAGTTTCGGGCGCACTGGGCCGCGGCGACGCGGCTGCTGGAATTCGACCGCTTCGATCAACGCGCGCGTCAACTTTGGCGTTGGCAATTTAGCCATCGCAGCGGCGTAGGCGTCATCGACCGAACGCATAAGCGCCCCGATCCCGGTTTTTTGCGCGGCTGAAACAAAATGGAATTTAGCGAAATCGAGGAATTTCAGCTTGCGCTGCAAATCAGCCTTGGTCCGCTCGCGGACGTGTGAATCCAGCCCATCCCACTTGTTGACGCCCACCACCAGCGCCCGGCCCTGCTCCACCACAAAACCAGCAATATGAGCGTCCTGCTCCGAGATGTCTTGCTGCGCATCCAGCAACAAGATCACGACATTGGCATCCGAAATGGATTGCAATGTCTTCACCACTGAAAACTTCTCGATGGCTTCGAAGACTTTGCCGCGCCGCCGCAAACCTGCCGTGTCGATAAGCGTGTACTTCTTGCCCTGACGCTCGAAATCAATGTAGATCGAGTCTCGCGTCGTGCCGGGCATGTCAAAGGCAATCACTCGCTCTTCGCCAAGCAACGTATTGACCAGCGTTGATTTGCCGACATTAGGGCGGCCCACAATGGCAATCTTGATGCCACGCGGCTCTTTGTCTTCCGCGCTTTCTTCGGGATGTCCTGCGTAAGCAACATCGAGCGCCTCGTTAATCATTTCAGTCACGCCATCGCCGTGAGCTGCTGAAATTGCACGGGGATCACCCAGGCCGAATTCATAGAAATCAGCCGCCACAGTGCTGTATTTCATTCCCTCCGCTTTATTGACGACGAGGAAAATCGGCCGGCCGACCTTGCGCAGATAATCGGCAATCGACTTGTCCTGGGGTGCCAGGCCATTCCGGCCATCCACAATAAAGACAACGATGTCGGACTCTTCAACGGCCTGACGGGTTTGCCGGGCCATCTGATGCAAAATGCCTTCTTTGGCAACCGGCTCAAACCCGCCAGTATCAACCACGAGATATGGGCGCTCACCTACGCGCCCTTCTCCATAGTGGCGATCGCGCGTGAGTCCGGGTAAATCAGCGACAAGCGCATCGCGCGAGCGCGTAAGACGATTGAACAACGTAGATTTCCCCACATTGGGGCGCCCGACAAGGGCTATAACGGGTTTCATCAGATGTTATTCACGGTGAGGCGCGGAAAGCGAAATTGAACCAACCGCACAGCGCGTCGTACAGCTGTTTCAGAGCTGTAGTTGGCAAAAATTATTACGAATCCGGTCAGATCCGGATGCTTATCCAGACAACCGTCCAGTAAGCGATAAACGCCCAGATCACTGGGTCCAGTCTTGCTGATGCGCCCAAGACTGACGCATCGTCATTTGCTATTTTTCCCTGGAATCTTGCGGCCCTGGCTACCAAGCCATAAAAACACATGCGGCCGGCAAAGCCGGCCACATGTCACACATACAACGTTTGAGTCAGCTTCAGCGGGGACGGAAGCCGAACAGATCGCCATTATGCGTTTGCACCACAAGCGTATCGCCAGCAAGCACGGGAGCCGCAGTAATGGCACTGCCGTCCGTTTTCACCCTCGCCACGAATGTGCCGTCATCACCCGACAAAAAGTGGACGTAACCCTGATAATCCCCCACTACGACCGCCGGACCGAGCAAAAACGGAATGCTGACGTCACGGCTTTTCAGCTTTTCGTTACGCCACAACTGCTTGCCCGTTGCCGCATCAAAGGCTGAAACAATCGCCCAGTCATCGCCCGCTGCCACGATGCGCTCGTTCTGTGCCACGCCACTAGTACTCGAGAAGGCTTTTTCCCAAAGCACACGTCCCGAATTAGCGTCAAAACAGCCGAGCTGCCCCTGGAATGTGACCGCGCATACTTGCGCGCCCAGAAGTGCAGGCGGTCCTGTTACATCATTAATCCGCTCTACTTCGGTCACCCCTTTTGGATAGGACACTGGCGTTTGCCAGTATGCATCTCCAGCCTGCAGATTAATCGCGGCAAATGTTCCACCCGGGAAACCCGCCAGCACCGCGACATCACCAGCGAATGTCATACCAGATGACACCCGCAAGTTAAGCGGAACGGGACGATTACGGTACACCCAGCGCTGCTCACCGGTTTGCGCATTGAAGGCAGAAATCTGGCCATCGACTGTTCGGACCACAACCAGACCATTCCCTACGAGAGGCGGCGAAATAATTTCACCAGGCGCAGTCGCCTTCCACAGCAACTTGCCATCGGGCCCAAGCACATAGACCCCGCCTTTGAGCGCACCGACGGCTGTCAGCGTGCCATCACTACCTACGCCAGCCGACAAGTTGCTATCGACCTTCGTACGCCAGATATCTTTGCCGGTCTTCGCATCAATCTTCACCACCGAACCATTGGCACCAGCCGCATAGACCGCATCGCCAATCGCAACAGGTGAAAACAAATAGCGCCCAGCCTTGCCAACACTCGCTTTCCACGTTTGCTGCACGTCGAGCACAGATTTAAATTCGGTGAGCGGCGTAGGAACCCGGCGCGGGTCCTTCGTAGATGAGCACGCAGCCAGCGCAAGCACGGTCATCGCACAGGCAACAGGCACGGCAAAACGTTTCAGCAGATTCATCGGTAAGCGAAGCATTGACAAAAAGAGTTAGGTGGTTTGACTAAATGCAGCAACCACGATTAGTCACCTAGCGCGTCCAGCTTGAACTGAATCAACTGACGCGCTGAAGTATCGTTTTTGGGAAGGGCATCAAGTGCAAGCTTGTAAGCCACACGAGCTTCATCACGCTTGCCCTGGGCGGCCAGCAAATCCCCCCGGCCATCCGCCATCACACCCTTGAAAGCCTCTGACTGAGGTGCTGCGAGCAACGCGAGACCAGCGTCATACGCTTTCTCGTCGAGCAATACAGAAGCCAGACGCAGCCTTGCTATCTGGCGGAACTCATCACTTTTTGCATGATCAATGACCCATTGCAACTGGGACTTCGCACCAGCAACATCCCCTGCGGCATACAGTGCTTTCGCTGCAGCAAGCCCTGTCATCTGCGCATACGCGCTGCTACCAAACTTGCTTTCCATATCGGAAGCAGCCCGCGCGATCCTGGCCTTGTCGCCAGATGCCAGCACCTGCTGCACCGTCGGGTCATAAAATACAGCCGCTTCAGCCGCCTGGCGACGTTGCCAGAAATTCCAGCCGTTCCAGCCTGCAGCCACAACAAGCGCAGCCAGCACGATCCAGGTCGTTACATTGCCCCACTTTGTCCACCATGCTTTCAGGCTTTCAATTGATTCTTGTTCGTCGTGGTAACTCATCGCCTGGCGATTCCTTCTTCCTTGAATATCTTGATAAATCAAGCCGCAAACTGAATCACACCGCGTTCAATCGTCGTCTTCAGCGGTTGCAACCATCGCATTGATTAGAAATTCGGTCAAGTCTTCGGCAGGTACATTCTGCTGGTCACTTTTTCCGTCAGTTGAATGCCCACGGAGCGCTTTTACACCAACCGTGCCATTCGCTATTTCGTCCTCACCTAAAACCACCGCGAATGCAGCGCCGCTCGCATCGGCGCGCTTCATTTGCGACTTGAAACTCGCCGGCTGCCCATCCGGGCTGCAGTGCAAAATGACATCCAGCCCTGTATCGCGCAAACGCTCGGCAACGATAAACGCCTGCTCGCGCGCGGCCTCGCCCTGGTGCACGACGTAGACGTCGCAACCTTCATCTTCTGGGACGAGCTTGTCTTCTTTCAGCAGCTCAAGAATGCGCTCAACGCCCATCGCCCAACCACATGCTGCTGTGGGTTTGCCACCGAGCTGCTCGATCAGCGGATCATAACGGCCACCCGCAGCGACCGTACCCTGAGCACCCAGCTTGTCGGTAATCCACTCGAATACAGTCAGGTTGTAGTAATCCAAGCCACGCACCAGCCGCGGATTGATTTTGAACGGGATGTTGTTCGACTTCAGAATGCGCTGCAGACCCTCAAAATGTGCTTTCGAAGCCTCACCGAGAAAATCGATCAACTTTGGTGCGTTTTGCACGATGTCCTGTAACGCAGGATTCTTGGTATCCAGCACGCGTAACGGATTGGTATAAAGCCTGCGTACCGCATCATCGTCCAGCGCCTCTCTGTGTTTTTCCAGATACGCAATCAGCTCAACCCGGTGAGCGGCGCGCTCTTCAGCGAGGCCCAGCGAGTTAATTTCAAGCCGAATCCCGGTTAAACCCAGATCATCCCAAAGACGCTGACACATGAGAATGATTTCAGCGTCAGTGTCCGGGCCAGCAAAACCCAGCGCCTCAACACCAACTTGATGAAACTGGCGGTAGCGCCCTCTTTGCGGACGCTCATGGCGAAACATCGGACCGATATACCACAAGCGCTTCGGGCCATCGTAAAGAAGATTGTGCTCAATCGCCGCACGCACTACCGCAGCCGTATTCTCAGGACGTAACGTCAGTTGCTCACCATTCAGCGCGTCGGTAAAGCTGTACATCTCTTTTTCGACAATATCGGTGACTTCGCCAATGCCACGTTTAAATAACTGAGTGGGCTCAACAATTGGAGTGCGAATATTCTGATAGCCATACGACCGAAGCATCGACTTGACGGTCGCCTCAAAAAACTCCCACAACCCAGCTTCCTGAGGCAAAAGGTCATTCATGCCCTTCACACCAGACAGTTTTTCAAGCTTCTTTTTTTGTTCAGTCATCTGTATTGAATTAGCTGGATTTAATTAAGCGCGGTCTCACGACCATAAGTACGGGCAACGTATTCGCTCACGATTTGCTGGAACTCTTCTGCGATGCGCTCGCCACGGAGTGTCTTAACCTTCTCTCCGTCGATAAAAACCGGCGCAGCCGGATTTTCACCAGATCCAGGCAAGCTGATGCCGATGTTGGCCTGCTTCGATTCACCCGGCCCATTAACTATGCAGCCCATCACAGCCACATGCATGCTCTCAACACCCGGATATTGATCCCGCCAGACGGGCATCTGGGTCCGCAAATACGTTTGAATCTGTGATGCCAGCTCCTGAAACAGCGTGCTGGTTGTGCGGCCACAACCAGGGCACGCAATGACCATAGGAGTAAAAGAGCGCAACCCCATGGTCTGCAAAATTTCCTGCCCGACGATAACTTCGCCGGTGCGAGAGGCACCTGGTTCTGGTGTCAGCGAAATTCTGATCGTGTCGCCAATCCCTTCCTGCAACAACACCGACAACGCCGCCGTCGAAGCAACAATCCCTTTGGACCCCATCCCGGCTTCAGTCAAACCAAGATGCAGCGCGAACTGGCAGCGTCGAGCCAGCTCACGATAAACAGCAATCAGATCCTGAACGCCGCTGACCTTGCACGACAAAACGATCTGGTTACGTCCCAAGCCCAGTTCTACAGCACGCTCGGCCGAACCAATCGCCGACTGGATCAACGCTTCGTACATCACGCTTTGCGCATCCCACGGTGTAGCACGCGCCGCGTTCTCATCCATCATCCTGGCCAGCAAATCCTGATCCAGACTGCCCCAGTTGACGCCAATCCGAACCGGCTTGTCATATTTGATCGCGGTTTCGATCATCTGCGCGAACTGCGTATCACGCTTTGCGCCCTGACCTACGTTTCCTGGATTAATCCGGTATTTGGATAGTGCTTCGGCACACTCGGGAAAGTCGCGCAGCAGCAAATGACCGTTGTAGTGAAAGTCACCAATCAGCGGCACCGACACACCCATCCGGTCGAGTTGTTCACGCACCGCAGGCACCGCCGCCGCCGCTTCCGGCGTATTCACTGTAATTCGCACCAGCTCGGAGCCAGCTTGCGCCAGCTCCTTGACCTGAATCGCGGTGCCAATTGCATCAGCCGTGTCGGTATTCGTCATTGACTGCACCCGTACCGGCGCATCGCCCCCAATCGTGACTAGCTGCCCACCCCAGCGCACGGGTACGCCTACTGCAGCTCGACGCGGCGCATGGCCACCAGACACGGGGGTTGTCGAACAAATCTGACTGCTGGAGTGTAATTGGTCGATCTGCATCAAAAAGGCCCATTAATTACTGACGAAGTTATGCATCGAACGAAAAATATGCTTCCGATACCGTGTGCAACATCAACCATGCCCCTGGCTGCTAAGGCAGCGCAAAACGCGCCACATTGCCCTTCGCTGCCGAATATTTAGCCGGATCAACAGGCTGTCCATCGAAGGATATCGACTCAAGCCCTGCACTATTTCCTACCGTAATGCGAAAGGGTGCAGTGCCAGTGACTTCTTTTGCCTCTCCTGCCCGTACAAGGCCCGAGAACAGCTCCCGGCCATCTTGCTGACGCACACTGAACCAGCTGTCTTGCGTCACACGCATGGATACGATGGCTTCACCCACCTTGGTAACATCTGCGCCCTTATCGGCAAAATCCGCCATCGGAATACTCGCCGCACCCATAACCGCAGCAGACGACGGCAGCGCTGGCGCAGCTAACGGAGCCGAGGAGGCCGAAACAGGCTGAGCAGCATCTGTAGATGCGGCTAAAGGCACACCGGGTACACTGCCCACCGAACTTGCCCCAGCAGAAGCCACGTCAGCCGCGGAACCCGGCGTCGCTGCAACGACAGCAGAATTTGGCGCAGGCACAGAAGCCGAAGCGGCATCTGTATCGTGGGCAGCTCCATTTGCGCTCGCCTTGAAACGCGTCAACCATGCCGAAGAGTCACCGCCGTTGGTATGCCATACCGCCAGCGCGATCATCGCAACGAATATGGCGGCTATCCCCCACAGCCAGGAGCGATGACGCGGTGCCCCACCTAGCGACAACGCCATCCGGCCGCGTGGCAAGTCTTTACCTGAGGATGCGGGCATCGACAAATCAGGCTCAGGAACACCGTATTCACGACGCAAGGCTTGGGTGAAAGGTGTCGGATCTGCACCGAGCATCTTGGCATAACCACGGACTACACCAAGTGCAAAGGTCGTATCCGGGAGATGGCTGATATCGCCAGCTTCCAGCGCTCGCAGCTTCACTGCTGCAACTTTCAGCCGGGCCGAAACATCATCAATCGACCAGCCTTTTGCCTCTCGCAGCTCGGTTAGCCGGGAGCCGACCGCCAACAGCGAACCCAGCTCGCCAAATGACGCGCCAGAATGGCCTGTAGCCGATGTCAGTTGGTCTTCATTAGCGCTAGTGCCGTCATGCGGCGGCCGCGATTCACTCATCCCAGATCCTTTCACGTCGATTTTTTAGGTCAGCGACTCACCTGGAAACTTTATCCAGATCAGAATCGCAGGCCATTTATGACAAAATTTACAGCGACCTATGCCGCCACTGAGCGCTGCCGCACTCGCTCTTCTAAAACCACACAACCATTCAGCATGCCTGAAAAATAGCCAGCCAAATAGTTGCGTTGAATTTTATGCTTGATGCACTTCAATGACTCTCGCACCTTTGGCGCTACGCTGTGCAAGACGTGTGCGATCCTGGACCGCACCGGCCAACTGGCCGCAAGCTGCATCAATATCATCACCGCGAGTTTTACGTATCGTTGTGACAACGCCCGCTTCCAGCAGCACTTGGGCAAAACGGCGAATCTGGTCTGACCGGGAACGAAGGAGCCCGGATTCGGGAAACGGATTAAACGGAATCAAATTGAACTTGCACGGCACATCACGTGTAAGTGCCAGAAGTTCGCGTGCCTGGGCTTCACTATCGTTAACGCCATCCAGCATGCAATATTCAAACGTAATGAAATCGCGTGGCGCAACTTTTAGATAACGCAGGCAGGCGGCCATCAACTCCCGCAACGGGTATTTTTTATTCAGGGGGACCAGCATGTCGCGCAACGAATCAGTCGGCGCGTGCAACGATACCGCGAGCGCCACTGGCAAATCAGCACCCAGCCGGTCCATCATTGGCACTACGCCAGATGTGGACAATGTGACGCGCCGGCGGGACAACCCGTAGGCATAGTCGTCGAGCATGAGCCGCATCGCGGGCACCACGGCATCATAGTTAAGCAACGGCTCCCCCATACCCATCATCACCACGTTGGTAATAACGCGTTCGCCCTTACCTTCACCGCCATTGGCCCGACCGCCTGCAGCGCCAGAAGACGCGCGCAATGCGAATTCGGCCATCCGCAGTTGGCCGATGATTTCACCTGTGGTCAGATTACGAGAAAACCCTTGTTTGCCAGTTGAACAAAAACGGCAATTGACTGCACACCCGGCCTGCGACGACACGCACAACGTGCCACGCGTTTCTTCGGGGATAAATACGGTTTCGACGGCATTGCTGTTGCCGACATCGATCAGCCACTTTCGTGTGCCGTCGGTAGAAAGATGATCGCTAACGATATCGGGCATCGTGATCGTGGCACGGCCCTTGAGCTTTTCGCGCAATGACTTGGCCAGATCGGTCATGCCATCGAAATCGGCAGCGTTGTACTGGTGAATCCAGCGCTGCAATTGCCGGGCGCGAAACGGCTTCTCGCCAAGGCTGCCGCAATAAGCGACTAGCCCTGCGGCATCGAGATCAAGAAGGTTGACGGTTGAACTGCTCGCCATAGTGAATCCTGCCGTTTCAGTACGAAATTGCGCTCATGCAACAAGCTACATGAACGCAAGTACCGTCCGCGCCCGCTCCTGCTGCTACTTATGCAACGATACCGCGCGAAGCTCAACGCGAGTAAACGTTAACTTCGGGGAAGAAAAATGCGATTTCGGCGCGAGCTGTTTCTGCCGCGTCGGAGCCGTGCACCGCGTTTGCATCGATGCTGTCAGCGAAGTCAGCACGAATCGTACCCTTGTCAGCTTTCTTTGGGTCTGTTGCACCCATCAGATCACGGTTTTTCAGAATTGCGTTTTCGCCCTCAAGCGCCTGGATCATCACCGGGCCCGAAATCATGAATTCGACCAGATCTTTAAAAAACGGGCGCGCTGCATGCACCGCATAGAATTTTTCAGCATCCGCACGCGACAAATGAACCATACGCGCAGCAATAACCTTCAGTCCTGCATTTTCAAAACGGCTGTAAATCTGGCCAATCACGTTCTTGGCTACTGCGTCCGGCTTGATAATCGACAGGGTGCGTTCAATCGCCATAAAAACTCCAGAAAATTAAGAAGTTACAGATACAAATGAATCCGCTATTGTAGCATGTTCCGAGGTATGATTGCGATTGAACCCTTACTACAATGAAAGCAACCATACACGTATCGTGGCTTTCCAGGCTTGCTGAGGGCTCAGGCGGCTGAAGGCTATTGAACGTCCCAGCTGCGGACCTATCTTACGAGTTCAGGGGCTAAGGGATGTCGGACCTGTTCTGGCATTACCCCTATAACCACTGCGAACCACTGCGCAACATTGCGTTTGATGCAAGGAGAAACGATGAACGACCATCCCTACAACTTCGGCCGCGGCGGCGCTGTCAGCACGGCCTCTACTCGCAACCGCGTGTTACGCAACACGTACTGGCTGCTCGCGCTGTCGATGGTACCCACCGTGCTTGGTGCATGGATCGGCGTCGCCACCGGCTTCTCACTGTTCGCCGCCACCAGTCCGGCAATGAGCCTGCTGGCTTTTCTTGCTATTGCGTTCGGCTTTATGTTCGCCATTCAGAAGACCAAAGACAGTGCAGTAGGCGTTTTCGTCTTGCTAGGTTTCACGTTCTTCATGGGCTTGATGCTGTCGCGCCTGCTCAGCTTCGTTTTAGGTTTCTCAAACGGTTCATCGCTAATCATGATGGCCTTCGGCGGCACCGGCATCATCTTTGCGTCAATGGCCACTATCGCCACGGTCAGCAAACGCGATTTTTCCGGAATGGGCAAATGGCTTTTCATGGGCGTGATCGTACTGATTCTGGCCTCGGTCGCCAATATTTTCCTGAAGCTGCCCGCGCTGATGCTTACCGTTTCGGTTCTCGCCATCGTGATCTTCTCGGCTTACATGCTGTATGACGTGCAGCGGGTCGTGAACGGCGGAGAAACCAATTACATCAGTGCCACCCTGGCTATTTACCTCGATGTATATAACGTGTTCGTTAATCTGCTGTCGTTACTCAGCATTTTTGGCGGCAACCGAAATTAGCTTTCACGTATTGGGTGATTTTCATCACCCTCCAGCAAAAAGCCCCATTTTTCATGGGGCTTTTTGCTGGCCCAGCGCTTGCCGGCCGGGGGATCTGGGTAGATCTAAAAACTCAGAGACTCAGCCAGTCGAAACCACCTGCCTGTGAGGCCACCACGATCTCAGTAGCAGCCACACCCAGCACAGCGGCCATCGCCGCCTGCGCCAACTCTGGCGAATTATTTTGCTGGCTCAGATGAGCAGCAATCAGGTAACGCAAACGCGACCGGTCAAGTGACGCGAGAATATCGGCTGCAGCCTGATTGTTCAAATGCCCATGAATGCCGCCAATGCGGGCTTTCAACGATTGTGGGTAGCGGCTCGCCGCCAGCATCTGGGTGTCGTGATTGCACTCAAGCACCAACGCGTCGCAACCGCTCAGCACTGTCGTGATATGCGCCGTGGCCATCCCGACATCTGTCAGCACACCCAGACGACTGGCACCATCGGACAAAACAAACTGCAACGGCTCACGAGCATCGTGGGGAACGGTGTAAGGCAAAATAGCGAAATCGCCAACCGCGACCTCTGCATCACCCCACAACACGTTTAAACCTGCATCAAGGTTATCGGCACCCACAGCACATGCCGTACCCCAGCTCATATACAGCGGAATCGACCGTTTGCGCGCGAGAGTCAGTGCGCTGCCAACGTGATCGCTGTGCTCATGGGTAATCAGAATTGCGTCAATTTCATCGACGCAGGTTCCCAGTCGCATCAGACGCCGCTCGATCTCTTTCGCTGAAAACCCGCAGTCAAGCAGCACGCGCGTCGTAGTCGTGCCGCTTTGTTTTTCGATAAGCAAGGCATTGCCTTCGCTCCCGCTTCCCAAACTGGCGAAACGCATCACGCGCCTAGTTCAGTTGCGCTTGCAACAACGACACAATGCGCTGCGCTTGCGGCGACGTATCCACCTGACCGTTCGTGTTAATCACCGCAACCTGCGTCGATGATGCATCTTTCGAGCGCACGCTTACCAGAAACTCCTGGCCCGGCTTCTTTGCGCTGGTGTTGCTATAGAACAGCTTGCCAAACAAACCATCGCGCTTGAGCTCCTGCATCGAATCGGCATAACGGACGTAGTAAATCCCCTTAGCGCGATCCCGGTTATCCACCGCAAAATTGGTGCGATCAAGAGCCAGCCCAACGCGCAACCACGCACGGTCAAATGATTCCTGCAAATCAAGCGTCGTTGCACCTGCCGCGTTGTCCACCTGCACAGGTGCCGTTGCCGGACGAGCCTCGGTAAGCAACTGCTTGGCCTGCGCATCGGTCAGGCCAAATTTCTGCATCAGTTTGGCGAGAAACGCACCTTCCAGTGCTGGGTCTCGTGGGCGCTCAACCCAGCGCGACGAAGTTTGATCCTGCCCTGTCAGCATTTCTTCCATGGCGCTGTGAGTGATCGAAATATCTGTCGATCCACCACTCGTGTCGCGCGAAACCAGTGTGCGAAAACGGTCACGAGTACCCGACGAATACACGATATCGACCACTTTCCCCAGCGTCCGGCGGAACCAGTCATCGGGGATATTGGCCCGGTTCTCAGCCCAGTCGGTCGTCATGATGCCCGTGGCAGGCGCATCTGTTTTCAGTGAAAAACCCGCGTCTTCCCAGAACTCTTTAAGTTGCGGCCACAACTGCTCCGGTGTGCGTCCGTCAACCACCAGCCAGCGACGATCACCATCACGCTCGATATGCATGCCATATGGGTCTCGTGCCGTCGGCACGCCTTCAGTGGCATTGCCCGCAGCTGTGACGACACGCTGCGGCGTGCCACCGAGCGCGGCATTCACAGGCGGTGCCACATAACGCTGGTCAATCTGCGCGGCGGTCAAATCACTCGGCACCGCCAGAGACGGTGCGCTAGCCGTGGCCTTGTAATTGACACGATCAGAGGCAAACCAGTCGTTCAGCGACTCGCAGCCGGCTAGCGTAGACAAGGCCAGCGCCAGCGCCGCCATGCGAGTTGCGTGGAGGGAAAATGCAGAACGTTTCATGTGGGCCTTCGTAAAGCTGGAACGCAGTGCCCCGTTCAATGCAAGGAACGTGGGCAAAATCGACGTCGGTTAAAAGAGTGCGAGGCAGAAATACAAGGCAAAGCGCGGGACGAGCCGCTAACCCGCCCCGTAATAAGCCATTATCTTCAGCCCAGCAAACCGGCTTCGCGCAATGCGCCACGCACCACTTCGTGATAGCGGGCATCGAGCGGTGTCAGCGGCAAACGGATGCCGCCCTGGATGCGGCCAAGCTGCTGCAGCGCCCATTTAGCAGGAATCGGATTGGATTCAATAAACAGATGTTTATGCAACGACAAGAGTTTCATGTGGCTGTCGCGAGCCCGCTTCACATCGCCAGCAAGCGCTGCCGCGCACAACTCGCTCATCGCGCGTGGTGCCACATTGGCTGTGACGGAGATATTGCCGTGCCCCCCTAGCAGCATAAGTGCTATCGCCGTTGGGTCATCACCGCTATAGATGCTGAAGTTTGCCGGTGCGGCCTTGATCAGATGTGCCGCACGGTCGATGTTGCCTGTCGCTTCCTTGACACCGATCACGCCCGGCACCTGGGCCAGACGCAAGATCGTTTCATTCGCCATGTCCGCAACAGTACGGCCAGGAACGTTATACAGAATGACGGGGAGATCGACGGTCTCGGCAATCTTCGTAAAGTGCCGATAGATGCCTTCTTGCGTAGGCTTGTTGTAGTAAGGCACGACTTGCAGCGTGGCGTTGGCACCTACACGCCGGGCTTGCTCGGTCAGCTCAATGGCCTCGGTGGTGGAGTTGCCGCCCGAGCCAGCAATAACCGGGATCCGCCCCGCCGCATGCTCGACTGCGGTTTTGACCATCAGCACATGCTCTTCGACCGAGAGCGTCGCGGATTCACCGCTTGTACCGACGACCACCAGAGCGTTTGTGCCCTCTTCGATATGCCAGTCAATCAGCTTGCGAAATGCAGGCAGATCAAGACTGCCATCTTCCAGCATCGGCGTGACGATCGCCGGGATGCTGCCACGAATCTGAAGGCCGCCGTTGCTATAAATGCCGTTAGTCATGAAACGCCATGGGTGTATTCGATAAAACGCGATTGTAGCGGATTAGCCAGCCAAATCGTAACGTGGCACGGTCGCTGCCGGCATCGCCGCGGCATCAGGCTGCAACTGCGGCCGGACCGCGCAAATGCGCTGAACATATGCAGGACGCGGCGCGGCGGTAAAACCATCCTCAAACGCAATCACCCGTAAATCGCCACGCACCACCTCAAGCAACTCGCCAGGAGCAAGCAGAAACGCCGGCCGGGATGGCTTGCCTACCGTCTCGTTGCCCTGGGCAAAGGTTTCGTAGATCAACACGCCGCCGGGTGCCAGCGCATGCAAAATCGACGGAAACAGAGGGCGATGCAGGTAATGAGTAACCACCACGGCAGCAAATTTTGCCTCTGGCGGCAGCGGCCATGCGGCCTGCTCAAGGTCAACCACCCGGGTTTCGATACGCTCGCCCCGGGCGCTTTCCAGCGCGGTGGCATCACGGTCAAGCGCCACGACAGGATGGCCTCGTGCCGCAAACCAGTGCGCGTGCCTGCCTGCACCTGAGGCCAGATCCAGCACCGGCCGGCCAGCCGCTACCAGATGCGTCCAGCGCTGCACCCAGCCGGATGGAGCCGCTGAGGCAGACAGGGCAAGAACGGGAGGTTCATCGGGCGAAATGGTCACGAGGCGATCCCGTTCGAGGTAGCCGTGTTTCAGCTATACGAGAGGCCCATCGCCTCACGTACATCGCGCATCGTTTCGATGGCAAAACGCCGCGCCTTGTCACAACCATCTGCGGCAATCGCACGCAGCAGCGTAGGGTCATCCATGTACTTTTGCGCGCGCTCAAGCATCGGTTGCTGCTCACGCAAAATGCCATCGATCACCGGCTGCTTGCATTCCAGGCAGCCAATGCCCGCTGAACGGCAGCCTTTTTGCACCCACTCATGCGTGGTTTCGTCGGTGTAGGCCTGATGCAGTTGCCACACCGGACATTTGTCCGGGTCGCCCGGATCCGTGCGCCGCACTCGGGCCGGATCAGTCGGCATCGTGCGGACTTTTTTCGCAATCGTTTCAGCGTCTTCACGCAAGCCGATGGTATTGCCATACGACTTCGACATTTTCTGGCCGTCCAGTCCGGGCATGCGCGAGGCTTCGGTCAACAGCGCCTGGGGTTCGGCCAGGATGATTTTGCGTGAGCCTTCGAGATAGCCAAACAGACGCTCACGGTCATTCATTGACAGGCTTTGCGACTCCTGCAACATCGCACGGGCCTGCTCCAGCGCTTCGTCATCGCCTTCCTGCTGATAAGCGACGCGCAGCTCGTGGTACAGCTTCGAGCGCTTGCCGCCGAGTTTTTTCGCGGCTTCAAGCGCCTTCTCTTCGAAGCCAGGTTCACGGCCATACAGATGATTAAAGCGCCGGGCGATTTCCCGGGTCATTTCGACATGGGGCACCTGATCGTCGCCCACTGGCACCAACGACGCGCGGTACAGCAAGATATCGGCGGCCATCAGCACCGGATAGCCGAGAAAACCGTAAGTCGACAAATCTTTATCCCGCAGTTTTTCGATCTGCTCCTTGTAGGTCGGTACACGTTCGAGCCAGCCAAGCGGCGTGCTCATGCCCAGCAGCAACGCCAACTCCGCATGCTCGGGTACGCGGCTCTGGATGAATAAAGTCGCCTGGGCCGGATCAATGCCTGCTGCCAGCCAGTCAGTCAGCACATCCCACACATTTTTTTCAATGACTTCGGGTGTTTCGTAATGCGTCGTCAGCGCATGCCAGTCGACCACGCAAAAAAAACAGGGATATTCGGATTGCAACCGCACCCAGTTTTTCAGCACGCCATGATAGTGGCCAAGATGCAGCGACCCGGTGGGCCGCATGCCGGAGAAAATACGGTCTGGGAACATGATTGAATTAAAAAAGCGAAACGAGAGGAGTCAGCACAGCCGTCACCACGGTATAGCCAAAATCGACTAGCGGGCGCAGCCAGTAAGTGGTCAGCATTCCAGTCAGCACCAGCGCCATCACAATGAAAAAGCCATAAGGCTCGATGCGCGACAGCGCAATCGACTGGCGCGGCGGCAGTAGCGCCATCAGCACGCGGCCACCATCAAGTGGTGGCAGCGGAAACAGGTTCAGTACGCCAAGCACCAGATTCACACCGACACCAGCCGCAGCCATGCGCGTCAGGAAGGGCTCGTCAATGCCAATGATGGCCAGCGCAACGCCACCAACACCCCACAGCAGCGCCTGGACAAAATTGCACAATGGCCCGGCAAGCGCGACCCAGAGGCTGCCCCAGCGCGGATTGCGCAAATTGCCAAACGCCACCGGAACCGGTTTGGCATAACCAAACATAAAGGCCCCGCTGGTGGCGAAATACAGCACTAGCGGAATAAAAATCGTGCCCAGCGGATCAATATGGCGCATCGGATTAAGTGACACACGCCCGAGTACATAGGCCGTGTTATCACCCAGCATGCGTGCGACGTAACCGTGTGCCGCTTCGTGCAACGTGATGGCGAAAATCACCGGCAACGCATATACCGCAATGGTCTGTATCAGGGAAGAATCCATAACTCGTGATTGTAACAACGCGATTGCGTGCGTCTGTCCGCTTTCAGGTATTCCAGCTAGGCTGGTTGCTCCAGTCCAAAGGGGGCGAGGCTGCCACGCCCCGCTCTCACCAGTACGGGTTCGGCCCCCGTCAGATCAATCACCGTGGAAGGCTCGCGCGGGCACGCGCCGCCGTCGATCACCAGATCAATTTGTTTTTCGAGACGCTCGCGGATTTCTTCGGGGTCGTTGAGCGGCATGTCTTCACCCGGCATGATGAGCGTCGAGCCGAGCAGCGGTTGTCCTAGCGCCTCAAGAAGCGCGAGCGTAATCGCATGATCCGGGACGCGCAAGCCAATCGTCTTGCGTGACGGGTGAGACAGGCGGCGTGGCACTTCTTTGGTTGCCTGCAAGACAAAAACATAGGGGCCAGGCGTCACCGAGCGAATCAAGCGGTACTGGCGGTTGTCCACCGTGGCGAAGCTGGCAAGCTCAGACAGGTCGCGCACCAGCAACGACAGCAACTGACGCTCATCCAGGCCGCGAATGCGCCGGAGACGCTCTACCGCGCTTTTGTCATCGAGGTGGCATGCCAGCGCGTAACTGGAATCGGTTGGCAACGCGACAATCCCGCCATCGTTGATGATTTGTGCGGCCTGCTTGATCAGGCGTGGCTGGGGATCGTCGGGATGAAGCCGAAAAAATTGGGACATGGAGATGTTTTTATTGGAATGATTGCAGCGCGATGCCGCCAGATAAATTGCGAGGCATCAGCAGCGCCACAGCGCCTGATGCCTCACAGCCAGCGATTCCACACGGGAGTAAGCGATGAAGGTAGCGGCGGCAGGCTGCCAAGATCGACACGCCCTTCCTCCACCGCATGAAAATCAGAACCGCGCGACGCTTCGAAACCAAAACGCTTGGCCACTTCGGCGTATTCACGATACTGATCGGGAGTGTGGCTGCCCGTGATGACCTCAATGGCTTTGCCGCCAAGATCAATGAATTCGCCAAACAGCGCGTCGAATTCGACAGGTGTGTACGCATAGCGGCCAGGATGGGCAATGACTGCTTCGCCGCCAGCGGCCTGAATCCAGTGCACGGCATCAGCCAGTTTGGCCCAACGGTGAGTCACATTGCCCGGCTTGCCGTCACCGAGATAGCGCGAAAACACCTCCTGAGCGGAGGCGGCGTAACCCCGCTCCACCAGGTCGCGCGCAAAATGCGTGCGCGAAATCATGTCGGGATTTGACACGTAACGCAGCGCACCCTCATAGGCGTCCGGAATGCCCAGCGCGGCCAGCCGCTCGCCAATTGCCTCGGCCCGGGCAGCGCGGCCGTTGCGCGTGCGGGCGAGGCCGTCGATCAGCGTGCTGCACTCGGGATCAATATTCAGCCCAACGATATGGACCGTCCGGGATGCCCAGGTGACTGAAATTTCGACGCCACCGAGATAACGCATGCCAAGGTCCTCGGCTGCCTGACGTGCTTGCGCCTGGCCGCGCACTTCATCGTGATCAGTCAGCGCCCAAAGCGTCACGCCACCCGCATGCGCGCGGCGCGCCACGTCAGCAGGAGCCAGTTGGCCGTCGGAAATCGTGGAATGGCAATGCAGATCAGCGTTCATCACAGCTTCAGAAAAAATTAGCGGCCATTTTACTGCAATGCAGTATCGGAGCCCGGCTGTATTCCAGGCCAGATAGTTGCAGATGAATCAAACGGCCAGCAAGTTACCGGCAAAATGCTTCGATCAAAGCAGCAACCTGCTCTGGCTGGTCGTGATGGACCATATGGCCAGCGTCTTCGATGAGTGCTTCGCGCCAGTCTGGAAATGCCGCAAAACGCGCCTTGAACTCGGGCAGCGGGATCGTCCCCGCTAGCTCGCTCAGGGTGGGTGATGCGAGCGCTTCAATATGCAGCACCGGAGCCTCGACCTGCGCCCAGACGGCCATCACCTCATCCAGGCGATACAGCATCGGGCTGCGCAGCTTGTGAGCTGGATCGGCCAATAGCATCCAGCGCCCTGCATCATCCGGCTTCGACCAGTGCTGCGCAAGAAAATCTGCGCGTTGCGGATCAAGGCGGGGATTGGTACGTATCAGACGGGCCGCAACCTCATCCAGTGAGGCATAGCGCTTCAACACTGGTGGCTCGCGCATGTCATCCAGCCAGTTTTTCAGGCGGTGTGGGGCCTGCTCTGCCCGTGCCGGTGCCAGCCCGAACCCTTCCAGATCCACCACCCGCCGCACCCGCTCAGGCCGCGCACCCGCGTACAGGCACACGACATTCGCGCCCATGCTATGCCCCACCAGATTCACCGCACCGTTGGGCGCGTAATGATCAAGCAGCGCATCGAGGTCCGAAAGATACTCATGAAACCAGTAATGCCCACCGCCCTGCGCCGCCACCGGCCAGTCTGACAGGCCAAAGCCGCGCGCATCTGGCGCAATGACCTGCCAGTCGTCCGCCAGCGCATCGACCACAAACTGAAACGACGCGGCGACATCCATCCAGCCATGCAGCATGAATAACGCTGGAGCGTCAGGATCGCCCCAGCGCCGCACATGCAGGCGTGTCCCTCGGACAAACACAAAATCAGACTGGGAAAGATTCATCGACCTGCCTCACAAAAAAAGAATGGTCGTTCGATTATATCGAGACAGCATCAAATGGCCTCATGCACAACCTCATACGCAACCCCATCCGGGCAGCGCGGCTGAGCCGGGTAATACGGGGGCCACGTTCACGCTGGATCAGCGCCATCAGTCAGTCTGGCGGTCGAGACCAGCGAGCGCCGCCAGTTCGATCTCATCGAAACCGGCCTCGCGGCGCGCGTCGAAATTAAAGGGACCACGCAGTTTTGGCGCACGGTATTGCTCAGCCAGGCGCAGATAGGTGTCATGGGGCTTCAGCCCGTTTTGTTCGCACAGGTACCTGAACCAGTGGTTACCGATCAGGACATGGCCAATTTCGTCACGCAAGATCACCTCGAGAATGGCAGCCGATGCCTGGTCGCCTGCCTGCTGCAACCTTGCTCGAATGGGGGGTGCCGCATCCAGTCCACGCGCCTCCAGGGTTCGGGGCACCAGCGCCATACGAGCGAGCACATCGCTCTGGGTGCGCTCGCACATGTCCCACAAGCCGTTGTGCGCGGGAAATTCGCCGTAGTGGTAACCCAGTTCCGCCAGCCGGGCGGCGAGCAGCGAGAAGTGATGCGCTTCTTCAGCCGCCACCTTGAGCCAGTCGTTATAAAACGCTGCTGGCATGCCGGAAAAGCGCCAGACCGCGTCGAGCGCGAGATTGATCGCGTTGAATTCAATATGCGCTAACGCATGGAGCAGCACGGCCCGCCCGGCTGGCGACTGCATGCTGCGCCGTCCAAGGCCACGTGGATCAACCAGCTCAGGCTGTAGCGGACGGCCCGGCAGCGTCTGGCGTGCCTCAAGCCGCTGTTCAGGCACACATTGCGTCACGCCCTGGATCACATCGGCGTGTAATTGACGGGTGGCCTGCGCTTTAAGCGCCGGATCGCGCTCGCACAAAAGCGTCAGCGCCTGTTCACGTGCATCAGACAGCGCCGGAGAAAAAACCGTGGCATCAAAAGAGTTCATAAAAATGTGAAGGCAGCACCGCCAGGCCTGCATGAAAACCGAAAGCAAAGATGCAGCGCCAGGCCATGGCACGAGATCCACCCCAAGCCCTGGCGCTGCACGCGAACCGTCTACAATACGCGATTCGACTGGCTGCGCGTGCATCGCGCAGCCGCGGCGCTCTGGCTTGAGCGGGAGCGCCAATCAGGGCAAAGGAGCCACCGTGGCAATTTATAAACTCGGCGACACTGCGCCGGTTATTCACGAAAGCGTATTTGTTGCCGATACCGCAACCATCATCGGCCAGGTCACCCTCGAAGAAAACGCCAGCGTCTGGTTCGGCGCAGCGCTTCGGGGCGATAACGAACCCATTCGGGTGGGTATCGGCAGCAATATCCAGGAAGGTGCCGTTTTACATACCGATCCGGGCAGCCCACTCACCATCGAAGCGAATGTCACCGTTGGCCATCAGGCCACGCTGCACGGTTGCCTCATCCGCGAAGGCGCGCTTATCGGAATTCAGGCCATCATCTTGAATGGCGCGGTAATCGGCCGCAATTGTCTGGTTGGTGCCGGCGCGGTGGTCACGGAAGGCAAAGTATTTCCCGATAACTCGCTGATCCTGGGCGCGCCCGCCAAAGTGGTGCGCGAGCTGACCGCAGAAGACATCGCCAGCATCCACCGCAATACCGCCAACTATGTCGAGCGGCGGCAGTATTTCAAGGCTCAGCTCGTACGCATCGGCTAGGTGACGTGCTGGTCTCACCTGTGCTTCACCTGTGCTTCACGAATGCCTCACGATGAGCACACGGCCTCAGCATTATTTGAATTTGACCCAAGGAAAAGTTGTGAGCGACCAGTTGCAAAAATTCATGTTCAGTACGGCACCAGTGCGCGGTGAGATCGTTTCGCTGCGTGACACCTGGCAGGAAGTCTTGGCCCGGCGCGATTATCCGGCACCCGTGCGCGCGTTGCTTGGCGAAATGATGGCGGCGTGCGCGCTGCTGTCAGCCAATCTGAAGTTCGATGGCACGCTCATCATGCAGATTTTCGGCGATGGCCCGGTCCGAATGCTGGTCGTGCAGTGCAACACCGACTTGTCGTTACGGGCCACGGCAAAGTTCTCCGACGACGTAGCCAGCAACGCGATTCCCGCTAGTGCGACGCTAGCTGAGCTGGTAAATGCAGAGGGCCAGGGCCGCTGTGTCATCACGCTTGATCCAAGCGACCGCCAGAACGGCCAGCAGCCTTATCAGGGCATCGTGCCGCTGTCAGGGGTCGATGGGCCACTGCAATCCATGGCCGAAGTGCTGGAGCATTACATGCGCCACTCTGAACAGCTCGACACACGCCTGTGGCTTGCTGCCAATACCGAACGCGCGGTTGGCGTGCTGTTACAAAAGCTGCCAGGCGACGGCGGGATTGTCCCGCATCCAGGCGAGCTCGATGCCGATACCTGGAATCGCGTCTGCACCCTCGGTGGCACCTTGTCTCAAGATGAGCTTTTGCAGGAAGCGCCTGAAACGCTATTCAAACGCCTGTTCTGGCAAGAAAACGTGCAGCACTTCGAACCTGCGTCAGCACGCTTTGAATGCAGCTGCTCCAGGGAAAAAGTCGGCGCAATGCTGAAAATGCTGGGCCGCGAAGAAGTGGACAGTGTGGTGGAAGAGCGTGGCCATGTCGAAATTCACTGCGAATTCTGCAACCAGCGTTATGAATTCGATCCGGTCGATATCGCGCAACTTTTTGTCGCCGGATTGCCTGGCAGCATCACCTTACCGGCTGAGCAGCGGCACTAACGTTCACGTGACAGGCAGCCCACGGGCTGCCTGTCACTGCAGCTAAGCCACACGTTCCAACACTGACATCGCCGCACGCTTGCTTTTTGTCGCAAGCGGCCGATAGAGGTCAACATGAAAACACGCACTCATTCCCAGATTGATTCTTTTTCTTTCACTCGCCTGAACCGGACAGCCATTGCGCTGCCCTTTTTACTGGGCGGCCTGGCACTGCTCTCCGGCTGCGTCACCCCGCCTGGGCCCGCGCCGATTTACAGCCGCCTGCCCGCCGATCAATCAGGCTTGCCAGATGGCGTGCGGCCATTGACCGAGCAAGAGCGCCAGCGCTATGACGAAATCGACAAGCAGGTGCTAAAGGAACAAAACCAGGTCATGGCCGCTGAAGCGGCAGCACGTGCCTGGGCCCGTTATTACTCGCCCCCGACGACAAACGTCTACTACGGCAGCTATTACGGTGGCGGTTGGGGAGGACGAGGCTGGGGTTGGGGCACCGGGTTTGGTTATGGTTATGCACCCGGCTGGGGATGGTAAAGCGCACCGCAGCGCACCCGCTTGAACAATCACTGAACACGCGCGGCAATCTGACTGAAGCAAACCGAAGCAAACCGAAGCAGCTCGAATCAGCCCGCGTGTTTTGCTTTGGCTTCTTTTTTTACCGCGCGCTTTTTTTCTGCCCTGACGGCGCGGGATTCCGGATTGGGTACGACCCGCACAGGCTCCGCCGACACCTGCCCCCGCGTTGAGGTGGACGACATCAAGGCAGCCGGAACCGGCGCTGAAGTAGCCGGTGACACAAACTGTACGAACACCTCGCTGTCTTTGATCATCCCCATTTCGTAACGGGCGCGCTCCTCAACAGCCGCAGTGCCATTTTGCAAATCGCGCACTTCACCTTCAACACGTTCGTTGCGAACCTTGGCTTCTGCATTTTTCTTTTGCTGAAGCACCATTTGCTGCTGCAGGTCGTGCACCCGCAACCAGCCGCCATGCCCCCACCAAAGTGGGTACTGGATCAGCACCAGCAACACGCTTAGAACAACGGTGACAAGCCTCATGAATTCAGTGCGAATAATGCGCACCGCCCTGCGCTATACGCAGGGCGGTGGTCTGTGAAGTATCGGCGGAGAAAAACCGGATCAAGGCTCAGCGCAAATTGTAGAACGCCGACTTGCCCGGATAGCTGGCGATATCGCCCAGATCCTCTTCGATACGCAGCAACTGGTTGTATTTCGAAATGCGGTCGCTACGCGAAAGCGAACCCGTTTTAATCTGCCCGGCATTCAGGCCCACTGCAATATCAGCAATGGTTGAATCTTCGGTCTCGCCCGAACGATGGGAAATCACGGCGGTATAACCTGCCCGCTTGGCCATTTCGATCGCTGCGAAGGTTTCGGTAAGCGTGCCGATTTGATTGATCTTGATCAGAATCGAATTCGCAATGCCTTTGTCGATGCCTTCTTTCAGAATGCGCGTGTTGGTCACGAAAAGGTCGTCGCCCACTAGCTGAACCTTTTTACCGAGCCGCTCAGTCAGCAATTTCCAGCCGTCCCAGTCACTTTCGTGCATGCCGTCTTCGATCGAGACAATTGGGAATTTATCGGCCAGCGCAGCCAGGTAATCGGTGAATTCGGCCGATGACAATTGCAGACCTTCGCCCGCCAGTTGATATTTGCCGTCGTGATAAAACTCGCTAGCGGCGCAATCGAGCGCTAGCAGCACGTCATCACCCACGCGATAACCGGCCTTTTCAATCGCCTGCAAGATGGTCGACAGACATTCATCGTTGCTGCCGAAGTTTGGTGCGAAGCCGCCTTCGTCACCCACCGCCGTGCTCATGCCACGGTCACTCAGAATGCTCCTGAGCGCATGAAACACTTCCGCGCCACAGCGCAGCGCTTCACGAAATGTCGGCTGGCTAACCGGCACGATCATGAATTCCTGGATGTCCAGACTGTTGTTCGCGTGCGCGCCGCCGTTCACGATGTTCATCATCGGAACCGGCAGTTGCATCGCACCCGAGCCGCCAAAATAGCGATACAGCGGCAAGCCTGCTTCTTCAGCCGCTGCTTTGGCTACCGCCATCGACACGGCCAGCATCGCATTGGCACCAAGGCGCGATTTGTTGTCCGTGCCATCCAGTTCCAGCAATGTCTTGTCGAGAAACGCCTGCTCTGACGCGTCCAGACCCATGATCGCTTCAGAAATTTCAGTATTAATGTGCTCCACGGCTTTCAGAACGCCCTTGCCGCCGTAACGGCCCGCTTCTCCGTCACGCAGCTCAATGGCTTCGCGTGAGCCGGTCGATGCACCGGACGGAACCGCTGCACGGCCCATCGTTCCGGACTCGAGCAAGACGTCGCATTCGACTGTCGGGTTGCCTCGAGAATCGAGAATCTCGCGGCCGATGATATCTACGATTGCACTCATGATTTCCTCAGGAAATGACGTTAAATTCGTCCGGCGCAGGTTCAGTCCGCATCACGCATATGCATGCCGTCCGGCATGCGGCTTGCTGGCAGATGCCACGCCAGACCGGGTCGAATCAGTTGAAATTGTTTTCGAGAAACGGCATGCGCTTGACTGCCTGATCCAGTGTCACCAGGGTTTCGAGCAGCTCAGCCATGCGTTGCAGTGGCACCGCGTTGGGCCCATCAGATTTGGCTCGCGCCGGATCTGGGTGCGTTTCCATGAAAATACCGGCGATACCCGTGGCAATGGCTGCTCGCGCGAGAACCGGCACAAATTCGCGTTGCCCGCCAGAGCTCGTACCCTGCCCGCCTGGTAACTGCACCGAATGCGTCGCGTCGAACACCACCGGCGCACCGGTTTCGCGCATGATCGCCAGCGAGCGCATATCCGACACAAGGTTGTTATAGCCAAACGACACACCGCGCTCACACGCCATAAAGCGGTCATCTGACAGACCGGCTTCACGGGCCGCTTCACGGGCTTTGTCGATCACATTCACCATGTCGTGCGGCGCGAGAAACTGGCCTTTCTTGATGTTGACCGGTTTGCCCGAACGGGCGCATGCATGAATGAAATCGGTTTGACGGCACAGGAAGGCCGGCGTTTGCAACACATCCACGACAGCCGCCACCGGCTCAATCTCGTGCTCGCTGTGAACATCGGTAAGCACCGGCAAGCCAAGCTGGCGTTTGACTTCTGACAGAATCCGCAGCCCCTCATCCATCCCAAGGCCGCGAAATGACTTGCCGCTACTGCGATTGGCTTTGTCATAAGACGACTTGTAAATAAACGGGATATTCAGCTTCGCGCAGATTTCCTTCAGCTTGCCCGCTGTGTCGATGGTCATCTGTTCAGATTCGACGACACAGGTGCCTGCGATCAGGAAAAACGGATGGTCGAGGCCTGCTTCGAAATGGCACAGCTTCATGCTTTTTCTCCAGCCCGCGCTTGATGACAGACCAGCGCCGCTTCAACAAATGACTTGAACAGCGGGTGCCCGTCGCGCGGCGTGGAAGTAAATTCCGGGTGGAACTGCACCCCAACAAACCACGGGTGCATGCTGCGCGGCAGCTCCATCATTTCAGGCAAATCTTCGCTTGGCGTGCGGGCGCTGATGACCAGCCCACCCGCCTCAAGTTGCGGCACAAAACGGTTATTCACCTCGTAACGATGCCGATGGCGCTCGTTCACGTCCTTGCCATAAATCTCTTCAGCCAGCGTGCCGGGCTTAACCGGGCAACGTTGCGAGCCAAGCCGCATCGTGCCGCCCAGATCGGATTCTTCGGTGCGCTTTTCAACCCGGCCTTCACGGTCATACCACTCGGTAATCAGTGCAACCACACGGTTTGGTGTAACGGGATCGAATTCGGTGCTGTTGGCCCCGGCCAGCGCAACCACACCGCGGGCAAACTCGATCACGGCCAGCTGCATCCCAAGGCAAATCCCCAAATACGGCAGCCGCGCTTCACGCGCGTAACGAATGGCAGCGATCTTGCCTTCGGTGCCGCGACGGCCAAAGCCACCCGGCACGAGAATCGCATCCAGATGATGGAGGCACTCCACACCATTGGCTTCGATTTCTTCTGAGTCGATGTATTCGATGTTGACTTTGGTCGCGGTATGGATCGACGCGTGGCGCAGCGCTTCGATCAGCGACTTGTATGACTCGGTCAGGTCGACATACTTGCCAACCATGCCGATCGTGACTTCGTGCTGGGGATGTTCGAGCTTTTCAACCAGATCCGCCCACATCGACAGGTCAGCGGGCTTGGGCGACAGCTTGAGTTCTTCGCAGATAATTGCGTCCAGCCCCTGGTCGTGCAGCATCTGTGGAATCTTGTAGATGCTGTCCACGTCCCACACGGAAATCACCGCGTCTTCCGGGACGTTCGAGAACAGGGAGATTTTCTGACATTCGTCATCGGGAATACGGCGATCCGCACGGCATAGCAGCACATGCGGCGAAATACCGATTTCGCGCAGCTTTTGCACACTGTGTTGCGTTGGTTTGGTTTTCAGCTCGCCTGCCGTGGCGATGAACGGCACCAGTGTCAAATGCACGAAGCACGCGCTGTTGCGGCCCATGCGCAGGCTCATCTGGCGCGCTGCTTCGAGAAACGGCAGTGATTCGATATCGCCTACCGTGCCACCGACTTCGACAATTGCCACATCAGGGTCGCCACAAGTGGCGGATGCAGCACCGCGTTCGATAAACGCCTGGATCTCGTTAGTGATGTGCGGGATGACCTGCACCGTCTTGCCCAGATAATCGCCACGGCGCTCCTTGCGGATGACCGATTCGTAAATCTGGCCCGTGGTGAAATTATTGGCCTTGCGCATCTTGGTGCTAATGAAGCGCTCATAGTGGCCAAGGTCAAGATCGGTTTCTGCGCCATCTTCCGTCACGAATACTTCACCATGCTGAAACGGGCTCATCGTGCCGGGATCAACGTTGATGTAGGGATCAAGCTTGAGGAGAGTGACTTTGAGACCGCGCGATTCGAGGATCGCGGCGAGGGAGGCGGCAGCAATACCCTTACCGAGGGAAGAAACTACGCCGCCGGTGACGAAAACATATTTGGTCATCGCTGGATGCTCGCAGGAAAAACGGATTATACCGTAAAGCCATCGCCCAACCCAGCCCCAAAAGATGAATCCAGACGCATCCGCACAAGGCTTTGCAACGCACTGCCAAATTAACTCGCGCGCAACCTGGCTGCGTTGCCAGCCGGACGGATTAACCCGTTTCAGCCCGAACCAGCCATCAGCGCAGCCCGCATCTGGCCAGCCGCACGGCACCCGCTCATGCGCAACTCATTGCGTCACTCACGCCCCACTCAGCGCATGCAGCATACGCTGCACGGCCCGTACCGTTTCAAGAGGTTTTTCCATCGGAAACAGATGACTGCCTTCGATCCATTCGAGGTGGCCAGCCGTCGCCCGCGCGCTGGCCTCAAGGCCCACTTGCCGCACTTCTCTCGATTGCGTTCCAGCAATCAGTCCAACCGGCACCGGCACTCCGTGCACCAGCCGTGCCCCAAGGGTGTGAGGCAAGGTCTTGTAGATCAGATATTCGGTGCGGCGGTCAAAAGCCAGCGCGCGAGCGCCGTCTGGTGCGACCTGGGGAATGCCGAAGTCGATGTAGTCAGAAAGCACGCGCTCATCCCAGCGGGCAAACGCAGGCTTGGCGTAAAAATGACGCCAGGCTTCATCACGGCTAGACCATTGTGTCCGGCGCTTGCGGGTCGCTGCTGCAGGCGAAAGCCGCTCATCGAGGCCAGTCCATTGCGACACGCGCAGCAAGCTGCTGCGCCAGCCTGCGATCACGGGCGAATCCAGCATCACCACGCCTTTCACCCAGTGTGGCTTGCGTAACGCCGCCATCAGCGACAGATACCCCCCCAGCGAATGCCCAACCAGCCATACCGGCCGGTCATAAGTGCGCTCGATATCGCCCAATAGCTGATCGACCAGATGCGGCCAGTCACGTGTCACGGGAAAGCGGGCGTCATGGCCAATCCGTTCGATAAAGCGCAGATCGTAGTGATCGGCCAGCTCAGCGAAAAGCGTCCGGTAGGTGGACGCCGGAAAGCCATTCGCGTGCGAGAAATGAAGGATGTCTTTCAAGTGCAGCAGTCTCCGTTGAACCTTTGCACCAGCCAGGTGTGGGCCATCAGGCAGTGTGCAGCATGTGGCCTATGACATGCCGCGCGCCTACCGGCCCATCCAGTAACGCTGGTGCGTGGTGCGATAGCGTTCGAGTGCAAGGCCTTCACGCGTCACGTCGATGCGGACGGCACCGTCTTCATCGCTGCGCGTGAGCTCGATTTGCCGGGCCTGGTAGCGAGCCCAGACAAACGGATGCGGATGACGAAAACGGTTGCGGTAGCCTACCTGAAATACCGCAATCGACGGCCCAATCGCATCGAGGAAAGGCTCAGTCGACGAAGTCTTGCTGCCATGGTGTGGCACCAGCAGCACTTGCGCCTGCAATGCGTGTGGCTCGCGCGCCAGCAAACCACGTTCGCCAGGCGCTTCGAGATCGCCCGTCAGCAAGGCGGCGTTGCCGGGTGTCTGCGCTGTGCTGGCGGTACTGATCCGCAGCACACAGCTATGCGCGTTCGGCCGGCCAGACAACGGCCCAGGGTCGGGCCAGAGCATGGCGAATTCAACCCCATCCCACTGCCAGCGCTGTCCTGCCGCGCACGGCACAGTCTGTGCGCCGCGCTGGCGAGCACGGGCCCAAAGCGGATTGCGCGGGACTAAAGCAGCCAGCAATTGCCGCACGCGGATGTTATCGAGCACTGCAGGCGCGCCGCCCGCATGATCGGAATCCGCGTGACTGATAACCAGTGCATCGAGCGCATACGTCCCGCGTGCCTGCAAAAACGGCACCACGATGCGCTCCCCGGCATGGGTCGATTCAGGTCCGGGACCAGCATCGAACAGAAGGGTGTGGCGGGCAGTTTCAACCAGAATGGCCGAGCCTTGGCCAATATCGAGTGCGGTGAGCCGGAACGCGCCAGCGGGTGGCACGGGATTCACCGGAAAAAGCAGCGGCAGCCAGGTCAGGGGCGCGGCCCAGCGCAATGGCCAGCCGCGTGGTGCAAGGCACCAGAGCACCCCCACTCCGGCTGCTGCCAGCGCCCATCCATCGGGCTGCGGCAAACGCCACAGCGTCCAGGCGGGCTGGGCCACTAGCTGCAACGCCTGCATCAGCCATTCAAGCAATCCATGCGCGGCACGCCAGGCCAGTGCGTCAAGCGGTGCAGGAAGGATCACTCCGAGCAGCACCAGCGGCGTCACCAGCACGCTCACCCACGGAATGGCAAACGCATTGGCCGCAAGGCCAAGCAGTGGCACCTGTGAGAACCAGACGATGGTGAGCGGTGCCAGCGCCACGGTCACCGCCAGTTGCACCTGGAAGCCGCTACGCAGATTCGTCTGCAGCCGCTGCCAGGCGTCACGCCAGAACGCCCATGCTGTGTGCACGCGGTTAGCACTCGCCTCACCCGTGGCCGATGAATCGGCATGCATTTCAGTCTCGGGGGCGTATTCCGCTCGCGGCACAAGCTCACGTGGACGGCCAGACAGCGCCAGCAAAATCGCCGCAACCGCACCAAACGAGAGCCAGAAACCCGCCGTCACCACGGCCCATGGATCAATCAGCAAAACCAGCCCCAGGGCCCATGCCAGCACAACCGACAGCGCCATCTGACGGCCACTGAGCAACGCCAGTGCAGCGACGCCAAGCATCCAGAGCGCACGCTGCGCTGGCACGTTGAAGCCGGCCAGCGCAGCGTGAGCGGCAGCGAACAGCACCCCTGCCAGCACCATCACGCTCGATGTCGGCCAAAGCAGCGGCGCGGATTTGCCACCAAAGACCCATCGCCGCCACAAGCTCCCCGCCAGCCAGCCGGCCCAAGCTGCGGCGAGGCCAATATGCATGCCGGAAATCGCCACCAGATGGCTGGTGCCCGTGGTGCGCAGCAATTGCCAATCCGCCTCGCGGATGCCGTCTTGCGCACCGATGGCAAGCGCCGTGACGATCCCGCGATGAGGTGCGTCGTCGAGCACCGTGTTGATCCGGTGACGCAGCGCGGCGCGCCAGCGGTTCACCCATGCGCTCAGGCCTTGGGCCGTTCCTGGCAAACGAACCGCAGCGGCTGGCGCGCTGACATATCCCCGCGCCCGGATGTCGCGCGCTAGCCATCCGGCTTCGGCATCGCGCACACCAAAGTTGGCGTTGCCGTGGGGCCGTTTGAGACGCACCGGCAAACGCCAGCGTGCCCCTGGATCGAGCTGGGGCAGCGGTGCATCGCGCGCTATCCACGACAACTGGATCGTGTGGGGAAACCCGGCGAGCGGCGGCTGGGTGGCTTCGACTTCGAACAGGAAACGGGCACCCATGGCGTCGTGGATAGGCAAGCCGCGTATCGCTCCGCTCACCTCGACTGGCCGTCCTTCAAAGTCCAGCGGCAGGCTTAGCGCAAGACGTTCGTGGGCGCGCCAGGCGGCATAGCCAAAACCAACGCCCGCCGCAGCGCACCACACGGCACACCAGCCGCTACGCCTGCGCCAGCCGTGCCCCCTCAAGCCCCACACAGCACAACCCGCCAGCGCGTTAATCAGGAGAAACAGCCCGACGCCACCAAGCCAGCCCGGCAACTTCGTCTGCTGCTGCAGCAGCACGACACCCAACGCAAAACCACCCCACACTGCCCGCATCCGCCCTCCATCCGGCCTCGCCACCGGGGGCATCACGACACGGCGCAAAGCTCGCACAGCTCGCGCGGGACGTGTTGCGTCCGGCACGCACTCACTCCACTCAAGCGGTTGATTATGCGGACGAAAGCGCCAGTCGCGGCAGCGCGGCAAGCGCGTTAGCCGATGTGCCGAGGGCGAGTGTCATAGGGTCGAGGTTGCGCAGTTGCGCAAGGCACGCGCCGATAGCAGGAACTTGATCGGGCGTATTGCGTTGGCGGTACAGCCAGGCAGGGGAGATATCAGGTGCGTCCGTCTCGATGACCAGCGCATCAAGTGGCAGTTGCAGCGCCAGCCGGCGAATTTGCCGCGCCCGTTCGAACGTCAGGTTGCCACCAAAACCCAGATGCAAGCCCTGGTCGAGATAGCCCTGGGCTTGCTGAAAACTGCCATTGAACGCGTGCGCGATGCCGCGCTGCACCTGATGCTGGCGCAACCCTTTGAGCACCTGGTCCTGGGATTTGCGCACATGGCAAATCACGGGCAGATCGAAACGGCCGGCCAGCGCCAGTTGCGCCTGATAGAAAAACTGCTGACGCGCGTCGTCTAGCCCCAGCACGAAATAATCCAGACCGATCTCACCAATCCCGACAAAACGCGGATCAGTCAGGCTAGCTTCGATTTCGTGCCGCAGAACGTCGAGGTCAGCGTCTTGCGCCTGAGGGGTAAACAACGGGTGGATGCCAAGAGCGTAGACCGCGCCACGGGTGCGGTGCGCCAGCGCCCTGACCTGGGCGAAATTACTACGCGCCACTGCCGGAATCACGATGCGGCTCACGCCTGCCGCATAGGCGGCATCAGCCACGGCATCACGGTCCAAATCGAATTCGGCGGCATCCAGATGACAGTGCGTATCAATCCACATGCGCGCCCTTTTCTCTTTTCTCGCTTCTCGTTTGTACGAATGCTCGTGGCGGAATGAATTACAGCGTGAATTACAGCGGAACCGGCGTTTCTTCGACCAGCACGCCATCACGCAAGCGCATGATGCGGTCGCAACGCGCAGCCAGATCCGGATCGTGCGTGACGATGACGAAACTCGTATTCAGCGTCTCGGACAGTTCGAGCATCAGGCTGAACACACCGTCGGCAGTGCCGCCATCCAGGTTGCCGGTGGGCTCGTCAGCCAGCACGCAGGCGGGTTTCGTGACCAGCGCACGCGCGACCGCCACACGCTGCCGCTCGCCGCCAGACAGCTCGCCCGGACGGTGCTTCGCCCGCGCTGCGAGGCCGACCCGCTCCAGCATCGCCAGCGCTTCCCGGCGCGCGGCATCCGTGCTCAGGCGGCGGATGCGCAGTGGCATCGCCACGTTATCGAGCGCGGAAAACTCCGGCAGCAAATGATGAAACTGATACACAAAACCTAGCGCGCGGTTGCGCAAGTCATTGCGCTCGCGCTCGGAGAGTTTCGTGAAGGGCTTGCCCATCACGGAAACCTGTCCGGCGCTCGGGTCATCGAGGCCACCCAGCACGTGCAGCAGCGTGCTCTTGCCCGAGCCCGACGCACCCACGATGGCGAGCTTTTCGCCCCGGCGTACCGCCAGTTGCGTGTTGTGCAGCACCTGCACATTCAGGCCGCCCTGGACAAAGGCCTTCGAGATGCCGGTGGCTTCGAGGACATACGAGTACGACGAGGAGCTTGCATCAGAGTCAGACATGGTCAGGTCAGAAGAACGGTCATTCATAGCGCAGCGCCTCGGCAGGACGGACCCTGGCAGCGCGCCAGCTTGGGTAGAGCGTCGCCAGCGACGACAGCACAAAGGCAATCAGGCCAATCCGCAACACGTCGCCCGGGACCAGTTCGGAAGGCAGCTCGCTGATGAAATACACCGAGGGCGGCAAGAACTGCACGCTAAACAGATGCTCGATGAACGGCACCAGCCATGGAATGCTCCACGCCACCAGGCAGCCCAGCGCGACGCCTGTCGCCGTCCCGGCAAAACCGATCGTCACGCCCTGCACCACGAAAATCTTCATGATTGAGCCGGGCTGCGCCCCAAGCGTGCGCAAGATCGCAATATCGGCTTGCTTGTTGGTCACTGTCATCACCAGCGACGACACCAGGTTAAACGCCGCCACCGCAATGATCAGCGTGAGGATGATGAACATCATGCGTTTTTCGATCTGCACAGCGGAGAACCAGGTTTTGTTCTGCTGGGTCCAGTCGCGGATATACAGGTCGCCGGAAAGCGTGCGCGCCAGTTGATGGGCGACTTCCGGGGCGCGCTGCATATCCTTGAGCCGTAGCCGCACGCCGGTCGGCGCGGGCAGGCGAAACAGCGCTTCGGCGTCGCGGATATTGATCAGCGCCAGCGTGCTGTCGTATTCGTAATGGCCCGATTCGAAAATGCCCGCCACGGTGAACTGTTTCAGACGCGGCAGCATGCCTGCAGGTGTGATCGAGCCTTCGGGCGCGACCAGTGTGAGCTTGTCGCCCCGGCGCACGCCAAGATTGGCCGCCAGATCCGCGCCCAGCACGATGCCAAAAGCACCCGGCACGAGATCCGTCAGTTGCCCGCCACCCTTCATTTCCCGGCTGACGTCCGACACCTGAGGTTCAAGCGATGGCTCCACGCCACGCAGCGCCACGCCACTCACCGCGCCCTGGCGGGTCAGCAGCGCCTGGGCTTCGACATACGGTGCCGCGCCCAGAACCGATGGATTTTGCCGCGCTTCGTTCGCGGTGATCTGCCAGTCCGGCATTGAACCTGTGGGAGAAAACACTTCGACGTGCGCCAGCACGGAAAGCATCCGGTCACGCACTTCTTTCTGAAAACCGTTCATCACGGACAACACCACAATCAGCGCGGCCACGCCGAGAGCGATGCCCGCCATCGAAACCAGCGCAATGAATGAGATAAAGCCGTTGCCAGTCGTGCGTTTTCCGGCGCGTGTGTAGCGCCAGCCAATCTGCCATTCGTAGGGAAATTTCAAGCGATCCTCTGTCTTTCTGCGGTTTGCGGCGAAGGCTCGGCACGGCGGCTTTGTGTTGGGAAAACCTGGGCCCGTTGATGGCCCAGCGATGACCCCGCCGCCAGTCGAGCGCGAAGTTTGCCATATAACGGCGTGGCAACGGCTGGCGAGCGGTTTTTGCCGGACTGCGGCCCTGGAAACCCCTGAGTATTTGCTGATTTGTCTGTGCCGGCGAAAAAATGCAAACAGGGCACCCGGCGATATGCGGGGTGCCCTGTTTTTTATTACTGGCTGACGTGGTGCAAATTAAATACCGGGCATTGCAAATTTGGCCCAGCACATAATCTTGTTGCCAGCTTTTCTGGATTAACTAGTTAGGAATACCGGGGTTAATCGCTTCTGCTGTTCATTATTTTTGGAGCTGGGAACTTCAGTGCTAGTAGCTCCGCCTTCAGGCGAGCAACTTTATTTTTCGATTTGACTCCACATACATTCCAACCTTCTTTTTCATTAAGATCAAATAGTGTCTTCAGGCCAGTAAGCAAAAGATTATCACCTGATGATGCGGCCAGATTCTTAGCTTCATCACAAAAAGCCCTTAAGGTAGGCTCCGCTGGCTTGCAATCCTTGAGAGTACGCGCGAATCCAATGTAGTCTCCTCCCTCTAATGCTGCCATCAGCGCAGCATCCTGCTTATCCATGCCAGCGCTAGTTTTAACTAACGCTTTAGGCTTCACATCAAGCTTTTTTTCTGATGTCTCTGGTCCCTGACCGATGAATTTATTTTCAGCTTCGACACTGCTTTTTAAGCGATTTACAGGCTTCGAATCATTCTGGTCTGGTTTTTTCAACTGCCCGGCAATTTCCCCAGCCGGTTTTTTCACCGAACTACCGCCAGATACTGGCAAATTCGCCGCAAAGCTATTTCCCTGGCCAGTTTTTTTATTTTTTTGAGCTGACGCTGAAAGCTGCTGAGGAATAGCTGACTTTTTAGGTACCGCTTTAGATACCACATCAGATTTTTTTCCTGATGCGTTATCAACAGGCTTGCTTTTAGCTTTAGCACTGCTTTCCTGATAACTTTCAGGCTTCGAATGATTCTGGTTTGGTTGCTTCGACTGCTCAACAGTTTTCCCGGCCGGTTGCTTCACCGAACTACCGTCAGATACCAGCGAACTCCCCGTAGCGCTCTTTCCGCTGCCAGTTTTTTTATTTTCTTGAGTTGGCGCTGAAGGTTTCTGAGAAATAGCTGGTCCTTTAGGTGCCACTTTAGGTGCCACCTCAGATTTTTTCCCTGATGCATTCTTGCCGGACTCGCGTGGAGTAGTGCGAGCGGCTTCCGAATTACCCAGGTTTTTCTGCTGCAACTGCGCAATGGCGCGCTGATTCATCGCCTTCACCTCGGCGTCTGAAGCTGGCTTTTTTTCCCGCGACAACAAACTGCGAAAAAACGCCACAATGTTCGCAAAAAAACCCTTTTCGGACGTTTTTGAAGCTGAATTCTCGCCAGCCGGCACCGCTTTCGTCGTTTTTCCAGCGAATAGGCCTTCACCCGGAGAAATGCCTACACCCACATCCGAATTGTTAACTGACCCTACCGGCCCTACGCTATTACTAATGCCATACACCATGATTGACTCTCTCCCACACGATTTACCCGTATAAACCCTAAGGAACGTTTCGCCGCCAATCGTTCCATTTAATCTCAAAATTAAACGAGCGCGGCCCCAAGCCCGTTCAGTGCGGCCATCAGGCCTATACAATGCGCAGCACTATGCCCACTCCCCACCTTCACCTGCTGCTGCCGTTCGCACTACCTTCGGCCGCCGAAGCCCCCACCGCGCTGTACCGTCTGGCCCACCCCGCCCTTGATCGCCTCGTCGCCCGCGCCAGGCTGAGCGAAGCCGTGACCGGCGAAGACTTCCAGCGCACGTTGCCGCACGAGCGCTGGCTCGCCCGCCGTTTCGGCCTGGTCGCGCCCGATGCCAGTGACGCCGCGCCGCTCGCGCCCTATATGCTGCTCGCCGATGGCGGCACCCCCGGCGAACAGGTCTGGGCCTGCGTGCAGCCGGTGCATGTGCGGATCGCGCACGATCATCTAGTGTTGATCGACCCCGCTTCGCTTGAACTCTCCGATGCCGAAGCCCGCGCGCTGCTGGAGGTCGCCCGTCCGCTGGTCGAAGAACTCGGGGTGCAGCTCGAAGCACCCCAGCCCAGCCGCTGGTATTTGTCGAGTGAGCGCTTCGGCGCGCTGGCGGGCGCGTCGCCGCTACGTGCCAGCGGCCGCAACATCGAAATCTGGCTGCCACACGAAGCGCACTCCGGCGAACGCTCGCGCGCCTGGATGAAGCTGCAAAACGAAGTCCAGATGTCCTGGTTCGAGCATCCAGTCAACGAAGCGCGTGAAGCGCGCGGCCTGCCTGCAGTGAATTCGCTCTGGTTTCACGCACCGGGCAAAATGCGCGCGCTCAGTCAGTCGCTCGGTCAGCCATTCACCCATGTGCTATCGCTGGCACCCGCCACACGTGGCCTCGCCATCGCGGCGCAAGCCCAGACTGGCGCACCGTCGCAGTCGTTCGAGGCGCTAGCAACAACAACAACACCCACCGCACCAACAACCTCAGCCAGCCCCACCACACCGGCAACGCACACCACACTGGTCGAACTCGATCCGTTTTCCACGCCTTATGTCGAGCAGGACTGGGGCCGCTGGAACAGCGCGTTCGCCGCGCTGGAGCGCGACTGGTTCGCCCCCGCGCTGGCCGCGTTGCAAAACGGCCAACTGCGTGAACTTGGCCTGACCCTGTGCAGCGATACCGGCTCCGTCACCCTCACCCTCACCCGCCACGATCTGCGCAAGTTCTGGCGTCGCCGCGCGCTCGCGTCGCTCTTCATCGAGTAACGCTGCAGCGGTCATCCCCGCTCTTCACGCTCGCCGCGCGCTTGCTTACCCGCTTTTTCTGAGTATTTTTCCGCCTCCGTATGACTCGAATCGTTACCCGCGCCGCCTCCCCCGCCGACACCGAGGTGCTTACCCGCCATGGCCTGCACCCGGTGCTCGCGCGCCTGTACGCAGCGCGCGGCGTCTGTGGCCCCGCTGAGGTCGAAACCAGCCTCGCCCGGCTGGTGCCGCCCGCCGCGCTCAAAGGCTGCGAAGAAGCCGCCGCGCTGCTGGCCGACGCGATCCAGCAGCAACGCCGCATGCTGGTGGTCGCCGACTACGACTGCGATGGCGCAACTGCCTGTGCGGTGGCCGTGCGTGGCCTGCGCCTGTTCGGTGCTCAGGTGGACTACCTGGTGCCCAACCGCTTTGAATACGGCTACGGCCTCACGCCGGAAATCGTCGCCCTCGCCGCCCAGCGTGCCGGCGGCCCGCCTGAGCTGCTGATTACCGTGGATAACGGCATCGCCAGCGTCGATGGCGTTGCCGCCGCCAGCGCACTAGGTATCGACGTGCTGGTCACCGATCACCATTTGCCTGGTGATGCGCTGCCCGCCGCCCGTGCCATCGTCAACCCGAACCAGCCAGGCTGTTCGTTTCCGAGCAAATGCATCGCGGGCGTCGGAGTGATGTTCTATGTGCTGCTAGCGCTGCGGGCCGAATTACGGCAACGCAATGCGTTCACCGAAGCACGGCCAGAGCCGCGCCTCGATGGCCTGCTGGATCTGGTCGCGCTCGGCACGGTGGCGGACGTAGTGAAACTCGATGGCAACAATCGCGTGCTGGTCGCGCAAGGACTGCAACGGATTCGCCGGGGCCGCTCGCAACCGGGCATCGCAGCGCTGTTTCGCGCAACCGCGCGCGAAGCGCGCCACGCGTCGGGCTTTGATCTCGGCTTCGCGCTTGGGCCACGGCTGAATGCGGCGGGCCGGTTGTCGGATATGTCGCTGGGTATCGAGTGCCTGATTACCGACGACGTGGGCCGTGCGTGGGAGCTGGCGCAGCAGCTTGATGCGATGAACCGCGAGCGGCGCGACATCGAAGCGGGCATGCAGCAGCAAGCACTCGCTGAACTCAGCGCCATTGATCCCGCCGACAGCGCCACCCTCACGCTGTTCAACCCAAGCTGGCATCAGGGCGTGATTGGCATCGTCGCGGGGCGGCTCAAGGAGAAATTCCACCGTCCGTCGTTCACCTTCGCGCTGGCCGATGACAGCGGGCAGACGGTCAAAGGTTCGGGCCGCTCGATTAGCGGCTTTCACTTGCGCGATGCGCTCGATCTGATCTCAAAACGCGAACCTGGCCTGATCGGCAAATTCGGCGGCCACGCGATGGCCGCGGGCCTGACACTCGCCACCGCCGACGTCGCGCGCTTTGCCGCAGCGTTCGAAGCGGTGGGCCAGGCCTGGCTCAGCGCGGATGTGCTGGCGCGCACGATTGAAACGGATGGTGTGCTCGAAGACGCGTATTTCACGCCACAGTTTGTCGCCATGCTCGATGCCGAAGTCTGGGGCCAAGGCTTTCCTGCACCCGTGTTTTCTGGCGAATTTGAAGTGCTGTCGCAAGCGCTGGTGAAGGACAAGCATCTGAAACTCCAACTGGGCCGTGGCCGCCAGCGTTTTAACGCGATCTGGTTCAACCACACCGAGCCGCTGCCCCAGCACACCACGGTGGCTTACCGGCTCAGCGCGGATAGCTGGAATGGCGTGTCGCGGGTACAACTGATCGTGGAGCACGCGCTAGCCTGAACGCGGCACGGTGCGGCACAGGCAATTTCCCGGCAATTCGGCTGAAGTCGCGCGCAAAAGCGCGTATCAGCCGCATTTCGGCACATACCAGAGCCCTTTGCGCGCTGCGCTTCGGCTATAATTCCCCCCTTTTTTACGACACCAAAGATCGACATGGAAGCGGAACGTCTCAACGCGATCGAAGCCTCTCTGGCAGACCTGCGCCATCGCGCAGACGAGCTACGGGGGTATCTTTGACTACGACGCCAAAGCTGCGCGTCTGGAAGAAGTCAACAAGGAACTCGAAGACCCCACGGTCTGGAACGATTCAAAACACGCCCAGGCACTAGGCCGGGAAAAAAAGCTGCTGGATGGCGTGGTCGAAACCCTGACGGCACTCTCTAGTGACCTGCGCGATACGCAGGACCTGTTCGACATGGCCCGCGAGGAAAACGACGAAGACACCCTCGTCGCCTGCGAAACCGATGCAGCGGCACTCGAAGGCCGTATCGCCGACATGGAATTTCGCCGGATGTTCTCGAACCCGGCCGACCCCAACAACGCTTTTCTCGACATCCAGGCAGGCGCGGGCGGCACCGAAGCCTGCGACTGGGCGGCGATGCTGCTGCGCCAGTATCTGCGCTACTGCGAACGCAAAGGCTTCAAAACCGAAATTCTCGAAGAATCCGCAGGCGACGTCGCAGGCATCAAGAACGCCACGATCAAGATCGAAGGCGAATACGCCTACGGCTTTTTACGCACCGAAACCGGGGTGCACCGGCTGGTGCGCAAATCACCGTTCGATTCATCGGGCGGGCGGCACACGTCTTTCTCGTCGGTGTTCGTCTATCCGGAAATCGACGATTCAATCGAAGTCGAAGTCAACCCAGCTGATCTGCGCATCGACACCTACCGCGCATCAGGCGCTGGCGGCCAGCACATCAACAAGACCGACTCCGCCGTGCGGATCACGCACTTGCCCAGCGGCATCGTGGTGCAGTGCCAGAACGACCGCTCGCAACACCGTAACCGTGCCGAAGCCATGGCCATGCTGAAATCGCGCCTGTACGAAGCCGAAATACGCAAGCGCCAGGCCGAACAGGACCAGCTCGAATCAAGCAAGACCGACGTGGGCTGGGGTCACCAGATCCGCTCTTACGTGCTCGACAACAGCCGGATCAAGGACCTTCGCACCAACCTCGAAATCAGCAATACGAAATCCGTGCTGGACGGTGATCTCGACGCCTTCATCAGCGCTAGCCTGAAGCAGAACGTTTAAGCCGCAACCGGCATGCACCGCGCACACGGCGCGGCCACCACAAGGCCGCGCCGGATTCTTTTTTTCGCGCCACTTCTGGCGCCCTTTCCGCAAACCACACCACCATGAACCAACCGACCCAGACGCCCGCCACCGCCGAACTGGATGACAACCAGATCATCGCGGAGCGCCGCGAGAAGTTGCGCGCACTGCGCGAACAGGGCGTTGCCTACCCGAACGACTTCCGCCCGACGCACCACGCCGCCGACCTGCAAACGGCGTTCGCGGATACCAGCAAAGAGGCGCTCGAAGCCCAGGCGCTCGAAGTCGCCATGGCCGGCCGGATGATGCTCAAACGGGTGATGGGCAAAGCCAGCTTTGCCACGGTGCGCGATGGCTCGGGACAGATTCAGTTTTTCATCACGCCCGCCGATGTGGGCGACGCCACCTACGACGCGTTCAAAAAATGGGATCTGGGCGATATCGTCGCGGCACGTGGCGTGCTGTTTCGCACCAATAAAGGCGAGCTGTCGGTGCGCTGCACCGAGCTGCGCCTGCTGTCGAAGTCGCTGCGGCCACTGCCGGACAAATTCCACGGCCTCGCTGACCAGGAAATGCGTTACCGCCAGCGCTACGTCGACCTGATCGTCACGCCAGACACGCGCAAGACCTTTATCGCGCGCACCAAAGCGGTATCGTCGATTCGCAAGTTCATGTCCGATGCGAACTTCATGGAAGTCGAAACCCCGATGCTGCACCCGATCCCCGGCGGCGCAGCAGCCAAGCCGTTCACGACTCACCACAACGCGCTCGACATGCAGATGTTTCTGCGCATCGCGCCTGAGCTGTATTTAAAGCGGCTGGTGGTCGGCGGCTTTGAGCGCGTCTTCGAGATCAACCGCAATTTCCGCAACGAGGGCGTGTCGCCACGGCACAACCCGGAATTCACCATGATGGAGTTCTACGCCGCGTACACCGATTACGCGTGGCTGATGGATTTCACCGAACAATTGATCCGCCAGGCGGCCATTGATGCGCTCGGCACCGCGACCATCACCTATCAAGGCCGTGAACTGGATTTCGCCAAGCCCTTCCATCGCCTGACAATCACCCAGGCCATCCAGAAATACGCGCCGCAATACACCGACGCACAACTCGCTGACGACACTTTCCTGCGGGCTGAGCTGAAGAAGTTTGGCGTCGATGCGAGCCAGCCGCAGTTTCTGAATGCTGGCGTCGGCGCGCTGCAACTGGCGCTCTTTGAAGAAACAGCTGAAGCCCAGCTGTGGGAGCCGACCTTCATCATTAACTATCCCGTTGAGGTGTCACCGCTGGCACGAGCCTCGGACACGGTTGAAGGCATCACCGAACGTTTCGAGCTCTTCATGACCGGACGCGAGATCGCCAACGGCTTCTCGGAGCTGAACGATCCTGAAGACCAGGCAGCACGCTTTAAAAAGCAGGTCGATCAAAAAGACGCGGGCGACGAAGAAGCGATGTATTACGACACCGATTACATCCGCGCCCTCGAATACGGCATGCCGCCTGCTGGCGGTTGCGGTATCGGCATTGACCGGCTGGTGATGCTGCTGACGGATAGCCCAAGCATCCGCGATGTGATTCTGTTTCCGCATCTGCGGCGCGAAGACTGACGCGCTGAGGCTCTTTCTGGGCCTAAGGCCCAGGGAGCCATCGTGCTGAACTGAAGTAAAAGGTGAAATCTGGGACGCACAGCCATCTATTCGGGCTGTGCGTTTTTTTTGGGGTGCTGCAACACACATTGACCCAAACGGCCAAAACAGCCAGCACACGCAGACCGGCCAGTTGGCCGTTACAAATTGTCAAACCCATGCACGCCAAATTGCCGGACACTGCGGCCACTTCCCTTTAGTTTCGTTTAGAACGAAGGCTCGCCATGGACCATCCCAATCGCCCTTCTCCCGAAACCTCACGCCGCCTGCATCCGCTGATCGCCACGGCAGCCGGCGCGGTGATTATTGCCAGCCTGGTGGCGACAGCCGCCATCACCGGCCTGATTCCCAACGCAGCAAGCAACCGCTCGTCTGCTTCGCCCGAGCCAGCGATGAGCGCCTCCGCCGCGCTGCCGGGCCCAGCGGCCACGGCTGATGCGCTTCAGGCCACCGCACAGCGGGTGCCACCTTCAGCGCCACCATCGTCAACCAGCCAAAACACCAGTACAAACACAGCGCGTGGCGTGCCGGGCACTCAGTACGCTGGCAATGCTGGCAACCCCGCTGGCAACCCCACTGATGCCCCCAACACCCCGCACCGCGCAGCCGCAGCCGCAGCAACGTGCCAGCAATGCGGCACGGTCGTGGCCATTTCTACGGTGCGCCAGCAAGGCCATGGCACCGGGCTGGGCGCGGTTGGAGGTGCAGTGGCTGGCGGTGTCGTAGGCAACCAGTTCGGCAGCCATAACGGCCGCACCGCGATGACGCTGCTGGGGGCGCTAGGCGGTGGCCTCGCGGGCAATGCCGTCGAAAAACATCTACGCAGCAGCACCGCTTATTCGGTGCGAGTTCAGATGCAAAGCGGCAAAACCCGTTATTTCACCTATCACCAGGCACCGCCGTTCCAGCAAGGCCAACCGGTCCGGGTTGAAAACGGAACGCTGGTCGCAGGCTAAGCCCAGAGCAGCACCATGCAAAAAGGCGATCCATGCAGATGGATCGCCTTTTTGTCCTTCAGCTCTTCAGCCCGCCAACAGGAATGATGGGAACAGAAAGCAGCGCTGGGCCGCTGCGTCACCCTTCACCCTGACCATTGACCGGTTGTTGATCGGCCGTTGATCGTTAGCCGCGCCTAGTAATCCGCGTCCTCGATCCACGTCGTCTGAATCGCCTCCAGAATTTTTTCGTTTGAACGGCCAGGATCGTCGTCAAACCCTTCCAGCTCCGTTACCCAGCGATGCAGATCCGTAAAGCGCACTTGCTGTGGATCAATATCCGGATGCTTGTCAGTTAACGCCATCGCAATCTCTTGCGTATCGGTCCACTTCATGGCTGAGCGCTCCTGTTAGTGATTTTCCTTCGCATGGTTGATCGAGTAACGCGGGATCTCAACCACGAGATCCGTATCGGCTGGCACGAGTGCCTGGCAAGACAGACGCGACTCCGGTTCGAGCCCCCACGCCTTGTCGAGCAGATCGTCCTCGACTTCTTCCGATGGCGTGAGTGTATCGAAGCCTTCACGCACAATCACGTGACATGTGGTGCAGGCACATGATTTCTCGCATGCATGTTCGATTTCGATACCGTGATCGAGCAGGTTGTCGCAGATGCTCTTGCCCGGCACCGCTTCAATCACCGTGCCTTCAGGACACAGTTCAACGTGAGGCAACACAATGATTTGAGGCATACGTAATCCATATTTTCGTGAGATGCGGCACGCGGCCGTGTGATGTCCTGTCCCGCTGAAACCCCTGCGCTATCCAGCCCTGCCCGTCAGATTTCGTCGAGCTTGCGGCCAGCCAGCGCGCGGCGAATTCCTTTATTCATGCGACGCGCGGCGAATTCGTCAGTCCCCTCGGCCAGCGCTTTCGTTGCGGCCTCAAGCGGCTCTACCTCGTTGCTCTGCGCCAGCCCGCGCAACGCCGTAAGTAACACATCCAGCGCCGCGCGTTCACTGGCGTCGAGCAATTCGCTGTCCGCGGCTAGCGCTGCGTCAGTGGCCTCAATCAGACGCTGAGCCTCCACCTGCGCTTCGCGCAACGCGCGCGCGCGCATATCCACTTCTGCGGTCTTGAAGCTGTCTTCGAGCATGTGCGCGATTTCGTCATCGGCCAGCCCATACGAGGGCTTGACCACCACCGAGGCTTCCACGCCCGAATGCTGCTCGCGGGCAAACACCGAGAGCAAACCATCGGCATCGACCTGATAAGTGACACGAATGCGCGCCGCACCCGCTGTCATCGGTGGAATGCCGCGCAGCTCGAAACGCGCCAGCGAGCGGCAATCCGACACCAGTTCGCGCTCGCCCTGCACCACATGGATCGACATCGCCGTCTGGCCATCCTTGAAAGTGGTGAAGTCCTGAGCCCGCGCGGCGGGAATCGTTGAATTGCGCGGAATGATTTTTTCGGTCAAACCACCCATCGTCTCGACCCCCAGCGACAGCGGAATCACATCGAGCAGCAACCAGTCGTCGCCATCACCATTGCGATTGCCCGCCAGCAGATCTGCCTGAATCGCGGCACCTAACGCCACCACCTGATCCGGATTGAGATTAGTCAGTGGCGGCTGGCCGAAAAACCCTTCGACCGCACGGCGAATCACCGGCATACGTGTCGCACCGCCGACCAGCACCACGCCATGGATCTCAGCGGGCGTGACTTTGGCATCGCGCAGCGCCTTTCTGGTCGGGCTCAGCGTGCGCTGGACCAGCGCTTGCGTAAGGCTTTCGAAGGTGGCTTCGCTGATGGCTTGATCGAGTGTGACGCCGCTTGAGAGCGTCACCGTGATGCGCGCTTCAGCAGCAACTGACAACGCTTCTTTCGCCACTCTGACGCTATCGAGCAGTAAACGGACATCACCGGGCGTCAGTTGCTCAGGGGCCAGCCCCGCTGCAGCAATTACATGGCGATACAACACGTGATCGAAATCGTCACCACCCAGCGCGGAATCCCCCCCGGCCGCGAGTACTTCGAACACCCCTCGGGTCAGCCGCAGGATAGACAGATCAAAAGTGCCACCGCCCAGGTCATACACCGCATACAGACCCTCAGCGCCGTTATCCAGCCCGTAGGCAATCGCAGCGGCGGTGGGTTCGTTAAGCAAACGCAGCACGTTCAAACCAGCCAGACGCGCCGCATCCTTAGTGGCTTGCCGCTGCGCTTCATCAAAGTACGCGGGAACCGTAATCACCGCGCCAACCAGTTCGTCGCCAAGCGTGTCTTCTGCGCGTTGCCGCAGCGTGGCGAGAATTTCAGCAGAGACTTCGACGGGGCTTTTCACTCCATCGACCGTGCGAATCTGGACCATGCCCGGCGCATCGAGAAACTCATAAGGCGCGTTTTCCGCACCTTCGACCTCATCTTTGCCACGCCCCATGAAGCGTTTGACGGAAACAATCGTGTTGCGCGGATCGCTTGCCGCCTCGGCTTTGGCCACGCGGCCAATGCGCCGGCCGCCGTTTTCAAGGTAGCGCACGACGGAAGGCAGCAGCACGTGACCGTCTTCGTCGGGCAGCACATCAGGCATGCCACTGCGCACCGCTGCAACTAGCGAATTGGTCGTGCCAAGATCAATGCCAACCGCGAGACGCCGCTGATGCGGTGCCGGTGCCATGCCAGGTTCGGAAATTTGCAGTAAGGCCATCTGGAAGTATCTTTGGGGACTGGTCAGTCCATGGACTAAATGATTCGCGTTGATGCACGCGGTGAAAAGACGTCTGGTCTAACGCTGGTGCTGATGCTGGTGCTAAAGCTAAACACCCCGTCAGCCGTCGAGCCGCTCGATTTGCGCAGCGGCCTCTGCCATCACCCGCTCGATAAACATCAGTTGCCGCACGGCTTCAGCCGCCGCCTGATCTGCTCCGCTATCGAGCAATGCCGCCAGTTTGGCGAGGCGCGCTCGCTCTTCATCACTCAACCGGGCCAGCAGTGCCTCTAGCGCACCGAAGTTTTTGGCGGCGGCGGCATCTTCGATGTCCTCACGCCACTCGATTTGCTGCATTAAAAACGCCGGCTCCATCGCCGTGTTGTTCTCTGCGCCCAGATCAACACCGCGCAACGCAAGCAGGTAGGCCGCACGTTTGAGCGGATCGCGCAGCGTCTGATAAGCCTCATTCGTGCGCGTCGCCCATTGCATTGCGATGCGTTTTTGCGCATCGGCCGCAGCGGCGAAACGATCGGGATGGACCTGTGCCTGCACCGTGCGATATGCGCGTTCAAGCGTGGGAGTATCGAGCGCGAACTGCACAGGCAGATCAAACAGATCGAAGTGGCTATCGTTCAGATTAAGGTTCAGATTAAGCGAGGCCGTCAACTGGCATCCTCCGTGGCAGAAAAACGCTGCGGCAAAACCGCAATGGAATGAAAAAGGCGGCACGCGCCGCCTTCATTTCCGCTTGACGCAGACATTCACACTCGGAATGACTCGCCGCAACCACATTTGTCTTTCTCATTCGGGTTATTGAAACGAAACCCTTCGTTCAAGCCTTCGCGGGCGAAATCGAGTTCTGTGCCGTCGATGTACGCCAGACTTTTGGGGTCCACGATGATTTTCACGCCATTGCATTCGAAGACGGCATCTTCAGGTGCAAGCTCATCGACAAACTCGAGCTTGTAAGCCAGACCCGAGCAACCAGTGGTACGCACACCCAGCCTCAGCCCAAGACCTTTACCGCGCCGCGCCAGGAACTTCTGAACATGCTGTGCTGCCTTGTCGGTGACCGTAATCGTCATATGTGTTTCTCTTAGCGCTAAACGCATTGCAATGCGTCATGTCCTGCTTGCATCGAACCGGCTGATGTGAGGGGCATCACAGACGTGCCCCTGCACACTTCATCGGCCTGGGTCAGGCAGCCGGTGCCGCACCGTGACGCTCACGATAATCAGCAACGGCGGCCTTGATCGCATCTTCGGCAAGAATCGAGCAGTGAATCTTGACCGGCGGCAACGCAAGCTCTTCGGCGATCTGGGTGTTTTTGATCGACAACGCCTGATCCAGCGTCTTGCCCTTCACCCACTCGGTTACCAGCGAACTCGACGCAATGGCCGAGCCGCAGCCATAGGTTTTGAACTTCGCGTCTTCGATGACGCCATCGGCGCCCACGCGAATCTGCAGCTTCATGACGTCGCCGCACGCTGGCGCGCCGACCATTCCGGTGCCGACCGTATCGTCGTCCTTGGAGAACGAACCTACGTTGCGCGGATTTTCATAGTGATCCAGAACTTTTTCGCTATAAGCCATGATGACACTCCTTGATTCGATTCAACTGCATGCGATGCCAATGAAAAGCGCGTTAATGCGCAGCCCACTGGATCGTCGAAATATCAATCCCGTCCTGGTGCATTTCCCACAACGGCGACAGGTCACGCAATTTGGCAATCTTGCCCTTAAGCAAATTAATCACGTAATCGACGTCTTGTTCTGTCGTGAAACGGCCGACCGTAAAGCGGATTGAGCTGTGCGCGAGTTCATCGTTGCGGCCTAGCGCACGCAGCACATACGACGGCTCAAGTGAAGCCGAGGTACACGCCGACCCCGACGACACGGCGACATCTTTCACCGCCATGATGAGTGACTCGCCTTCAACAAAATTAAAGCTGATGTTCAGGTTATGCGGCACACGGTGTGCCATGTCGCCGTTCACATAGGTTTCTTCCATTTCCGCCAGACCGCGCAGCAGACGGTCGCGCAGCATGCGCACGCGTTCATTCTCGCTAGCCATTTCTTCCCGGGCGATACGGAAGGCTTCGCCCATGCCAACGATCTGATGCGGTGCCAGCGTGCCAGAACGCATGCCGCGCTCGTGACCACCGCCATGCATCTGCGCTTCGATACGCACCCGCGGCTTGCGCCGCACATACAACGCGCCAATGCCTTTAGGGCCATACGTTTTGTGCGCTGAAAATGACATCAGATCGACTTTGAGCTTTTGCAGGTCGATTTCGATCTTGCCGGTTGCCTGCGCAGCGTCGACGTGAAAAATAATGCCTTTTTCACGGCAAATTTCGCCAATCGCCTCGATATCCTGAATCACGCCAATTTCGTTATTGACCGACATCACTGACACCAGAATCGTATCGGGACGCAACGCCGCCTTAAATACCTCGAGATCCAGCAGCCCATCATCCTTGACGTCGAGATAGGTCACCTCGAAACCTTCACGCTCAAGCTCGCGGCAGGTGTCCAGCACCGCCTTGTGCTCGGTTTTGAGTGTGATGAGATGGCGGCCCTTATTTTTGTAAAAGTGCGCCGCGCCCTTGATCGCCAGGTTGTCTGACTCTGTTGCGCCTGAGGTCCAGATGATCTCGCGCGGGTCAGCATTGACGAGCGCGGCAACATTTTCACGCGCTTCTTCGACCGCACGCTCCGCATCCCAGCCATATGCATGACTGCGTGACGCGGGGTTGCCGAACTGCTCGCGCAAATAGGGAATCATTTTGTCCACCACACGCGGATCGACAGGCGTCGTCGCGCTGTAATCCATATAGATGGGCAGGTGGGGAATATCGTTATTCATCAATCGCTCCGGGGGACATCAATGCGCCTGGCTTCTGCGTTCTCAATCAGGGGGTGACCCGCTAAGAACCGGCCAGATTAAAAACTGAATTTGGTCCTTTTGGCACGGCCCGCGCCGCAGCCTCGCCGCGCCGGTCGCGCAGCACAGCAGGCGCCGCTTCGCGGACACGCTGCTGGTCAACCAGATCCTGCAGGGAAACGGAATCGAGATACTCGACCATTTTTTGATTCAGCGTTGACCAGAGATCGTGGGTCATGCAATGACCATCAGGTTGCTTGGTCCCTTCGCACGTCCCTTTGCCGCCGCATTGCGTTGCATCGAGCGGCTCGTCAACAGCGATGATGATGTCGGCCACGGTGACGCCTGTTGCCGGGCGGGCAAGGTTATAACCGCCACCCGGACCCCGCACGGATTCAACGATCTCGTGACGGCGCAGCTTGCCGAACAATTGTTCAAGGTAAGAGAGGGAAATGTGCTGACGCTGACTGATACCAGCCAGCGTCACCGGCCCCGAGTCGTGGCGTAGCGCCAGATCAATCATCGCCGTAACGGCGAAACGGCCTTTTGTGGTGAGTCTCATGATGTAGGGGAATCGCAATTCTCGACAATTTTCGTCAAGTATAAATACATGAGTGATTTAGTCAAGTATCCCTGCTACGATTCGGGTCATTTTTGAGTTGGCATACGGAGGCGCTCTTTCGCTAAATTTTGCTGAAAACTGGCAGGGTATGACGCATATGGAGCAAAAAACGGCCGAGACGACCGGCGGGTACGGGACAACCGCTGCCCTGTTGCACATAGAGCATCGCGGACATTTTTGCCTGTCCGCGCTGAAAATTAGCGCGAAATTTTAAACGATCCAGCTAACAAGCGTATGTGGTGCTAATGCTCAGCCACCTTGAATTCCAGCGCTCACGGCGTCTTTAAATACCATTTCAAAAACCATTATTTCTCCGAGTATTTTTGTGGTTTTCAAATGATTCGATTAAATGACTCGACTAAACAACTCAAGGGCGAGAAACAACCCCCGCCCTCTGCTGTTTAAAATAATCGAATCAATGCCCGGAATAAATCGAATTTCGTTCAATTATTTCAACCCGGTGGCCAGACTCTGACACCGACCCTTTTTCATCACCGTAAGCATCGTTCACGGCTGCCTGCTCTGCCCGCAGGGTCTGCGCATTCTGCCCCTGCTGTGACGATGGTGCCCCAGTCGCTGGGCGATAAAATGGTGCCGGTCCATAACCACTGGCAAAAACCGGCAATGTCACAGTGGCCGAGGCAATAACGAGTAGCGCAGCCGTCATTTTATTATTCACGATTAACTCCATTTAATTTCATCAAAAAGACCTTGCGGTAAATCATCCACCATCACCCGCAACGCCATTGAAATCAGTGTAGACCCTTACTATCAAAAATTTGTACCCATTCACTGAATTGACTATTCGGCTCTCTGGAATAATTAACCCGGCTTCAGGCATCGTTTTCACAGCACGCAGATCTAGGCTGAAGCCCAAAAACGAGGCCCTACCAGCGTCCCTGCATGCGGTAAAATCACGGCCCCGCCTGAACCACCAGCCCTTTTCTGCTGCAATTTTTATTTTTCACACCACCGCTCACGCCGCCCATACGCCACAGCACCACCGCTTTTGTATGACTGCGACGCCTCGATAAACTGAAAAATTTAATGAAATCAACACCCAGACGCATATCCGTGGCCCCGATGATGGACTGGACCGATAGCCGGTGCCGCTCATTTCATCGCATGTTGTCGCGCCACGCGTGGCTCTACACCGAAATGGTCACCACCGGCGCATTGATCTATGGCGATGTCGCACGGCATCTGGCATTTACGGCTGACGAAGCACCGATTGCGCTTCAACTGGGCGGAAGCGAGCCAGGCGACCTGGCTCGCAGCGCAAAACTCGGCGAACAATGGGGCTATGACGAGATCAATCTGAACTGTGGCTGCCCGTCAGAACGCGTACAACGCGGCGCATTTGGTGCGTGCCTGATGAACGAGCCGCAACTTGTCGCCGACTGCGTGAAAGCGATGCGTGACGCGGTCTCGATTCCAGTGACAGTCAAACACCGGATCGGCGTGGATGCGGTGGAAGACTACGGTTTTGTACGCGATTTTGTTGGCACAGTTGCTGAAGCGGGCTGCGAAGTGTTCATCGTGCATGCCCGCAACGCCATTCTGAAAGGCCTCAGCCCCAAAGAAAACCGCGAAATTCCACCGCTCAAGTACGACTACGCTTACCAGTTGAAGCGCGATTTCCCTGCACTCGAAATTATCCTCAACGGCGGCGTCAAAACGCTGGACGAAGTCGAACGGCATTTGCAGCATGTCGATGGCGTGATGCTAGGGCGCGAGGCGTATCACAACCCCTATGTGCTGGCTGGCGTCGACGCACGTTTTTATGGCTCATCCACACCCCCGCCTAGCCGTGAAGCCGTAGAAATTCAACTTATCGAATATTGCGCAACCGAGCTCGCCCGTGGGACCGCACTGGGCACCATCACGCGTCACGTACTCGGCCTTTATCACGGTGTAGCTGGAGCACGTGGTTGGCGCCGGATTCTCTCAGACAGCAAGCGGCTCGCCGCTGGCGATTTGACGATTTTCGATGAAGCACGGCAGCATCTGCGCACACCCAGCAAAATTCTTGAATAAGGGACTAGGCAAACATCATCCGTGTTTGTATAATCTCGTTTCTTGACCGGCTAGCCTAGTTTTTCAGGCGAACCATGCAAATGTATCAATGGTGGCTGTAGCTCAGTTGGTAGAGTCCAGGATTGTGATTCCTGTTGTCGTGGGTTCGAGCCCCATCAGCCACCCCAAGAAAATCAAGCACTTAGCCCAGTTTTTTGAACTGGGCTTTTTGTTTTCTAGCGTCCGTGTAGGCGCTGTGTAGGTATTTTAGGTGACTGAGATCATGACGAGTCGGATGGTCATCGGTGCCAAAGCACAAGTCCCGCAAGGATGAGGGCACCCCACCAAAGTTGCTTAGAAAGGCCCGCCACCTGGTTCCTAATGCTCGTAACCTGTGCGGCAAGTCTACCGACCATTGCAGCGTTAGCGGGCTGCGTAGGCTCTTGCAGTTCCTCCTTCACCTCATCCGTGACCGCGCGTGGGTCAAACCATTTGTACTTGGCTTGCAGTTGTGAGCACCGGCGAGCATAGAAGTGTTGCAGGTCCGAGGGCATGCAATCTTCGAGTTGCCGACGGCAGTCGTCCTTCAGCAACAACTGATTGTTGAATAAGGCGGTGAGTACAAACAAGTTACCGTCCATGTCCCAAGCCAGCCTCATTTGGTCGGTGTTCATCTTGTTCCTTCCGTAATAGGCGCACCGCAGCATCACGTCTTCAGAGTCAAGTTCGCCGACGTACTCCAGTTTGTTGCCTTCGAAGACGCAGCCGTAGAGGGCGGCTATTACCCCACAGAACTCTTCGACCAAGGGGCGCGGTGAGTAGTACCCTTCTGCCTCAGCATTTTCATCGAGCGTCTTTGATGCTCTGGCGGTTTTCCACCGTGCCAAGAGTTCCGAGAATATCGCCTTGCTATCCAGGGAACGAGCACTCTCTGGATTGAGGTTCAGCAGCAAACTATAGAGCGCATAAATCCAACGCTGCTCGGTCGGGGCAGTTCGCAGTAGGCTAACTATAGCTTTCCCCAGGTCCCACGCCGTGAAGTCGGGACCGTGTATATCACTTTCATCAATGTTGAGGCCGGGGTTGTCTACAGAACTGCGGACAAGGCAGAACCAACGCTCTTCGGGAATGTTCTCGAAAGAGCCTCGCCGCTCATAAACCGCCGGTAATAAGCCGCGCCGCCTCGGATTGCGCATGAGAACGCTCAATTCGTCACTGTCCCCATAGAGGGCAAGTCGCCGAAGCTCGGATTCATCGACTCCTGTGGCATTGGTGAATAGCCACACATATGTTGCAGGCTCGTTCGCTAAGCAGGCAAGTCGCACCGCCTTGTCATACCCGGGGTCACCAGTTCCTGCCAACGACCGGCTGTATAGACTTCCGACCACGTCATCACTGGCCGCATTTTTAGCCAAAGCAAGGTCGATTAGACGGTCTTCGCGTTCCAACAGGGAGAGCTCTAGCTCTTCATCGTAGTTCCAGTGGTTCCCTGTCGCCAAATACTGGCCATAGTTATCTAACTCGCGATAGACGACATCTGGCATCGCCAGCATTAGCCTCGCCTGCGTAATCAGACGGTGCGTCGTAGTGTCCCAAGCCATACTTACCCCTAGGCGTTTTTTGGGCACTATGCATCAATCGCTGCCTGCTGTCTGCCTTTCTGGAGAAGACGAACAATATCGAGCGGCACTCTTCTCTAACATCGGAGAAGTCGCCTAGCACAGTGTTCTCGATAGTCGTGTGGGTAAGGGGGACGGTCCGAGCGCTATTCCTGGCTCTCTGATGGGTGTAGCAGGTGTAGCGCGGGTTCCGTCGAAAAAATCCGAGCTAGACTCGCTTAAGCCTGTCACGGCAAACGCGTAACAAGTCGTTTATCTCGCGCTGTTGCTCCAGCCATTCTCGCGACCGCATCCCATGCTTCAGCCTGTTTTGTGACGATACGTCTTTGCCTTCATCACTCTTCGGGCCGGTGGAACATTCCCACGGTCTCCAGCGCTTGATTGCCTCGGCTTGTCTGGCTCGTCGCTCCTGTGTCCAACCATTCGCCATTACCACGCTCCAAAAGTTCGAACGATTGCTCGGAATTATTTGCATGCGTGCGCGAAGCCGGGCCATTGTTCACCTGTTGCGGCCCGTTCGCAATGTTGGCCTGCTTCACGAACGCGAGAGGACGCGGGTTCTTGATTTCGGCCAGCGCTTCAAGCGTCGAGCGGCATTGCGCTTGCGCTTTGAGCGCCAACCGAAGATTCGCCTCCATCTGGTTCAGATATTCGCAATGCGCCGACTTTCGAGCAAGTTGGTTAAAAACCATATCCAGCGTGTTCGCCTGCGTCATAAGCATGGCTTCCACGGCGGACAGGTCACCGGCCTTCACTGCGTCAGCGTGACGCGTCAACTCCTCCGCGTAAAAGGTTAGGTCCGTGCCTTCCCCGAACATGGGTTCAGCGTACTTTCGACCTGTTACTGCGCCGCGAATTATGCTGCTCGCCGCTATTCGCGCCCCGGCTTGCTCCGCGCTTTCGTCCGGGCTTCGCGATAAACGCAATTCGTTCGGGTTGCATTTTGCGGTTTTGTTCTCGGCCTTCTTAGTCGTCGCCATGTCACGCCCCCATAGGGTCATCGAAACCATCGTCTGACATCAACTCGGTACGCCGTCCACCCTGGATGGCCTTGCGTTTGTGTTGTACGTGGTACGCCGTCAGCACGCGGTGCGCCACCATATCTAGCGCCGGTTTCGCGTCGCCGTGTTTGTCGGTCCACACTTTTGGCGTAAGCGTCCCGGCCAGCGCCACCGAATCACCGTCATCGAGCGCCAACAGTACGGACTTAGCGGCGTCATCGAACGCAATCACGTTTACGAATAATGATTCCCCGTCTCCGCTGGTTGGCCGCACCTTGGCGATAACAAACGCCTTTCCGCTCTGACCCATCCGGCTTTGAGCCGCGCCGTACAGCTTCCCACTCACTAATCCGTCAATCATTGCTCACCTCGTATGTCGTCGTTCCCGCTTTTTCCCGGTTTATCCGAAAACAGGCTTTTCTGGTCCGGTCCATCTTTCCCGTTTTTTCCCGCCCCGTATATATAGATACGGGCGAAAACGGGAAGGACTTTCCGAGCGATTCTTGGGGCATTATTTGCGCCATAACCAACCCTCTTTTGTGCCATAGATTCCCCGCGCTACCAGTCCTGTAATCGCTGCCCTGGCGCGCTCGTTCCTATGCTTCGCGTCACACGCCAGACGGCCCGCCACAATTGGCACAGCGGCCTCGATTTCAATGCAGGGATGCGCGGGCGACGCGTCGCCTTTGCCAAAGTCGCACGACTGGCGCAACGGTTCGGCTAAAGCATCAAGTGCGATACGTTGATTGCCCCCTTGGGGCAACTTCACCCGTTGAACCTCGCGCGTGCTCTCGTCCGGCTCCACGACGCAAGACGTAACGGGTTCGCCGTGCTCGTTGTCGCCCAGTTCCACTACCCGCAGCACGAACGGATTGCGCGCGCCATCCTCGTCATCTTTGGACTTTGCAATTGACCATTCGCGGCGGCTGTCGGTCCGATTTACTTCGATTGCTGCATCAAGCGCCGCGTACAGGCTGCTATGGCCTCGCAATCCCTTCGTGCCGTCCTTGCCCGTGTGATGCACCACCAACACCACGCCGCCCATGCGTCGCTGCAATTCCTTACACGACTCGATAAGCTCGCCCATGTCGGCACTGGCATTTTCATCGGCTCCCGGCGCGGCCCGATTCAGTGTGTCGATAACTAGCAATCCATCCCGTCCACCACCGGCCAGCACGGCGGCGGAAAGCTCTGCAATGTCGCTCTCCTTGCGCAGGTCGAGCGGTTGCGTGATGAATCGCAGGCGGTCCGGCAATCGACAGGCATTGCGCACGCTCCACGCTTTTGCACGTTTGCTCAATCCGGCTTCGCCTTCGAGTGCTACATACGTTACGGGCGCGGCGGTCACGCGCCGCCCGAACCATTCCGAACCGTCAGCAATGGCGGCGCACAGGTCAAGCGCGAGAAACGATTTACCGGAACCGGACGGCCCATAGACGGCGGCAAAACCAGTGGCAGGCAGCACCCCACGAACCAACCAGCGCAGGGGCGGCGCATTCAACAGGTCATCAGCCGATTGCAACCGGTAACGCATAGGCGGCGTTCTGATGGCGCGGAGCAGGTCCGCCAGCGCGTCGCTATCGTGGTCGTGCTCATAGTCGTTGGCATCGTAGTTCGAGGGAGCATCGGCGGGCAGTTCCACCCACGCGCCGCCAACCTCGCGGGCGATGGTTTCGGCGTCCGCTTCCTTACCCTTGTCCGGGACAATCACGATACGTGTTACCGGGTAACGCTCGCGAAGCAACTTCGATACGGCGCGAACCCGGCCCCAACCAAACGCCACCACAGCAGCGGCGCGAGGGTCGGCACGCGAACACGCCCACGCTTGCCCGATACCTTCGCAAACGTAGATAGTCCCGTGCGCAACGCTTTCGCCCACCACGAATAGGCCCTTGCCAAACGATGCTCCCGGCGCGTTTAGCTTCTTCCCGCTACCCGATGCGGGGATGTATTGGATGGTTTGCAATGCGCCATCCAGCGAGCGAACCGGCACGGCCAACCACCCGGCTACGCGCATACCCTGAATCGTCAACGGGTCATCGGCAGGGACTACGCGTAGACCGTCAGTATTGCCGCGCTTCGCCACGATATAGGGATGGTTAGCATAAGCGGGCGAATACCCTTCGAATGTCACACCAAGGTCGCACGCAGGCTGCTGTGCAGCTTGCGGTTTCACCTCGGACATGGGGCGCGACACGCGAGCGGATTGTGCGCCGTTCCGACGCGGTTGTGGGTCGCTCCAGCCAATCTCGTCAGCCATGCGAAACAGCGTACCCGGACCAATGCCACCAGTCGGCTTGACGCTGCGCCACACAGAGCGGGCGTCGCGCTCACTACCATAGTTGCCGCCGGTCGCAGACCAAGCCAGAAAGTCATCTTCCGGCAATCCCGCCGCTTTGGCAGCCATCGCGGCACGCACCCATTCATCGCGGGAGCATCCGGCATCGAGCGATTGCAAGGCTGAGCGGGCGCGCTCTATTTCGTTGTGCCCGGTCATCATGCAAGCGTCTCCTTGCTCCGCTTTACCAGCCAGCGAGCAACCTTGCGACGGTCCGCTTCCGAGAAGTGGTAGATGCCGCGTTTAACTTCAAAGCCGTCGCGGTCTATGCATGGCACCCTTGAACACGGCAAGTCCAGGCCCCTGGCGCGTAGGTCTGCGACCAAGTCAGGGCCATTGCTGCATCCGGCCACGCGGTCTAGTTCCTCGCGTGGCATCGGGCGGCGTTGCCATCCGGCGAGCGCGCGTAAGTGACGCGGGTTATCAGTTCCGGTAAAGTTGCGTTGCGTGTTTGCGCTCGATTGGCTTTTGGTCGGTCGGGCTTTTTTCATTGCACCTCCTCCCCGCTCAAAAGCTTTTGCAGGTCGGAAACGCGCCAAGCAAGACGGCCATTAATTCGGACCGGACGAATAGGCCCATTTTCCAAGCAGGCCCATTTCCTGAGGGTCTGCGGCTTACGGTTGAGTGCGGCAGCGGCTTCGTCGGTCGGAAGAACCGCTCCAATGCCGCGCACAGCGAGGCTAATTGATGTTGCTTCAAACCTGGTCATATCAACGTCCAATTGCGAGCCTCGTGCGGCGGGCCTTGGTGCGCTGATAACGTGCCGATTTCGTTTCAACGCCCGAGGGTTCCGCCGTGGTCGGCTTTGTGCTTCGGCGTTGATAGTTTGCGATTAATCTTCGATTTTTCTGATAGATGCGGGCAGCGCCGGGCGTTACCGGGCGCAAACGGGCATTAGCGGGCGCTGGGATTAAGCCGTTTGCGCAATGCATCCTTTGTGAGGAATTTCACAGTATTCTCGGCATCGGCATCGGCATCGTCGCCCGACCACTTCACGCCTTCCCCCTCTGCATAACCTAGTAGTGGACAGGGCCTATCGTCCTGTTGAGCAATCTTCACCAAAGATGCCCACACAGCATGGTAATCGTCAGCATTCGTCGCCCTCTCCTTTGCCATATCGAGAATTGCGCTCAGTGAATTCCTGCGGCTTTTAATTCGCCTCGTCGCCGTGTCTTTTACCGTGCTCATGTTGGCGGGCGACTCACTGTCCATCACCTCCGGGCCGCAATGCTGAGGGGCAGCGGTTTCTATTTCAAATCGATACTTCATAAGCCATTCAGGATGCGCGTCGAGCAGCTTGTTCACGTCGGCAATGTCCACACGGTCATAAAAGGCGCGCAGATTATTTGGCACCGGGTAGGGCAGCGAATCCGCCAGATTGCGCGGGTTTTTCAGTGAGAGCGCCCCAGCTTTCACGGCATCAACTATCGTGTCTTCCCACCGCGCAGTGTCAACGCCGCTTTTCTGCGCCAGCGTCTTGGCAATCCCCTCGATTGTCTGGCGTCCCGCGCGCTCCATGTCTGCTTGTTCTTTCTCAGACTGCGCTGTTACGCTCAAACGATAGGGTTTACGCTCACGCGCCAGCCACTCGTCCACCACGCATTCATTAACCCACGCCTCCCCGTGCCGTCGCTCGTTTACCGTCAGGTCGCCACGCTCTGCCGCCTGCGTCATCTCGGTTATCAACAAAGTCTTAAGCGCATGTTCAGCTAAATAGTCCTTCGAATACACACGCTTTGCGATACTTTCGGCTGTGGCGGTTATCGTGTATCGGCGCACACCGGGGCGAAACGCGGTAAGCACACGCTGGGCGTCATCTGCAGTCATCCACCATCTCGCCTGATTCGCGGAAATGCTTTCGGCGGTCGGCGTTGTCACGGCTCCGCCCACACTATGCAGGCTAATCGTGCCCGCTAGCGCCATCTCGGCAAGCTGCGGAATCACGCCAGCGATGCCGTCCGCTGCCCAGCCGTGCAGCCGTAGTGCAACAGCAATAGTGCGTCGCAAACTACCGTCGCGGTCCGACTTTTGCCACTCTTCCGGCTGCTCGTCAGCCTGTGCCGCAGCCAATAGCCACACGAGATGTTCAACAGTAATCCGGTCGCCGTCTGCTTGCTGCTCTGTCTGCGCTTTGCCTGCACGCACGACAGCCTCTACGGACTGGCACATCTGCTCGGTCTTCCCCGCGCGAATAATCTCTTTTTCTTCGGGCGTCAGGCCCGTCCCGTCTTGGTATTTCACGCTTACCGGCTTGACTATGGAATCCTCATCATTAGTAATGGGTGACTCCCCGTCGTCCGGCGTGAAACCGCTCCATCCACTCATTTACACACCCTCACGTGCGAACCTTCAACAAGAGGACCCTGCCAGGCCGGTGAAGGTGTCCGGTTTTTCGCCCGCTAAAGCTAGGCAGGGGCAAAACTGATTACGCTAGAGCAACACCATGAAAAATCTGGAAGTCACTCCGGTCATTGCCGTGCCTAAAATTTTCATTGGCCGACTCATTCACTACTGTCTCCCGCAGTGGGCGGCATACCTGAAGAGATGGAAAGCGCAACAAATGCAAACCATAATTCGCGCTCCACGACTTCGTTTAGCATAACTTCCAGACTGAATATCACCGACATATTCTCGTGCAGTTCACTCGCGTAATATTGCGCGGAGGAAGTAATCTCTTCACGTGTGCGGTCAAGATAGGCACCCGCTAGCCGCTCAATAGCACGCAACAGGTTTTTTGCACGCGTATATCCGTGACTGAACGTGTCAGACGGATTGAACCCGTCCGGCGTGACTTCGGTAGAATTGGCGTTAGCCATGATACGGACCTCCTATATAGGCCGTGTTGTGGTTAGGCGGGAGCGATGCGTCTACATCGCTCCCGCCGCTTTTGCCTGATACCGTCAGGCGGCGGTCGTACTACTTGACAGCTTCTAGACGTACCACGGCGCGGCTTCCGGTTGCCTCGGCATAGCGCGACAGGGTACGCAATGAGGGCAGCGTGCGTCCGCTTTCCATGCGTGCGATAGTCGATTGCGTTGTGTGCATCCTCTCGGCCACCTGTTCCTGACTCAATCCAGCGCGTGCACGTGCCGCAATAAGTTCACGGGCAATAGCAAATTCAGGCTCCATGGCGTCATACTCGGCCTTGACCTTGGGGTTATCCAACATCCGCTTTTTCAGGGTTGCATAGTCAACCATCGTTCAATCCTCTTTTATTCGTGCATAGGCCGTTGTGATTGCCTTGCGCGGGGTCTTTTGCGTCTTTTTCACGAAAACATGCAGCACGGTCAGCTTCTGTGTGGTCTGTGTAACGTAAATCGCACGGGCAATGCCGTCCCGCCCGGTCATACGGATTTCCCACAGTTTGCCCTCCAACGGGCGCACGTGAGGCATGCCAACACGCTGCGGACCAAGTTCTTCCAGCATGTCAACAATTCTCAGAAAACGGGCCTGCATATCTTCGGGCAGCGCCAGCAATTCGGCTTCAGCCTCGGGTATCAGTTCAACATGCCACGTCATTAGTTTATCTCTTTTTTGCTATGTTTGTGCATTACTTGCTGACTGCCTGCAATCCCTGCCTGCTCTGGTTTGAAGTCGATGTGAGCTTCTCTGAGAATCCACGCCTCCAGCTTGTCATGCCACATACGCAGCAGGTCGAGCGGACGCACCTTGTAATGACGCTCTGCTGTAGCAGACGGCTTATGCCCCATAATTTGCGCCACCACCCCGGTAGGCGTTTCAGTCCATTCCGCCAGACTGGAAAACGAGCGCCGTAGGCCGTGCAGCGTCACCGGAGGAATGCCCGCCGCCTGACAGACACGATGCAGTGCGCGGTTGGGCGCGGCCAGCCTGCCATCAGCGGCGGCGGGACTAGCAAACACCCATGACGACGGCTCCCACGTTTTGTCGTCCGCTTCGAGTTCGCGCAACCGGCGAACGTTGGGCGGCGTGTCATTAATGCGCTTCAGGTCGAGCAATACGCTAGCGAAATAAGGTGTTAGGGGAATATCGCGGCCCGTTTCCGTCTCTACCTTGTCCTTTAAATGCAGACTGCGCCAGCGAAAATCCACATCATTCCAGCGCAATTCCGCCAGTTCCTCACGGCGCGCGCCGGTCAGTAGCAAGCCAATCAGATACGCCTCCATTACCGGATTGCCGAGATGATGGACGGCACCGAACCACGCGGCTAATTGCTCGCGCTGAATGGAATCTGTCTTTGCTGCCTGCTTCGGAAGGGTATCTTTCGAGAGGCGCGTAGAGACAGCCTGTGTGTCAATCAACCCCTGATATTCGGCCTTCGATTCGCACCATGTCGCGAAAATGCGGAGCAGGTTGAAAGCGAGCCGCGCGCGGGCCGGACGCTGTTCAGCCTCTATCTCTAGCCATTTGCCCACGCGGTCAGCGCTCAAGTCCGACAGTTTCAGTGGCATCAGAGCGGCAAGCGGCCCCGGCTCCGTTAATCCCTTGCCGCGCTTCTTGGGCTGCCCGCCCGAGTTCGCAAGAGTTACGTGGTCTCGGTGATGAAGCTCGCTCCACTTCGGACGACGCACCTCGGTGTAAGTAGCCCAAGCATCCGCCAGCGTTACGTCCTGACGGCGCGCCTCGACCTTTCTGGCTTCGTGGGCAGCGCGCTGCTCGGCCACTTGCTCGCGCGGGTCGATGCCATCATCAACCGCCGTTTTCAGGCGCGCCGCCTCGGTGCGAGCCTTGCCAAGCATCCACGCACGCGGATCACCGATGGTAATGCGGACGGTCTTGCCGAACAGGCGGGATTCAAAAATGTAGGCGCGCGCACCAGTGCGCGTGACGCGCAGACCCAGCCCCGGTGCCTTAGCGTCCCAGTAAATCGTCTGAGACTTACCCGGCAACGCTCCCAGTGAGGCTACCCGTTCCGCAGTGAAGTTGACCTTTGCCATTTACTGTCCTGTCAGGCCCATATCTATGTAGGCACCGTGTAGGCAAATTATGGGGCTATCAATCAATGCTGGTCAACAGAATTAAAAGGGATAAAACAGGTAATTCGTTGTAAACAATGGAATTAATTGATTTCGTAAATATCCATCAACGCTAAGAAATGCCATTTTTAGAGGATTGTAATTCCTGTTGTCGTGGGTTCGAGCCCCATCAGCCACCCCAAAATTTCTTTTTGTATCAAGCTGCTGAACAAAACGAAATTCCATCAAAAGAATTTCAGAATCAAGCCCGCCATGAGCGGGCTTTTTTTATCCTTTTTTCGTTCGCTCGTCAGAGACATGTTGTCGCCGCGACGTCCCTCCTCTTGAGTCCATAACTGCCCTAGCCGCCATGGTTTTACAGGCATCCGTTACCGCACAATGCGCGTCATTCCCGGCTGCGAGGCTACTGTTTCGCTGATTTTTTTGTTGCCGATTCGGCCATAGCCAACATTTGCTTCCGTGCTGCCTCCGCCTTATTTTTGTATTCGTTGAATATTGGAGGCAGTACTGTGTCGGCCATCATTAGAACACTCAGCTTTCCATCCGCGTCGATCAGCTTCTGGGAAAGATCGTTACGTTCTTTAGTTTCATTAATCAGATTATTGAGGCCTTCGCTCAGCTCGTCGCCAACAGGTGAGCCATGCCCATGACCTGACGGACATTCTCGTACCAAAGGCGTCTAGAGAATCACGGCCCCAATGGTTGAACTACGTTCGCTAACCCGGCGGAATTCGGCCGGGGTCAGGTACTGCAAACTCGAATGCGGGCGCACCTCGTTGTAGTGAGTACGCCAGTCCTTGATCACGATCTTCGCTTCAATCCGATGGCGAAACCACTCCATCGCCAAACATTCATCACGGAATTTTCCGTTGAAGCTCTCATTGGTGCCGTTCTGCCAAGGCTTGCCGGGATCAATCAATGCTGTCTCGATGTTCTCCTGCACAGCCCATTTCAACAGCGCCGTGCTGACAAATCCCGGCCCATTGTCCGACCGAAGATAACGCGGTGCGCCGTGCACGCTGATCAACCGACTTAGCACTTCAATGACTCGACGAGAGCGAATCGATCCCGCCACATCGATCGCCAGGCACTCCCGCGTATATTCATCGACCACCGTCAGGCATTTGACTTGCTGCCCGTTCGCGCAGGCGTCGAATACGAAGTCATAGCACCAAACCGAGTTGCGAGCTGCCGGTGCGTGGGGTCTTGGACGACTGCCTGCGACGCGGCGTCTGCGACGCTTCTTTGGCACTTGTAGACCGGCCTGCGCCCAGAGCGAAGCACATCGGTCACGACCGACCAGGATGCCTGCGCGTCCTGGCAACACTCGAGTGCGGCGCGAACCAAAGCGCGGGAATTGCCCCGACAACGCTCGCATCGCATCCATCACTGGCGCGTTTTTTGCAGGCATCTTGGGTATGTAACTCAAGCTTGATCGACTGATCTGCATCAGCGCACAGGCTCGCCGTTGACTCAAGCCCTGCGTCATCGCAAACCGGGCTTGCTCACAGCGAACCTGCACGCTCACCACTTTTTTGCGCCGATCTCCTTCAGGACTTGGATATCGAGCGCTTGGTCAGTCACCAGCTTCTTCAGTCGGACGTTCTCCGCCTCTAGTGCTTTGAGGCGCTTGACGTCGTCGCTAACCATTTCACCAAAGCGCTTGCGCCACGCGGAGATCGACGCTTCGCTCACGCCGTGGCGCTTGGCCACCTCAGGCACCGTGTCCCGATCTGCTTCACGCAGTATCCGCACAATCTGTTCGTCGCTGTACCGGCTTTTCTTCATGCCAACTCCTCGTCTGAGCTGAGGAGCCGTTATCTCTAGATTTGATTGGTACGAAATTTCACGAACAGGTCAGCGGCATCGAGCGCTTGATTTCGACGCAAGATTTTGAATCCGGCATGACGTCGTTTGCAGGGTACGCGAAGCTCCTGTCGAGAATTTCGGAAAATTTCGCCAATCTGCTACAACAACGCATCAGTAACGGGATGCTCCAGCAGTCTCATTTTGCAGTGGACTATTGTTGCGTGGCGATGCAAAAAATCTCGGACGAACCATTCCGCTACCCTGGACAAGGCGTTTATCTCACCGAATTCGGTTAATTTCAGGCATTCCCATTGCTCGGGAAACACCCAAGCCATCCATCCAACCGTTCCTTCGATGAGCAAACCAAAGGTGAAACAACTGACTGCCTGAGCAGCCAGTTGGCATTCGGAGCACCCCGCATTTCAGCCGGGGGCCTGATTCAACTGATTCACACCACATCAACGATCATCCGCATTCGTCTCGTCAAATTCACAAAAACGAATCCGGTTGCCAAACGGATCAAGCGTGACCAAAACTTTGCCCCAAGGCATCACCTCAATCCCTGGCCGGCCATATTTATAGTGCTTGCCATGCAGTTCATCACGCAGCGCTTCCACTCCGGTAACCGGCACAAAGATCGTTGAACCTGGCGTTGCATCGCCATGATGCTCGCTGAGATGAATCTTCAAATCCGCACGATGAAGCTGCATATAGAGTGGAAGGTCCGGCGTAAACCGGTGCTCCCAGTCCACCGTAAAGCCTAAAAATCCTTCATAAAATTCTTTGGCTTTCTCTTCAGAAAAAATCCGCAACACAGGAATAGCAGGCGACATGTACATCATTTCTCTCTCATTCCTTTCGTCAGTCAAACCCGAAGCAAAACCGGCAACCTCGCCTAGTCACGTATTGGCCAGCTCACCGTCTATCCATTCGCGCGCGACCTGAAAAGCAGCTTCAGCAGCCGCATGTTCGGTTGGCCAGAATCCTTCGATAGGTACGAGCTGCCAGTCCAGCACTGGCGCGGCATCTTGCAGCACCCGGAAATGCGCTTTGACACCGGTCAAAACCTGCTCAACGGCAACTTCAATCTCGTAGGTCTTGTAGCTTTCCTGATAATCACCCATATCAGTGCCTGTCGATTCCATGATGTTTTCTCCCGTTTTGTGCTGAAAAACAGCGCCTGAAAACCTCGTGCTTCAAAACCCGCTCGCCGCATCCAAGCCACGCTTATCCCAGATGGCTGCGCTGCGCCGCATAAAGCTCACGAAACGTGCGGCCAACCGGAGCGGGCATATCCCGCGTATTCGTCCAGCCCGCTGCCAATGGCAAGCGGCCAATCGCCCGTTTTTGCCCGCCCATCAACTCCAGCACCCGCACGGCCAGCTTCGTCGTCAAGGCGTACAGCGCCGGGTGCAACGCCAGATAGCCCCACACAGCCAGTCCGGCGCGTGCACGCCAGGGACGCAAATGACGTTCCACCTGTTTCTCGCGCAATGTACGTAGCAAGCCAGATAGCGGGATCTCAACTGGACACACGCTATCGCACGCGCCGCAGAGCGTTGCGGCCTGAGGCAAATCGAGCGCCCGGTCGAGCCCCACATAGGCAGGCGTCAGCACCGAACCCATCGGCCCAGGATACACCCAGCCATACGCGTGTCCACCGATCTTCTGATACACCGGACAGTGATTCATACAAGCACCACAGCGAATACAGCGCAGCATCGCCTGGAACTCCCCACCAATCAGCCCGCTGCGTCCGCCATCGACCAGCACCACATACATATGCTCAGGCCCATCCTGATCGTCCGCACCACGCGGCCCCGTCAGTAACGAAAAGTAGTTTGAGGTTGCCTGACCTGTGGCCGAGCGCGGCAACAGGCGCATCGCGGTAGCAAGGTCTTCCAGTGTCGGCAAGATCTTCTCGATGCCGGTAACCGCCACATGCACGCGCGGCATCACCGTACACATTCCTTCATTGCCTTCATTGGTGACCAGCGCAACTGAGCCGGTCTGCGCGATCAGGAAATTGCCACCTGTCACGCCCATATCTGCCGTCATGAAATGCGGCCGCAGCACCTCGCGGGCTTCACGCGTCATCGCAGGAATCTCGGTCAGCCTTGGGCGCTGGTGGATCTTTTCAAACAGGTCGGCGATTTCGTCCTGATCTTTATGCACGACCGGAGCGATGATGTGACTAGGCGGCTCATTGCCGTTGATCTGCAGAATGTATTCGCCGAGATCGGTTTCGATGGATTGCACGCCAATCTCACCCAGCACCGCATTCAGGCTCATTTCTTCGGTCACCATCGACTTGGTCTTGATGACTTTTCGGACCTCGTGACGGCGCGCGATATCAGCGATCAAGCGAGCCGCATCCTGGGTAGTTTCCGCGTAGAGCACGTTCACGCCACGCCGGCTGGCCTCGCTTTCGAAGGTTTCGAGCCACACATCCAGGTTATCCAGTGCGCGATTGCGGCGCTCTTTGAGTGCTGCCCGGGTCGCGGGGAAATCGAGCGCGGTCATTGACGCCGCGCGCCCGGAAACAAATTTGGTCGATAGCTTGGTGAGGTTTTGCTGCAAACGCTGATCGGCCAGCTTTTGGCCGGCTCGCGCCTTGAACTGCATGGTCTGAACTTGCATGGCAATCGGTGTCGGTGTCGGTGTCGGTGTCGGTGTCGGTGTCGGTGTCGGTGTCGGTGTCGGTCAGGAGCGGAGAAACTACCGTAGTGTGCCTACGGGAAGGTGACATGAAGGTGGCGGCTTACGCATCACACATCACACGTTACACATCACCAGCCAGCACTTGCGCGACATGTAGCACGCGCGTCGTGGTGTCGCCAGTCCGGCGCAGCCGGCCTTCAATATTGAGCATGCAGCCAAGATCGCCCAGCACCACTGTTCCCGCCCCGCTCGCGTGGATACTGGCGCATTTCTCATCAACAATCGCGGTTGAGATGTCGCCGTACTTAAGCGCGAATGTGCCGCCAAAGCCGCAGCACTTTTCACAGTCGCTCATTTCTTCGACCGTCACGCCAACCTGCGCCAGCAAAGTGCGGGGCTGCAGCTTGACACCCAGTTCGCGCAACCCCGCGCATGAATCGTGATAGGCCACCGGACCCGTAAAACTGCCAGGCTTCAGCTCGACGCGGGCAACGTTCAGCAGAAAATCGCTCAGCTCGAAGACTTTCGGCTGCACCTGGCCATACCGGCGCATCAATTCAGGATCATCACGAAACAAGTCGCCGTAATGCGTGCGGATCATGCCGCCGCATGAACCTGATGGCACCACGATGTAATCGAACTGTTCAAATTCGCGGAGCGTTTTTTCCGCGAGATCACGTGCGAGGCCTCGTTCACCTGAGTTATAGGCGGGCTGGCCGCAGCATGTCTGCGCGGGCGGCACCATCACTTCGAAGCCCGCACTTTCGATCAGCTTGATCGCCGAAAACCCGATCTCGGGACGCATCAGGTCAATCAGGCAGGTAACGAATAATCCGACTCGCATGAGCTCTCCCAGCAAAAAGGTCTCTGATTATCCGCTGTTTAACCGGCAAAACCAACGCGCGAAGGCTCGCTGGCCATCCTTTGAACGCTCTTTGCCCCTCCTTCGAACCACCTCTTAAACCACTTCAGATCGTGCCCGTCGCTTTCACATTACGAGATACAATCGGGATTCCGTTGTTTGACGCGCCAACCAACTCCTCCATGAGCGATACAAACCTGGAATCCAAAACCTCGATCCAGGTGATCGAGCGCATGATGCGCCTGCTAGATGCCCTCGCGGCACACAGCGACCCAGTCAGTCTGAAAGAACTCGCCAAGCGCACCACCCTGCATCCCTCTACGGCTCACCGCATTCTGAATGACATGGTGACTTGCCGCCTGGTGGATCGCTCCGACCCCGGCACCTACCGCTTAGGCATGCGCTTGCTTGAACTGGGCAATCTGGTCAAGGCACGCCTGTCGGTGCGCGACGCAGCGTTAATGCCGATGCGTGAGTTACATCGCCAAACCGGACAAACCGTTAATTTGTCGATGCGGCAAGGCGATGAAATTGTGTATATCGAACGTGCTTATTCAGAGCGCTCTGGCATGCAGGTGGTGCGAGCGATTGGCGGGCGAGCACCATTACATCTGACCTCCGTCGGCAAGCTCTTTCTCGCCGCCGACGAAGCCTCCCGGGTACGGGCTTACGCGACCCGCACTGGCCTGTCCGGCCACACACAAAATAGCATCACCGACCTTGCCAAACTCGAGCGCGAGTTAATGCATGTGCGCCAGCAGGCATCCGCACGCGATAACGAAGAGCTGGAATTAGGTGTGCGCTGCATTGCCGCCGGGATTTACGACGACACCGGCAAACTCGTCGCGGGACTCTCGCTGTCGGCCCCTGCCGATCGCCTGCAGGATGCGTGGTTAGCTCAGCTGAGCGAAACCGCACTGGCTATTTCCGGAGCACTGGGCTACCGGCCCAGCGTGATGTCGGAGCACGGGCAACGCTGAGTCACCTGAGCCATCACGCTAAAGAGCGAGCGTTTTTTCAGCTCACATCTTCGGCTCGCAAACAACAACGCCTCGCATCGTGCCGTTCACGATGCGAGGCGTTTTGTCACAACCCTCAAACGCTAAACCGATGAAACCGCTCAGGTACCTGCGGTACCGTTATCGGCACTGGTAATCCGTTCGCCGCCATTGTCGAGCCAGGTGCGCAGACGGGCCGCATCAGCAAAGCGGGAATACTTACCCGACGAATCGAGCAGCACCATAATCATTGGCCGGCCATGAATGGTTGCCTGCATCACAAGGCACTCCCCTGCCTCATTAATGAAACCAGTTTTTTGCAGACCGATCTCCCACGTCGGATTGCGCACCAGCGCGTTCGTGCTGTTGTAGGCCAGCGAACGCTTGCCGGTGTACACCTCGTAGCTGCGATCCGTTGAAAACGCGCGGATCATCGGGTACTGGTAAGCGGCATTCACCATTTTCACCAGATCACGTGCGCTCGATACATTCTGGCTCGTCAGTCCGGTTGAGTTTTCGAAATGCGTGTCGAGCATGCCCAGCTGTTTCGCCTTGGCGTTCATCGCAGCCAGAAAACCTGGGCGCCCGCCCGGGTAATAACGCGATAGCGCAGCGGCAGCGCGATTCTCGGATGCCATCAACGCGATATGCAGCATGTCTTCGCGCGAGAGCACCGAGCCAACTGACAGGCGTGACCGGGTATTTTTTTCATAGTCACGGTCTTCATCCGTGACTTCCAGCGATTCCGTCATTGGCGCGTGTGAATCCAGCACGACCATCGCTGTCATCAGCTTCGTAATGGATGCGATGGGCACGACAGCGTGTGAATTTTTTTCGAAAAGCGGCGTGGCGGTGTTCTGGTCAACGACGTAAGCCACGCTTGAACGCAGGGCTAGCACATCAGGCGTGTCGTGCAGGCCAAAGGCCTGGCCCACGGTAGGTGGACGCGGCTGGAAGGCGACCTTGCGGACTGCCGTGCGCTGGCGGCCATTCATTGAATAAGTCACGCGCTTTTTCTTTACCGTTGCACGCGATGAAGTGCTGGCGCTGGTGCTGGCCTTGACTTTGGTTACCGTAGCCCGCGCTGCGCTCGGCTTACTGGTAACTTTTGCCGTCGCGGCCCCTTTGACCGGCTTGGCTGATTTAGCGTTTTTAGCCGGCTTGGCCGATTTGGCGGGCTCAGCGGCATGGACATTGACCGGCATCGCTGCCGTGGCGGCTAGAACAAGCGCCGTAGCTGTCGATATGACCGTGCTGAATGCCGCACCGCGAAAGATTTTGAGCGACGAAAACATGTCGGTTTTCATGAGAATTTAATAGGGAGCGGCAAGAGTTTCCGCAAGTGTAGTAAAAGTGTTAAAAATTAGCAATATTAGATACTTACCGCCGCTCCTTAAACCGAGTTCCAAGATTTGATTGCAAAAAACTACCGAACTATCGCATTCGATTAAAAAAACTGGGTAACTACTTCAGACCACCGGGTGCGCTGATGAAGATATGTGAGCGAAAACCACGCAAATCTCGCGCAAACCTCTACCCGCCTGACGTAACAACCAGGCACGCATTCTCCGGCAGGGGAAGCACTATTCCGGCAGCGGGTTGCAGCATCACGCTCAACCCGTCAGACAGTCCAACCAGGTTTGATGGGGTCGCTAAGCCGGTCAATCTGGCACGGTCAGCGCCAAAATACTCGACGTTTGTCCAGGGAGCACGCCAAACGTTCCGCGATGATAGGCGGTTTACCTCTGTCCCGGACTCCAAAGCCACACCGCAGGCCAATTAGACCAGGCCGAATAGAAACACGCCAGAAATCTGTAATAAGTCTCAATTTAAGGAAAAAGCGGATAAAAACGGACTTTCCCAACTCAACTAGTTCGCATAAGCCTTTGTTTTATTGATAAATTATCGGCATTGTGCGGCGCACAAAAAACGCTTGACATCCGCCCCAGCCATCCTAAAATGTCAAACATTGCTGCGGCGCATCAAACAGTTCCCCAGCGTATATCAGCCGAAAGCATTTTTTCCTTCAAACCAATGCGGTCTGCACCATGCGGGCCGTTTTCAGGAGCGTAACCGCCATGACTATGCTGACCCCAGAACAATTCGCCGCAGCCCACAAAGCCAACCTCGAAACCCTGTTTGGCTTGACCGCCAAAGCATTTGAAGGCGTTGAAAAGCTGGTTGAACTGAACCTGCAAGTCGTGAAATCTACGCTCGCGGAAGGCCAGGAAAATGCACAGCGCGCCTTGTCGGTAAAAGACGCACAAGAGCTGCTCGCGCTGCAAGCTAGCCTGAGCCAGCCTGTTGCAGAAAAAGCGCTGTCGTATAGCCGCCATCTGTACGAAATCCTGTCGGCAACGCAAACCGAATTCACCCGGGTTGCAGAAGCTCAATACGAAGAACAAAACCGCAAAGTGCAATCGCTGATCGACAACGTCGCAAAGAATGCACCAGCAGGTTCAGAAACAGCTGTTTCGGCAATCAAGTCGGCTATCACCGCTGCCAACACCACCTACGAAACAGTGCATAAGGCAACGCGCCAGGCTGTTGAAATCGCTGAAAGCAATTTCAATGCAGCAGCTGCCGCAGCCTCGAAAGCCGCATCTCAAGCAGCAGCACAAGCATCGCGCCCAGCCAAGAAGGCCTAAGCGCGAGCAGTCAGGCATCTGCGCGCCGTAGCGGCGCGCACAAAAAATGGCGTGCCCTTTCAACGAGGCACGCCATTTTTTCGTCTGCACCTTCATCTGCATCTGCACCAATCGCTCAACTCAATCCTCCAGCCCAGGCACGTGAACCAGACGGCCTGGCATCCCATGCCGCCCGATTCACGCTCAAGCCGGTCAGATCAAATTCACTTCTTCTTTTGCGGCGGCAAATCGGTGCAAACACCTTCATACAGCTCGGCAGCCATTCCAACTGATTCACCCAGTGTTGGATGGGGATGGATGGTCTTGCCGATATCAGTCGCGTCCGCGCCCATCTCAATCGCCAGGCACACTTCACTAATCAGATCGCCCGCATTCAGGCCGACAATGCCGCCGCCAATCACCCGGTGCGTTTCTTCGTCAAAGATCAGCTTCGTAAAACCCTCGTCACGGCCATTCGCAATGGCCCGGCCAGACGCGGCCCAAGGGAACACCGCTTTGCCGTACTTAAGCCCCTCGGCCTTGCACTGATCTTCCGTCTTGCCAGCCCACGCTACTTCCGGATCGGTATAGGCCACCGATGGAATCTGCAATGCATCGAAGTAAGCCTTCTCGCCATGCGCCGCCTCTGCTGCAACGTGACCTTCGTGCACCGCCTTATGCGCCAGCATCGGCTGGCCAACGATATCGCCAATCGCAAAAATATGCGGCACGTTAGTGCGCATCTGCTTGTCGACTTCGATAAAGCCACGGTCGGTCACGGCCACGCCGGCATGCTCCGCACCAATCTTCCGGCCGTTCGGGCTACGCCCCACCGCCACCAGCACGAGATCGTAACGTTGCGCTTCCGCAGGCGCTTTCTCACCTTCAAATGAAACGTAGATGCCGTCGTCTTTCGCCTCGGCCTGAGTCGTGCGGGTTTTCAGCATCACGTTGGCAAACCGCTTGCTGTTGTACTTCTCCCAAACTTTCACGAGATCGCGGTCGGCACCCATCATGAGCCCGTCGAGCATTTCAACAACATCGATCTGCGAACCCAGGGTCGCGTACACCGTGGCCATTTCAAGGCCGATAATGCCGCCGCCGATCACCAGCATGCGTTGGGGGATCTGCCGCAACTCAAGCGCACCAGTGGAATCCACCACCCGTGGGTCTTCGGGAATAAATGGCAGCTTCACCGCCTGCGAGCCCGCAGCAATGATCGCCTGGCGGAATTTGACAACCTTCTTGCCGGCTTCCGTCTGCACCTCAAGATGATGCGGATCAACAAAAGCGCCGACGCCAGTCAGCACTTCGACCTTGCGCGCCTTCGCCATGCCGGCCAGCCCGCCGGTGAGCTTCTTGACCACGCCGGACTTGAAATCACGCAAGCGCTCGAGATCAATCTGCGGTTTGGCAAACGTAATGCCGTGCGATGCCAGCGCCGCCGCTTCGTCAATCACCAGCGCGGTGTGCAGCAACGCTTTGGACGGAATGCAGCCCACATTCAGACAAACACCGCCGAGCGCAGCATAACGTTCGACCAGAATGGTTTTCATGCCGAGATCCGCCGAACGGAACGCCGCCGAATATCCACCTGGCCCCGAGCCGAGTACCAGCATGTCGCATTCGAGATCTGCACTGCCGGAAAAACTGCTCGCCTGCGGCGCTGCAGCAGCGGGTGCTTGAGCACTGCTGGCAGCAGCAGGAGCTGAAGCTGACGCGCTAGCGGCAGCGGGTTGCGCAGGGGCTTTCGCCGCTTCTGGCTTTGCTTCCTTTGCTGGCGCTTTTTCTGACGCACCAGCCGAGGTTTCGACTAGCGCGATCACGCTCCCCTGGGAAACCTTCTCACCCGCCTTCACACGCACTTCTTTAACCGTGCCTGCGGTATCGCTGGGTACTTCAATAGATGCCTTGTCTGATTCGAGCGTCATTAGCGCCTGCTCGTTTTCGATCACGTCACCTGGCTTGATGTTCACTTCAATGACATCGACATCCTTAAAGTCGCCAATGTCGGGTACTTTTACTTCGACGAGACTCATCAGTGTCCCCTTCTCTTGTTGATCGTGTTGACAAGCAAATCTGGGGCGCGGACCAGTTGGCAAACGTCCGCGCCCCAGCGAGCAAAGGTCTAAACAGCAATCAAAGAATTACACGCCGGAAATCGGCAAGAACCGCAGCCAGGTATGCATTGAAGCGCGCCGCCTCTGCCCCGTCTACTACCCGGTGGTCATAGGACAGCGACAGCGGCAGCATCAGCCGGGGAATGAACTGCTTGCCGTCCCAGACGGGCTTCATTGCGCCACGCGACAAGCCAAGAATCGCTACTTCGGGTGCGTTAATGATTGGTGTGAAGTTGGTGCCGCCAATCCCGCCCAGCGACGAAATCGAGAAGCAGCCGCCTTGCATCTGGTCTGGCTTGAGCTTGCCATCGCGCGCGGCCTTCGACAGCTCGGTCATCTCTTTCGCTACTTCGAGCAAGCCTTTTTTGTCAGCATCACGGATCACCGGAACAACCAGGCCATTCGGTGTATCGGCAGCAAAACCCACGTGGTAGTACTGCTTGTATACGAGGTTGTCGCCATCAAGGCTGGTGTTGAACGTCGGGAATTTCTTCAGCGCAGACACCACCGCCTTGATCACGAACGCCAGCATCGTGACCTTCACACCGGCTTTTTCGTTTTCCTTGTTCAACTGCACGCGCAACGCTTCGAGCTCGGTAATGTCAGCCTCGTCGTTGTTCGTGACGTGCGGAATCATGACCCAGTTGCGGTGCAGGTTGGCACCCGAAATTTTCTTGATGCGCGACAGCGCTTTAGGCTCAATCGGGCCGAATTTCGTGAAATCGATCTTGGGCCACGGCAACAGGTTCAGCTCACCACCACCTGCAGCCGGTGCGCTAGCCGCAGGAGCCGCGCGCTGCCCCGTCATCACGCCCTTGATGAACGCTGTCACATCCGCCTGGGTAATCCGCCCTTTTGGACCGCTGCCCTGCACGCGTGCTACGTCGACGCCCAGTTCGCGGGCGAATTTGCGCACGGAAGGCGATGCATGACTGGCCTGGCGTGTGCCGCCTTCACCTGCTGGAATAAGCGGTGCCTGGGCCAGTGCTGATGGTGCAGCTGGCGCGGGTGCCGGGGCTTGCGGTGCGTCCGATGGTTTTTCGCTCGCGGCACTCGCAGCGGCTGGCTTGGCCGGAGCGGCAGCGGCCGGTGTTGCGCCAGCGGCTTCGACCAGCACGATTACCGAGCCTTCCGAAACCGTATCGCCCACCTTCACCTTGATTTCCTTGACGAGACCCGCAGCCGGGCTCGGCACGTCCATCGTCGCCTTGTCGGTTTCCAGCGTGAGCAGCGCCTGCTCTTTCTCGATCTGGTCGCCAACCTTGACCAGAATTTCGATCACCGGAATATCCGTGTAATCGCCCACGTCAGGCACTTTGATCTCCTGCACGCCGCCGCTTGCAGCCGAGGCTGCTGCAGGTGCAGGTGCCGCAGCGGGTGCCGGGGCTACCGCCGCAGGTTGTGCAGCCGCGCCGCTGGCTGGCGGCGACTTCGCGGCTGCAGTGTCAGCGCCGTTGCCGTTCACGGCAGCCGCTCCGCCCAGCACGACGATCAGCGTGCCTTCCGACACGTTATCGCCCGCCTTGACCTTCACTTCCTTAACCGTGCCCGCAACGGGGCTCGGTACATCCATAGTCGCCTTGTCAGATTCGAGCGTGACAAGCGACTGCTCTTTCTCGACGGCATCACCCGCCTTGACCAGCACCTCGATTACAGGAATGTCCGTGTAATCGCCGATGTCCGGCACTTTGACTTCGATTGCTTGACTCATTGCTGGTGTCTCCTGGGCCATGCACACCGCTTTCAGTAAAGCAAACTGAAACGGCGCGCCATGGCACACGGGGCGATGCCCTAAACGGTCATCGGGTTAGGTTTAGCGGGATCAAGGTTGTATTTCTTGAGCGCCTCGGCAACGACCTTGCGTTCGATCGTGCCCTCATCTGCCAGCGCATTCAGCGCAGCCACCGTCACCCAGTAACGGTCGACTTCGAAGAAATGACGCAGTTTTTCGCGGGTGTCCGAGCGGCCGTAACCATCCGTGCCCAGCACGACGAAGCGTTGCGGCACAAAGGCGCGGATTTGCTCGGTCAGCGCGCGGACGTAATCGGTAGAAGCAATCACCGGGCCCGGTGCGCCTGTCAGCAGCTTTTCGACGTGTGACACTTTGCGCGCTTCGGCCGGATGCAGCAGGTTCCAGCGCTGCACTTCGTGGCCTTCCCGTGCCAGTTCAGTAAAGCTCGGCACGCTCCAGAGATCTGCCGCGACACCCCAATCGTTCTGCAGCAACGTGGCGGCGGCAATCACTTCGTTAAAGATCGTCCCGGCACCCATCAACTGAACCCGTGGCGCATTGGCTGCGGCCTCGGCCTTGCGGAACGCGTACATGCCCTTGATGATGTCGGCCGCTACGCTGTCGCCCTGCGGGATCGCCGGGTGCTCGTAGTTTTCGTTCATCACCGTGATGTAGTAGTACACATCCTCCTGGTCCTGCACCATGCGGCGCAGCCCGTCTTGCATGATGACGGCCAGTTCATAGCCGAAAGTCGGGTCGTAGCTGATGCAGTTCGGCACCGAAGCGGCCCACAGCAGCGAGTGACCATCTTCGTGCTGCAAGCCTTCGCCGTTGAGCGTGGTGCGTCCAGCCGTGCCACCCAGCAAGAAGCCGCGCGAACGCATGTCGCCTGCCGCCCAGGCCAGATCGCCGATGCGCTGGAAGCCAAACATCGAATAGAAAATGTAGAACGGGATCATGATCTCGCCGTGCGTCGAATACGACGTGGCGGCGGCGATCCAGTCGCACATGCCACCGGCTTCATTAATCCCTTCCTGCAGAATCTGGCCGGTTTCCGATTCACGGTAGAACATCAACTGATCGGAATCTTCTGGCACGTACTTCTGGCCATCCTGGTTCCAGATACCGATCTGGCGAAACAGCCCTTCCATGCCGAAGGTGCGTGATTCGTCCGGAACGATCGGCACAATGCGCTTACCCAGCGCCTTGTCTTTCAGCAAGATGTTCAGAATGCGCACGAAGGCCATCGTGGTCGAAATCTCACGGCCTTCGCCAGTGCCTTTCAGCACAGGCTCGAAAGCGGCCAGTTCGGGCACCGGCAGTGGCTCGGCCTTTTGCCGCCGGGCAGGCAGATAGCCGCCCAGCTCCTGGCGGCGCGCGCGCATGTATTCGAGTTCTTTGGAGCCTTCTTCGAACTTCAGATAAGGCACGTCGACGATATCGGCGTCAGAGATTGGCAGGCGGAACTGGTCGCGGAATTTCTTCAGCTGGTCCACCTGCATTTTCTTTTGCTGATGGGTGATGTTCATGGCCTGGCCAGCTTCGCCCATGCCATAGCCCTTGATCGTCTTGGCCAGAATCACCGTGGGTTGCTTCACCGCCTGCGAAGCCTGCTGGAATGCCGCGTAAATCTTGTGCGGATCATGGCCGCCGCGATTCAGGTTCCAGATGTCTTCATCGGACCAGTCGGCCACCAGTGCGCGCAGCTCTGGCGTGTTGAAGAAGTGTTCCCGCACATACGCGCCGGACTCCGACTTGTACGTTTGATACTCGCCGTCCACCACTTCCATCATCCGGCGCATCAGCATGCCGGATTTATCGCGGGCGAACAGCGCATCCCAGCGGCTGCCCCAGACCACCTTGATAACGTTCCAGCCCGCCCCGCGGAACTCGCTTTCCAGTTCCTGGATGATCTTGCCGTTGCCCCGTACCGGGCCATCCAGCCGCTGCAAATTACAGTTGATGACGAACACCAGATTGTCGAGCCGCTCACGGCCCGCCATGCCAATCGCGCCGAGCGATTCTGGTTCATCCGTCTCGCCGTCACCAAGAAAAGCCCACACCTTGCGGCCATCGGTTTTGGCAATGCCGCGCGCCTGCATGTACTTCATGAAGCGCGCCTGATAGATCGCCATGATGGGCCCGAGGCCCATCGAAACGGTCGGGAACTGCCAGAAATCAGGCATCAACCATGGATGCGGATACGACGAAATACCCTCACCGCCGACTTCCTGGCGGAAATTGTCGAGCTGGTCTGCCGACAGGCGGCCAAGCAGAAACGCCCGTGAATACACACCCGGCGATGAATGGCCCTGAACGAAAATCAGATCGCCGCCATGAGCCTCGGAAGGCGCATGCCAGAAATGGTTGAAGCCCACGTCATAGAGCGTCGCAGCGGAGGCAAACGAGGCGATATGGCCGCCCACGTTGGTTTCCTTGCCCGCGCGCAGCACCATCGCAATGGCGTTCCAGCGTGTGTATGAGCGGATGCGGTGTTCGATGTCCTGATCGCCCGGGATTTTGGCCTGGGCGGTGAGCGGAATCGTATTGATATAGGGGGTATTGGCGGAAAAAGGCAGATGCTCGCCGTGAACACGGGCAAATTCGATCTGCTTTTCGATCAGATAGTGGGCGCGGTCAGGGCCGACGGCGGAAATTACGCCATCCAGCGCTTCAAGCCATTCACCGGTTTCCTGGGGATCGTCGTCGTTTTCTGCGGCGACATATTTCATGACTTCATCGGGTACTGCGGACATGCTCGTCTCCTGAATATAAGGAACGCTCTTTGAACAGACGACGCGAACCAGACCAGGCCGCGGCAGCTTGCGGACGATTGTAATAAGCCGCTCACGATCTACGCAACAAAACTTTCGAATGACGAGATGGTTTCTCATAATGCGGAAAAATGCTGCATTGCACCCTGATCTAGCGCCTAATCTCATAATAGTTCGGCGTATTTCCCCGATTAAATTTGTTCTTTATTTATTCCGCATCGCTCGCGCCGCGTCATCTTTTGCACCAATTGCGCCAGACCGGCTGAGCTACAATGCCTGCCATGTTGACCGAACGGCTTCTTACTCGCTCGGCGCGCCCGTCCGGTTCGTCGGCGGATTCGACGCCCTCACGCTGGCACCATGGACCATGGTGGTCCAATTCCTATCTCCTCACGCCGCTGCTGTCGATCCTGGTTTTTCTGGTCGTCATGAGCCTGATTTTGTGGAGCCTGAACCGGCGTGAGCGGCAGCAGCAGGAAGACACGCTCTATCGCAACGTCGCCTGGGCCCAGCAGCAAATCCGCCTGTCGATGACCAGTTCGCAAGAGCAAATCCAGTCTCTTGCCCGCGATCTGGTTGTGGGCCGCGCCGATCCCCATTCGTTTCAGAGTTCGTCCGCCGACATCATGCAGGGGCATCCCGAGATCCTCTACATGAACTGGTACACCAGCGAGCAGCAGCCGCGCTGGCCCGCAAACGCGTTACCGATGTTCGGCCAGCGCCTTGCGCGCCCCAGCGACGTGCAAATGGACGAAGCCGTCAAGGCAGCCTTCACCGAGGCGCGCAGCACCCGCCGCCAGATTTACTCCCCCTTGATTTACGACGATCTCGGCAACGGCTACCTCACGCTGCAAACCCCGGTTTACCGTGAGCGGGAGTTTCTGGGCTCGATTGCAGCGGTGTTTTCCATTGAAGGCATCCTGAAGCACGACATCCCGCCCGAGTTGTCAGCGAAGTACAAAATTTCGATCATCGACGTCAATAACCGCGAACTGGCCACCACCTCGACGCGCCCCCGCCTGCCACGCGACGCCTCCTACGATCTGCCGCTCGATCCGCCCGGCCAGGGCGTATCGGTCCGGGTCTATGCGTATCCGCAGATGACCAACTTCACCAACAACACGCTGGTCTGGCTCGTGGCTGGCCTGTCGTGTTTTGTGCTGTGGAGCTTATGGAGCTTGTGGAAGCACACGCGCCAGCGCTTTGAGGCGCAGCAGGCGCTGTATGCCGAGGCATTTTTTCGCCGGGCCATGGAAAACTCCGTGCTGATCGGCATGCGGGTGCTCGACATGCACGGCCGCATCTCGCACGTGAATCCCGCGTTTTGCCGCATGACCGGCTGGGACGAAACCGATCTGGTCGGCAAGCTCGCCCCGTTCCCCTACTGGCCGCGCGACGCTTACCCCGAAATGCAGCGTCAGTACGAAATGACCTTGCGCGGCAAGGCACCTTCCTCCGGCTTCGAATTACGCGTGCGGCGCAAGGATGGCTCGCTGTTTCACGCGCGCCTGTATGTCTCACCGCTCATCGACAGCTCGGGCCGGCAAACCGGCTGGATGTCGTCCATGACCGACATCACCGAACCCAAACGCGCCCGCGAAGAACTCGCCGCCGCGCATGAGCGCTTCACCACCGTGCTCGAAAGCCTGGACGCCGCCGTGTCGGTGCTCGCCGCCGACGAAGCCGAACTGCTGTTCGCCAACCGCTATTACCGCCATCTGTTTGGCATTCGCCCAGATGGCCATCTGGAACTAGCCGGTGACAGCTTCGACAGCGGCGAAGCCTCATCTGACTCCATCGACATGGTGGATGCCTATGCCGGCCTGCCCGCCGCCGCGCTCACCGAAAGCACTGCGGACGCCCAGGAGGTTTACGTCCAGAGCATCCAGAAATGGTTTGAAGTACGGCGTCAGTACATTCAGTGGGTGGATGGCCATCTGGCGCAAATGCAGATCGCCACCGACATCACCACGCGCAAGGAAGCGCAGGAACTCGCGCGGCAGCAGGACGAAAAACTGCAGTTCACCAGCCGCCTGATGACCATGGGCGAAATGGCGTCATCGCTGGCCCATGAACTCAACCAGCCGCTGGCGGCCATCAATAACTACTGCTCGGGTGCCGTCGCGCTGGTGCGCTCTGGCCGCACCACGCCCGACAATCTGCTGCCCGTGCTCGAAAAAACCGCTCAGCAGGCCGTGCGCGCGGGGATGATCATCAAGCGCATCCGCGAGTTCGTGAAACGCAGCGAGCCCAAACGCCAAGCCTGCCGGGTCGCGGATATCGTCGCCGATGCGGTGGGGCTCGCCGAAATTGAAGTGCGCAAGCGGCGCATTCGGATCGTCACCGAGCTGCGCTCGCGCTTGCCAGTGATTTACGTCGATCAGGTGCTGATCGAGCAGGTGCTGGTGAATCTGCTCAAGAACGCCGCCGAAGCCATGTATGACGCCGCCCCTAATGCCTACGACCCGGTGATCCGGATCATCGTGCGGCTGGATCAGGGGCTGGTTTGCATCAGTGTTGTCGATCAGGGGCCCGGCGTGGATGAAACCACCGCCGAGCGCCTGTTCGAACCGTTTTACAGCACCAAGTCCGACGGTATGGGCATGGGGCTGAATATCTGCCGTTCGATTATCGAATCGCACCGGGGTCGCCTGTGGGTCGTCAACAATATCGCCGCTGACGGCCGCATCACTGGCGCCACATTCCATTGCAGCCTGCCTGTTGGGGAACCTGACGGCCCCGGTAACAGCGGGTCGCAGACACCAGCATCACGAACCGCTACGAGAGAGCTATGAACAGTCCAAATCTGGCCATCACACAGGAAACTGTCTTTGTTGTCGATGACGATGAGGCCGTGCGCGATTCACTGCGCTGGCTGCTCGAAGCAAATGGTTACCGGGTTCAGTGCTTTGCTGGCGCAGAGCAGTTCCTCGAAGCCTGGCAGCCGCATCAGCATCCCGGCCAGATCGCGTGTCTGATCCTCGATGTGCGGATGCCCGGGATGAGCGGTCTTGAGCTGCAGGAGCGTCTGATCGCCGACGATGCGCTGCTGCCCATCATCTTCGTCACCGGCCACGGCGACGTGCCAATGGCCGTATCGACAATGAAAAAAGGCGCGATGGATTTCATCGAAAAACCCTTCGATGAAGCCGAGTTGCGCAAGCTGGTCGAGCGCATGCTGGACCGCGCGCGTAGCGAAAGCAGCAGCGTCCAGCAACAGCGCGCCACCTCCGAGCGTCTGAGCAAGCTCACCGCGCGCGAGCATCAAGTGCTGGAGCGGATCATCGCAGGACGGCTGAACAAGCAGATCGCTGACGATCTGGGCATCAGCATCAAGACCGTCGAAGCGCATCGCGCCAACATCATGGAAAAGCTCAACGTCAATACCGTCGCTGACTTGCTGCGGCTGGCACTGTCCAGCAAGCCACCGGTGCCGTAAGCCCCTCCTGCGCGCTCAAAGCACACGGCGCGCAACCTGTATCTGATGCGATACGCGCCACGCCCGCCCGAACCCCGGCGCTGCGTGGCGTTCGTGTTTTTCCGTTCTGTTTCTGTCCAAGCGGTGCCGGTATAATGCCGCCCCTTGCAGCGATGCATTCTTTCTCCCGCAGTGCTGTGCCAGATGCGACGGCTTTCACCTCCAGTCCGCCTTAAAACGCCTCTACAGCCGCTACCGCATCCGCGACTCCCTGCCTCCGAACGCCCACTCCTCGACCGACCCATGACAGCCAAACTGATCGACGGCAACGCCCTCTCAAAAACCCTGCGCACCGATGTTGCCCGCCGTGCCGCCCTCCTCACCGCCCAGGGGCACCAGCCAGGTCTGGCCGTCGTGCTGGTTGGTGACAACCCGGCGAGCGAGGTCTATGTCCGCAACAAGATCAAGGCCTGCGAGGACAATGGCCTGCGCTCGTCGTGCGACCGTTATCCGGCGACGCTGACACAAGCCGAACTGCTGGCCCGGATTGATGCGCTGAACCGTGACCCAGCGATTCACGGCATCCTCGTGCAACTGCCGCTGCCGCCGCATATCGACAGCCATCAGGTGATCGAAGCGATTGCCGCCGAGAAAGATGTCGATGGCTTTCACGTCGCCAACGCCGGTGCGCTGATGACTGGCAAGCCGCTCTTTCGCCCCTGTACGCCATATGGCGTGATGAAAATGTTTGAGGCGCATGGCATCGCGCTGGCCGGTGCAAACGCAGTGGTCATCGGCCGCTCGAATATCGTCGGCAAACCGATGGCGCTGATGCTGCTCGACGCGGGCGCAACCGTCACCGTCTGTCACAGCAAGACCCGCAATCTGGCCGCGCATACGCGGATGGCCGATGTGGTGGTCGCCGCCACCGGCATCCGCAACCTCCTGCGCGCGGACATGGTGAAGCCCGGTGCCACCGTGATCGACGTCGGCATGAACCGTGACGACGCGGGCAAGCTATGCGGTGACGTCGATTTCGCCGGAGTCAGCGAGGTAGCGGGCTACATCACACCGGTGCCAGGCGGCGTCGGCCCGATGACCATCACCATGCTGCTGGTCAACACGCTGGAAGCAGCGGAGCGTGCGGCTGCCCAAGCTTGACGTGCCAGGGAGGCTTGGGAGGCCCTGAGATCCTGAAGACTCCAACGCTCAAGCCAGCGCTCCCAGCTTCACTTGCCTCTGCTGAAACTTCACCCCCAGCGCCTGCCGCGCCCAAGCTCCCCGGGCGGCAGGCAGCAGGCAGTAAGTAGCCAGAATCAACCTGCGTGGCCCGAACAGGACGGGTCCGTACTTCACCTCCGGCACTTATGCCCCCTCTGAGGCCCCTTCCGGCAGCCAGCAACGCAGCCACCTGCCCTGTCTCACGCCTACACGACCACCTCACCCCACCTCACGCCGCGTCTTTCAAACTTCTGCTAGTTTGCCGGTTGGAATCGGCCTTTACGGCCCCATCATCGGATAACCCGGCCTCACCGCGCGAGCGCGCATGAGCGCCCCTTCACCCGCGACTCACAGGAAGCTCCCATGTCTATCTCCCAACCGGCATCTGGCAATCCGCTGAATCCGCTGCTCGATTTCTCCGATCTGCCCCGTTTTGGCGAAATTCGCCCGGAACACGTCACGCCCGCACTCGATGTCCTGCTGGCCGCCGCGCAAACTGCAGTCGAACGCGCCAGCGCACCCGCCACCCCCGCTTCATGGGCCGATGTGGTGGAACCCGTCGAACGCGCCACAGAACCGCTCGCCCGCGCCTGGGGCATCGTCGGTCATCTGAATGCCGTCGCTGACACCCCCGAATTGCGCGCCACCTACGGCGAGAACCTGCCCCGCGTCACCGAGTTCTGGTCGAGCGTCGGGCAAAACCTCGCGCTGTACGAGAAATACAAGGCGCTAAAAGCCAGCATCGAGTTCGAAACGCTGTCGCACGAGCGCAAAAAAATCCTCGATAACGCAGTGCGCGACTTCCGCCTCTCTGGTGCCGAGCTGCCCGAGGAGCAAAAGCCACGTTTCGCTGAACTGCAAGAGCGCCAGGCCACGCTGGCAAAAAGCTACTCCGACCACGTGCTCGATGCGACCAACGCCTACGCGTATTTCGTCCAGCACGAGCCAGAACTGGCAGGCCTGCCCGAAGACGCGATCGCAGCCGCGCGCGAAGCAGCTGAGCGCGATGGCAAAACCGGCTGGAAATTCACGCTGCACTTCCCGTCCTATTTCCCCGTCATGCAGTACGCCGAACATCGGCCGATGCGCGAAACGCTTTATCGCGCTTACGTCACGCGCGCTTCAGAGCAAGGCGTCACCTATGGCGGCGGCCAGCCCGCATGGGACAACACCGGCAACATCGCCGAGCAGCTCGCGCTGCGTGCCGAAGAAGCAAAAATGCTTGGGTATGCGAATTTCGCTGAAGTCTCGCTGGCGTCCAAGATGGCGCAATCACCCGCCGAGGTCATGCGTTTTCTCGATGACCTCGCGGTGCGCGCTCGCCCGCATGCCGAACAGGACTGGCGGGAACTGCGCGAATTTGCCGCCAGCGAGCTGGGATTAAGCGACTTGCAGCCGTGGGACATGACCTTTGCCGCTGAACGGCTGAGGCAGCAACGCTATGCGTTTTCTGAAAATGAGGTGAAGCAGTACTTCCCTGAAGATGCTGTGCTCAAAGGGCTCTTCAAAGTCACCGAGACACTGTTCGATGTGCGCATCCGCCCGGATACCGCGACCGTATGGCACCCGGATGTGCGGTTTTTCCGGGTCGAACGCCAGGACGGCGCGCTGATTGCCCAGTTCTATCTGGACCTGTACGCCCGCGAAGGCAAACGCGGCGGTGCCTGGATGGACGACGCCCGCACTCGCCGCCGTCACGCCCAGGGCGTGCAAACCCCGGTGGCTTACCTGACCTGCAACTTCTCCGCGCCGGTGGGCGGCAAGCCCGCCTGCTTCACGCACGACGAAGTCATCACGCTGTTCCATGAGTTTGGCCATGGGCTGCATCACATGCTGACGCGCGTCGACGAATCAGGCGTTTCTGGCATCAATGGCGTGGAGTGGGATGCGGTCGAACTGCCGTCGCAATTCATGGAGAATTTTTGCTGGGAATGGGATGTCCTCAGCGATATGACGTCACATGTCGAGACCGCGGCACCGCTGCCACGCGCGCTGTTCGACAAGATGCTGGCCGCGAAGAATTTTCAGAGCGGGCTGGGGACGTTGCGGCAAATCGTGTTTTCGATGACCGATATGCGTCTGCACGTCGATTTCGATCCAGCAGGCCCGGCCAGCGCGCTTGAGCTCGCGCGTGAAATCAACCAGCAATATCACGTGATTCCACAGGCGGAATTTTCACGCTGGCTCAATACCTTCAGCCATATCTTTGCCGGTGGTTATGCCGCTGGGTACTACAGCTACAAATGGGCTGAGGTGCTGTCCGCCGATGCTTACGCGGCATTTGAAGAAGCCGCGCAGGCAGGCAACGGCAGCGTGCTCGATAGCGCAACCGGCACGCGTTACCGCCAGGAGATTCTTGAAGTGGGCGGCAGCCGCCCCGCGATGGAATCGTTCAAGGCATTCCGGGGCCGCGAGCCTAATGTCGATGCCCTGCTGCGGCACAACGGCATGAGCGCCTGAAGCTGGCCCACGCCGCTCTGGCTCGCTCAGCGGTACTCGCCAATGGCCGGATGAGCAGAAGTGAAGTGTCTGAAGCGGTGCCCTGCGCTCAAAGCAGGGCACCGTTTTTTTTATGGCTTATCACCGCGCGCCCCATGCACGCGAATCAGCTAGTACCCGCAGCGGCATTTCATACAGCGCCGGAAGCGCGTTCAGCCTGCTCAGCTGGTGGCGCATCAAACAAGCCAAACTGCCCGTCTGGTGCCAGGCCATCCTCCTCCAGCCGCACCCCAACGCCCAATAACCGCACCGGCTGCTGACGCCGCGCGAAACCTTTTTCCAGCAGCGCCAGCAAGGTTGGCAGATGAGTCGCGTCACCTACGCATTCGACCGTCGTTCGCTGAAAATCCGCGAAGCGAATCTTGACGAACAACTTGCGTACCGCAGAGGCCGCCTCAGCACGGGCAATCCGTCCATCCAGCAATGCACTCAGACGGACGAGCTCCGCGGCGCAGGCTTCGAACGTACGTAAATCGGTCACATAGGTGGTTTCGACGCTGACGGATTTGCGCTCCCGGTCAGCCTGCACAGGACGCTCGTCGATACCGCGCGACAGCTCATACAAGCGCGTGCCAAATGTGCCGAACTGATGATGTAGAGCGACCAGTGGCCATTCGCGCAACTGCGCGCAGGTGGTAACGCCCAGTTTTTCGAGCTTTGCCGCCGTGACCTTGCCCACGCCGAAAATCTTGCGCACTGGCAAAGCCGCCACGAACGCATCGATTTCATGCGGCCGCACGACGTGCAGGCCATCGGGCTTGTTCCAGTCGGAGGCAATCTTGGCGACGAACTTGTTCGACGCGACCCCGGCAGAGACCGTCACGCCGACGATGGCACGCACCCGCTCACGGATTTCGGCGGCCATCAGCGTCGCACTGCCCCGGCAGCGATCCGTGTGCGTGACATCAAGATAGGCCTCATCGAGCGACAGCGGCTCAACTTCAGCGGTGTAGTCGTGATAAATCGCCATGATCTGGCGCGACGCGGCGCGGTATTTTTCCATTGCCGGGGGCAGGATCAGCAGCCCCGGGCATTTGCGCAACGCGAGCGCCGATGACATCGCCGAATGCACGCCAAAACGCCGTGCTTCGTAATTACAGGTGGCAATCACACCACGCTGGTCAGGCTGACCACCCACGGCAAGCGGACGGCCCCGCAATGACGGGTCATCACGCATTTCAACGGATGCATAAAAACAGTCGCAATCGCAATGAATGATCTTGCGCGATGGCGACGAAGTAATAGCGGACGAAGGGGGAATACGTTCAGGGGACGGCACGATGTCGGTACTGTACAAAAATACAGTGGTTTGTTCAAGGTGTAGCTGAATCGGGGTATTTCCCTTCTTCGTACCTCGCTCTTTTCCTGCTCTAGCGCAGATTCATAAAATGCTCGATAAGCGCAATCCGATTTGTCTAAAAGCGTTGTATTTCGCTTAAAAAAGCGTGTTAACCCAAATCCTCCAGTTCATTTGGCGCTAAATTGCCGCTCATTAAAAATTAGTAAACCGAATGAGACCAGATGAAACAAGGCAATAAACGACTTTTGTTCAGCCGTCTGAGAGTGGGGCGCGCTGTGGTTAAAGCAGGCACCCAGGCCACTGTTCAGCAAACGCAGCAAGCCGGGACTGGCTGTTACGGCGCTACGGCAAACGTGGCGGGCACTTCAGGTACCGTTCATTTGCCTTTGTGAGATGGTGCGACTGGCACGGCGATCAATAATGTGGTGTATGGCAGAAATGACAGCATCATAGGTCAGGTATTACGGTCGGTTACACAACCGGTAAGGCCGCTGAATCGTGGATTAACTCCTCTCTCCGGCCAACTATAAACAACGCCAATAGGTGGGCTACAAGTGGTGTTTGGTCGGGCAGCTGCGAGCGCAATTGAGCAAATATTGCGGCCAAATCCTGGTCAATTTACTGTTGGTTTTGCGACCGGCATGGCATCGAAGCCAGTCATGGATCGGTTTCCTTTTTATGGTCCGGTTATCAATGAAGGACTTGAACTCTGGAAAAATTCAGCCGCGTCCGATCAACGTCAAGATCACCTGAACAGGAAAAACAACTGATTGAAGATGGAAATTTAAAAAAAATAGCTTCGAATTCCCTTTGTAATATTAGGGATTATTTTAGTTACTGAATCAGTGCACATTGGACTAAATTCGATTGCTGCAAAATTGGCATTTATTGCGGGCATTGTCATTGCTACGACTGGCGACTATGCATCCCAGGCGCACATGCTAAAAATCAAGCCTTTCGATAACAGTTACAAGAAGGCGTGCAAGAGTTATGAAACAAAGAAAAAGGAGAAATAGAATGTTTTTAAAGAAATTACTGGGCGCCGCATTCATTACCGCGATTTGCATGAGCGGTTGCACATTTCTACCGCAGCCAAAACATTATGTGGAAACAGCCTCGCCTACTTATGATCCAGCCATAGCGGCAAGAATCCGAATTCTTGCCGCTAATGGACAGCAACAAGCGACTTTTACTCCTGGAAAGGATTGCTACACGCCGTTTCCCGGAAAAGATAGCGAGAAAATTATCGTAAATGATGGTTATTTCTCGGCGATTAAATACTCGTCCACAAGTCTTACGATAGGAATGCCATTAAGTCCTCGGCCCTGGATGCGGACGGACGGATTGATTTTTAAAGATTTTATTAAAGAATATGTGGTGGCAGCAGATAAGCCGCTGACAGTTTTAATATCGTCAGTGGGTTCAGCTGGGAATACTTATATATATTGCACTCCGCCAAGAATGACTTTTACTCCAAAACCTGGGCGGAATTACGACATTTTTATGGAACATGGCAATAAACAATGCTGGATTTCTGTTCGCGACATTGATGAAAAAGGCGCAGACATGCCTGTTGCGATGAAAAAGGCGGGTAAGTGCAGCCCCAGCGAGATGACAAATTAAAATTTTTCATCGAAACAGCAGACCCCGACGCTGGTGTTGACCGGGCCGCTCACGCCCGCGGTCGTGCCGTGAACGATTGAAGTCTTGCGCCGGGGGATGCCTTTGCGGGCCGTTCCAAGGTTGCGAAAGCCCCGCGGCGGGCTGCAAGGAAGCCGCGCATGTCCTTGATGTTCGCCCCGCTTCGGCGGGGCCTTTTTCTTCCTGCCTCATAATGCTGCGTGTTTCTCACTCGACACCTTCAGCATGGCCATTACCTTCCTCGGGCTCGACAAGGAACATTGGGACTTCATCAATTCGTTCGCGAACTGGATCGCAGCGTTCGGCACGGTCGGCGCGGTGATCGTTTCCCTGTGGCTTGCCCTTCGCCCCGAACGTGTCCGGCTCAAGGTTACGGCGATGATCGTGGTGGTCACGGGAGGGCCCGGAGGACCCGCCCAGTGGCCACGCTACGTGGGTATTACGGCGACCAATACCGGGCAGCGTGGCGCCCGGGTCCTCAGTGTCGGATGGGTCTACCAAGACCGGCCGAAAGGAAAGCCCCAGCACCTGTACCAGAAGACCGACTCGAGGGATGGTATGTCTTCCCCGCTGCCCGTCACGCTCAGCGACGGCGAGCAGGCCAGCTGGTACACGCCTATCTCACCGTGGCTCGACAATCTTCCCCGACTTGAACCGCAGGACTGGCGGCAGATGGTCGACACGTTCCGCCTGCAGGTTTACACCTCACTCGGACAGACGTTCGAAGTGCCGATCGGTGACGACCTGAAGGCACGGATGAGCGAAGTTTTCGAAAAGGCCGAAGCGGACAGCACGCCGCCTTCGTCGGCCTGAGGTGCAGGACGCATTCATTGCGGACGCAAACCTTGAACCTCTGTCGAGAGCCGATGTTCTATGACGCGACCTCATCGAGAAAATTCACACCTGGGGCGTTCATGAAACCGATCACAGCCAAAGAAGTTGCAGAGAAGCTCAACCGTTATGTGCAGTTTCTTGAAGCAGAATCATCCCGGCTGTCTGCAATCAAAGGTCTCGCCGAGATCAATTATGATTTCTTCGTCGGCATTGACGCCGAGATCGTGCGAACGAAAGAGATTGCGCACCGGCTTTCCTTGCGTGACGGTGAAATCTGATCGTTTTACGCAGTGCTGCTCGCGGTCCGTTACCTGAACAGTAAAGGGCGAACGTCGAACTTCCGTTGAATCAACGGGAGTCTCGAAGGAAGGCGCGTCCAACAAGGAATTCCAGTATCGGTCATCGACGGCTCGCTCGGACTCGATGACGCGTATCACGAAGCGAACCATCAGGACAGCCAGGCAGAGCGGCGAAAACTGCCAGCGGGGCCACCAGAACGGCCACGGGACGTCCGCGCAGGCCGGTTGATATGCTCGCAAGGGCAGGCGTCACGAAAGCCGCCAGAGCGCCGGAAAACAAAAAACCCGCTCGGGGCGGGTTTGATGGTGCGACGGAAATCTGCGGATTTTTGGCGGTTTTTGCCTACCGGTTGCCCAAATTCCAAAAAAACGAATCTTCCGGAAAGGGCGTAAATCGCGGAAAGCCTTGCTGGTATTGGTTGCGGGGACAGGATTTGAACCTGTGACCTTCGGGTTATGAGCCCGACGAGCTGCCAGACTGCTCCACCCCGCGTCAGAGAGACCGGATTGTACGGCCCGATGCTCCTGCCGTCAAACAAAGCCGGAAACTATTTTTCATGTCACAGATCCGCGACCGAAGCGCCGTCGATCTTGCCATCAATAATGTCCGCGCCGTACTGGCTCGCGCTGCGCTTGGCCACGCCAAAATCTGCAATCGTCAGCGCCAGAGTCTGGCGGAACACGCGGCTCGCTTTCGAGCCGCTGATCGCGCCAGGACGGCAGATGCGCACTGCGATGTCGTAACCTTCCGCCTGCCGTTTGTGACCATCGAACTTGTCAAATTTGCGGGAGAACACCAACGGGTGCACTTCGAAATCCTTATAAAACGCAGGATATAAATCAGCCATGGTGTTTCTCCCAGAATAATCAGATGAGTGTCGCGCCACTATACGCTGCGCCTGATCGGCTCAGGAGATATATTTTCAGGTTGCAAGCGGAAGTGACCGAGCCTTACGCCGCGGCGCTTGCGCCTGACTTTTATTTAAAGAAATATTCGCATCTTTTTTATTTATATGAGACTCATCACGTTTTTGTTTTTTATCACATTCCGCCATAAAATCTTCAAGCGAATCAGGTTGAATCCTTATCACATCATAATTTTCAGACTTGACTGAATAGAGCTCCCTCCAAACTGCCAAACCCAAAACCAAAATCCCGATAGCAGCCACCCGGTAATTTGCGCGCGCCTCATCGACAAACGTCAGGCAGGCATCAGAGTCACAAGCGCGTTTGTGCTGCTCGCATATCCGCTCGCCAAACAAAAACACCCCGCCGACAAACGCCACAAGCAAAGTGGCACGCCAATCAACTTTAGAAAAAACCTGCTTGACGTTCCTAAGCTCGCCATGCACTTTAAAAAATCCCACCTGGAATGCCTGCTGATCAGCAGGCACTCCAGGTTTTTTGAATACATTTAACTTAAGACAATTGCCATTTCCCATAATTCAGCCATTTTTCAAAAATTCGCGCGTATCGTCTATGTGATAAAAACCCAAACAAAACTATCAACACCTAAGTAACGCGCAAATACCAATGGTTCCACTGCCGCAGAACAATCGCAGTGGCCCCTAGCCCGCTTCACGCGCATCCGGCTATCTGATAGTGGGTTCTGGCACACTTCGGCTTCATGCAAAATCGGCAAGCGCTGCGAATCGCTACCCTCTCCCGCCTCAATCCGCCCTAACCCAACTCCATCAAGCCTCGGAATGTCCCGTGAAAATCGCCACCTGGAACGTCAACTCCCTGAAAGTCCGCCTGCAACATGTGATCGACTGGCTGGAACTCAGTCAGACCGACGTGCTGTGTCTACAAGAACTCAAACTGACAGACGATAAATTCCCGCGCGCCGAACTTGAGGCAAAGGGTTATCGAAGCTGGTTTGCCGGCCAAAAAACCTATAACGGGGTTGGCATCCTGGTGCGCGAAGGTCTGAGCGTCGATGACGCCACCGTGGTGCGCAATATTCCCGGCTTTGATGATCCGCAGCAGCGCGTCATCGCGGCCACGGTTGAAGGTGTGCGGATCATCTCCGCTTATTTTCCAAACGGCCAGGCACCCGGCAGCGACAAGTTCGACTACAAGCTGCGCTGGCTGGCGGCGCTGCATGACTGGATCGCGGCCGAGCTGCAGCAGCATCCCAAACTGGCTCTGCTAGGTGACTACAACATTGCTCCGGAAGACCGCGACGTTCACGATCCAAAGGCATGGGAAGGCCAGAATCTGGTCTCGCCCGAAGAGCGCGCCGAGTTTGTGCGGCTCACCACGCTTGGGCTGGTTGATGCATTTCGTCAGTTCGAACGCCCGGAAAAAACCTTCACGTGGTGGGATTACCGGATGCTCGCGTTCCGCCGTAACGCTGGCTTGCGCATTGATCACATCCTGCTGTCGGCCGCGCTCGCTCCCGCTTGCAGCGCCTGCGACGTCGACCGCACGCCACGCAAATGGGAACAGCCGTCCGATCACGCGCCCGTCTTCGCCCAACTCGATTAAACGGCACAGCTGAGGCCGGTGCCGGAGCCCGGCTCCGGCGCTTACGGCTCCAGATCCAGCTCCTGGATTTTGCGCGTAATCGTATTGCGGCCAATGCCAAGCCGCTCAGCGGCTTCGACCTTACGGCCGCGCGTGAACTCAAGCGCTTCGCGGATAATCGCCGCCTCAAAACGCTGCGCTAGCGCAGCCATCACGTCAGCACTGTTCTCTCTTAGCAACCGCGCGACTTCGCTGCGCAAGCCGCTCTCCCAGCCTGCGCCTGGCACCGTCACCCCGGGGGACGACGGTGCGGTGTGCCCGCCCGGTGCCAGCGGCGGTGCATCAGCGCCCTCCTTGATATGCAAATTGCGCCCGGCTTCCAGCGTCTGGGCCGCATTCATCTCGAACACGCTCCGGTGTCCAGGCAGCAAATCGGGGGGCAAATCTTTGATCTCGACCGTCTGCGCGGGTGCCATCACGGTCAGCCAGTTCGCCAGGTTCTCCAATTGGCGCACGTTGCCCGGAAACGGCAGCGAGGCCAGATGTGCCAGCGTCGCATCCGACACCCGTTTGGGTTCAACGCCAAGCTCACGCGCGCTCTTTTGCAGGAAGTGCCGGGTCAGCAGCGGAATATCCTCGCTGCGCTCACGCAGCGCAGGCAAACGCAGCCGAATCACGTTGAGCCGGTGAAACAGGTCTTCGCGGAACTTGCCCTGGCGCACACGGGCGTCCAGGTTCTGATGCGTCGCGGCGATCACCCGCACATTCGCGCGCACCGGCTGATGCCCCCCAACGCGATAAAACTGGCCATCCGACAGCACCCGTAGCAAACGTGTTTGCAGATCAAAGGGCATGTCACCAATTTCGTCGAGAAAAAGCGTGCCATTTTCAGCCTGCTCGAAACGCCCGATGCGCTGTGCCTGGGCGCCGGTAAATGCGCCGCGCTCGTGGCCAAACAACTCGGACTCCAGAAGATCTTGCGGAATCGCCGCGGTATTCAATGCGATAAACGGCCCGCCTGCCCGTGGGCTATGACGGTGCAGCGCCCGCGCCACCAGCTCCTTGCCGGTGCCCGATTCGCCCGTCACCAGCACGGTCGCCACCGAATGCGACAAGCGGCCAATCGCGCGAAACATGTCCTGCATCGCGCTCGCCTGGCCAAGCATTTCGGGGGTGTCGGCGCTCCGCTCATCCACCGTTGGCACGTGGAGCATGCTTTCATCCACCGCGCGGCGAATCAGTTCCACCGCGCGGTCAACATCGAACGGCTTGGCCAGATATTCAAACGCGCCGCCCTGAAACGCCGACACCGCACTATCCAGATCAGAAAACGCGGTCATGATGATCACCGGCAGCCCCGGCAACCTGTCGCGCACGACCTGCAGCAGATCCAGCCCCGAGCCCCCTGGCATGCGGATATCGGAAACCAGCACCTGTGGGCTGTCGTGCTCTAGCGCGGAGCACGCATCGCGCACATTGGCGAAACTACGCGTCGGCAGGTTGTCACGGGCCAGTGCTTTTTCGAGCACCCAGCGGATAGATTCATCGTCATCTACGATCCAGATCGGCTTCATATAGGTCGGTCAGAAAGATTAAAGGCCAGCGGGTGTCAAGCCGCGAACGGCAACAGAATCTGAAACTCGGTGTGCCCAGGGCGGCTCTCGACTTCGATCAAGCCGTCGTGCTGCTGCACGAAGGTTTGTGCCAGCGTGAGCCCGAGACCACTGCCATCCTCGCGCCCAGAAACCAGCGGATAAAAAATCCGGTCGCGAATGTCATCCGCGATGCCAGGGCCGTTATCAATCACACGCAAATCCAGTGCCAGCTTGCTAAGCCGTTTGGCAATCGTGACCTTACGCGCCACGCGCGTGCGCAGCTCGATGCGGGCCGTGCCCTGGGCAATCTGCTCGCGCAGGGCCTGGGCAGCATTGCGCACGATATTGAGCAGCGCCTGGATCAGTTGTTCTTTGTCGCCGCGCAAGTCGGGCACGCTCACGTCGTAATCGCGCCCAATCGTCAGGCCTTGTGGAAACTCCGCGAGAATCACCGCGCGCACGCGCTCGCAAACCTCATGAATATTTACGTCACCGACGATATGTGGATGACGGTGCGGCTCCAGCAAACGGTCCACCAGGGTCTGCAGACGGTCGGCCTCTTTGATCACTACCTGGGTGTACTCGCGCAAGGCCCCGCGCTCGCGCGCATCCAGTTCGAACTCAAGCAGTTGCGCAGCACCGCGAATCCCGCCCAGCGGGTTTTTGATTTCGTGCGCCAAGTTGCGGATCAGTTGCTTGTTGACCGCACTCAGATCGTGAATTCGCTCTTCACGATCGGTACGCAGATGCCGTTCGTTTTCGAACAGTTCGAGCAGCACATAATCTGGCGCGCTTTCCAGAAAGCCGATCACCGCATGAACCGGCAGTGGCTCGTGGCCAGGGCGTTCGAGCACGGCATCGAGGTGAGTCGCCTGGAAACGATGCTCCGCAATCGCGGCAATCGTCTGTGTCAGTTCGTCGGCATTGGTGAAGATGTCGTGCCACGCCATTTGCGCCAGTTGCCTGCGCGATAGCTCCAGCATGGATTCGGCCAGCGGATTGGCAAACGCCACGCGCAGCGAAGATTTCTCCAGCACCAGCACCACGGCAGGAAACGCATCGAAACCTGGCAGCAAACCAGAATCGAGCAGCGGCTGTGCCTCGGAGAGTGGCTCAGCCTGCGCATGCCGGACTGGGCCCAGATTCTTCAGAGCCATCTTGCGCATCGGGTCTGATCCATCGGTTGACGGGTTATTTGATTGGTTAGCCCAACTGAGCGGCTGGCTAACTTGTGCCAAACCCGCGCGGCCACCTGGGCGTAAGGCCTGTCGCCGCCAGTACAACGGCAAAGGGACGGCACCGCCGTCCCTTTGCCCTCCCAGCAGACGCGTTGCGGGTGCTTCGCCGTTGGCCGTGCGAAGCACCCGCACCGGTACGACTTACAGCGAGTAATACATTTCGAACTCGATCGGGTGCGTCGTCATGCGGAAACGTTGCAGCTCGCCCGCCTTCAGTTCGAGATACGCGTCCAGCATCGAATCAGTGAACACCCCACCGCGAGTCAGGAATTCACGGTCTTTATCGAGCGCGTCCAGCGCCTGATCGAGCCCAGCGCAGACGGTAGGGATGCGCGCATCTTCTTCCGGTGGCAAGTCGTACAGGTTTTTATCGGCTGCTTCGCCCGGATGAATCTTGTTCTGCACGCCATCCAGGCCCGCCATCATCAGCGCGGAGAAGCACAGGTACGGGTTAGCCATCGGGTCCGGGAAGCGGGTTTCGATGCGGCGGCCTTTCGGGTTCGACACGTGTGGAATGCGGATCGAGGCCGAACGGTTGCGCGCCGAATACGCCAGCTTGACCGGTGCTTCATAGTGCGGCACCAGACGCTTGTACGAGTTGGTGGTCGGGTTGGTGATCGCGTTCAGCGCATGGGCGTGCTTGATGATGCCGCCGATGTAAAACAGCGCGAACTCCGACAAGCCTGCATAGCCATTGCCCGCGAACAGGTTCTGGCCATCTTTCCAGATCGACTGGTGCACGTGCATGCCCGAGCCGTTATCACCGACGATCGGCTTCGGCATAAACGTCGCCGTCTTGCCGTAGGTGTGCGCGACGTTATGGATGATGTACTTCATTTGCTGGGTCCAGTCAGCGCGCTGAACCAGTGTCGAAAAGCGGGTGCCGATTTCGTTCTGCCCCTGGCCTGCCACTTCGTGGTGGTGCACTTCGACCGGAATGCCGATCTGCTCCAGCAACAGACACATTTCCGAGCGGATGTCCTGAAACGAATCGACTGGCGCAACCGGAAAATAACCGCCCTTCGCCCCTGGACGATGGCCCGTATTGCCGCCTTCGAATTCTTTGCCTGACGACCACGGCGCTTCTTCTGAACCAATCTTGACGAAGCAGCCGGACATATCGGTATTCCACTGCACCGAATCAAAAATGAAAAATTCAGGTTCCGGGCCAAAGTACGCGGTGTCGCCAAGGCCGGTGCTTTTCAGGTAAGCCTCAGCGCGCTTGGCAAGCGAGCGCGGATCGCGCTCATAGCCTTTACCGTCGGCTGGCTCAACCACGTCACAGGTCAGCACCAGGGTTGATTCTTCGTAAAACGGGTCGAGAAAGGCGGTATCCGGGTCTGGTACGAGCAACATGTCCGATGCCTCAATGCCCTTCCAGCCCGCAATCGACGAACCATCAAAGGCATGGCCGCTTTCGAATTTATCGTCATCGAATGCCGAGACCGGCACCGAAACGTGTTGCTCTTTGCCTCGTGTATCGGTGAAACGAAAATCGACAAACTTGACGTCTTCGTCTTTGACGATCTGCATGACGTCAGCCACGGATTTACTCATAACCTATCTCCTGATTAACGAATTCGGCGGAATCTGCCGCCGCTTGAAGCGAGTAACACTGTTTCAATATGCCGCCCAGACTGCGACACGCAGCCCGAAACGATGAACCGCTATAAACCGCTATGAACCGGTTAATGGGAAGGCTCTTAAGCATCATCTGTGCCATGTCCGCATCAGCCTGCTGCATCAAGACGTGGCGTCAGCGCCCGGCAGCCCTGATTTCCCCCGGAACCCTTGTGTTGCAACCGCAACCTGGCAGGCTTGACGCACCCTTTCGAGCCACTCGCACGCCGCACCAGTGGCAAGCAGCATGCCTACCTCATTGGCGCGCGCGAGTGATTTTGGTGCGTGGCCAGCATTTTGCACCGATATAGCGCATTCAGCGTGTGCAACGCACCGTGAGCCATCAAATTCCCCTCGAACTCGACGCTTGTGGCGTGGCCCGGCAATCTCTGACATTGCCGCTCAGCACCGCTGCCACCCGCGCCAGCCCCGTGCCGGGACAGCGCTAGAATGCCCGTTTGCCAAACAGGACAAAGATCGCCATGAGTACGCTTGAACAGCTTTACACCCAGGCCAGCCAGCGGCGCACCGGGAACCCGTTGCCCTACGCGGGGGCGATGTCACCTGCTGAAGCCTTCGAATTCATGCAACTGGAACGCCACGCCCGCCTGATTGATGTCCGCACCCGGGCAGAACTGGACTGGGTCGGCCGGCCAGTCACAGACGACGGGCAATATCTCCATCTCGAATGGCTCCGCTATCCGGGCGGGGTCCTCAACGCAGAATTTATTGAGCAGTTGCGCGCGGCCGTTCCACTGGATGCGCCGCTGCTGTTTCTCTGCCGCAGTGCGGCGCGCTCCAAACTGGCGGCCACGGCAGCCAGCGCAGCCGGGTTCAGCCGCGCATTCGACCTGCTGGAAGGGTTTGAGGGAGACAAAGACAGCCAGGGCCATCGCAAGACGGTGTCTGGATGGTGTTTTCGTGGTTTGCCCTGGATTGGTGCTTGATGCGGTTGCCGGTTGCCGGTTGTCCTTGCTCGTTGCCGCCACCAGTCACCGTGGCAATAGCTGCCACACGTTAACCTGCGGCGGTACCGCCTTTAGCGCTGACACCATCAGCACCCAACCATTAACAACCGCACCGCAGATCAATCCGCTCTCAAGCGCATCACGGCTTGCCCGGGTGCTCCGGCTCGACGATATCGCCGCCCAGCGCATGCACACCCTCGCGTAATTTGACAAAAGCAGCCGCGACGGCTTCCGGCTCGCCTTTCACGCCAAGATCAATATGCCGCCGCGCGTAAATCTCACCGCGCTGCGCATCCCCCACGCTCGGCAGACTAAACACCCGCACCCCGGCAAAATCACGCTCGATTTGTTCCATTAACGGCGTCAGTGTCGATTCAGGCAGCTCGAACACCAGCAGCGATTTTTCGGCATGCGGCGTGGCGTGATGCAAATGCGCGTAATGCGTATCCAGCACCCATTCGATCATCGGCCAGGCCATCACTGGAAATCCCGGCACAAAGTGATGCCCCGCCACCGAGAACCCCGGAATCTTGTTATAGCCATTCGGAATAATCGACGCGCCTCGCGGAAAGACACCCATATTCAGCCGATGCAGGTTTTCGATCGAGGTGAAATCCACGGGCTCGGCCGCAGAGGCCGGATGCATCTCGCTGATCCTCTGCCGAATCAGCACGGCGGCCTCTGGATGAAGTTCAAGCGGCACACCTAGCGCCGCAGCCGCGCATTGCCGGGTTTGATCGTCCGGCGTCGCACCAATGCCACCGGTTGAAAACACGATATCGCCCGAGGCAAACGTGCGCTGCAATGTCGCGGTAATACGCACCGGATCGTCACCGATATATTCGGCCCACTCAAGCGCCAGTCCGCGCGCCTTCAGCAATTCGATAACTTTCGGCAAATGTTTGTCAGCCCGCCTGCCCGACAAAATCTCATCGCCAATGATGATCACCCCGACTGCCATGGCTGCCTCTTTCTGGATCTGGAAAACACACGGATAAAACCATTCATTACTGCGTCAACAACACCGCTCAGGACGGCAACTGCGGCAACTGCGGCGGTTGCTGCAGGGGCGGATCCAGCCAGTCCGGGTTCTGGCCGCGCATCCGCTGCAATGCGCGCAAGCAATATTCACCAAACCAGAGCGCCGAAAAAACCAGAATCAACGCGTACACCCACATCATCGCCAGCGTAATCAAAGGAAACAGCGCGATAAACCAGATAGATGAGATCCACAGCAATGACGGCAGCGTACCCAGCAACCCGCTGACAATACCGATCAGCAACAACGGCCAGCGGTAACGCTGCACGAGCGCCAGCCGCTCCTCGCGGCTGGCGTGCAGCGCGAGTGCGTCATACGTCATCACGCGATAAGTCAGCCAGCCCCAGAGCAGCGGCGGGATCAATGCAAAAAACGGCGGCACCAGCCATAACGGCAGCGTCAACACCAGCAGCACGACACAAACCAGCGTGGTCCATAGCGCATACGCGAGGCCGCCATACCAGGTGCCGCCACGCCGCATCTCCAGCCCGGAGAAGCGCCGCACCGACAGATAACGCACCACACCAGGCATCGACACCGTGGCGATCAGCAGCAACACCGTCACGACGATCAGCGGAATCGCCAGCACCATCACCAGAAACGGTGCCATCACCGAGCGCAGCGAGCTAAAGCCGAACCAGTCGAACAGGTGGTACAACGCCGTCGTGAACGACCAGCCATCGAGCCAGACACGGGCAACACCCGTCAGCATCTGCCACGAAAGCCAGAACACCCCGCCCCAGACGATCGCGGCCAGCGCGAACGGCAGCAAGGTCAGCCAGAGCATGCGCGGATGAAGCACGCTGGAAAGCGCACGGCCAAATGAGCGCAACAGATCATTCATGCGAGCGGGTACCAGAAAAAGGAGGGAGTCAAAGCAGAACGCGCAGGACGTGCAGAAAGCAGCAGGAAGAAACCAGCAAATGCCATGGAGAAAAACCGGGGAGTGCTGCCGGCCAAACCACCAGACAGCCTCCCAACGCAACCGTTGTCAGACAGCGGGCGCATCTTTATCTGCCGGGCCACGGCGCTTTGCCACCAGACGCGCGCCGATGCGCTTGAATGCCAGCCAGTGCTGGGCCCAGAAGCCCTCGCCATAGTGCCGGCCATCAAGCTGGTCAGCGATGCCGGTTGGCTCGGTGGCACGGCTCCAGGAGGCGCTGCCAAACAGCATGTCCCACCATGGAAACAGCACACCGAAATTACAGCCGTACTTCAAACCTTCGTGACCATAGCCAATCGCGTGATGACGCCGATGAAACGTCGGGCTGACAATCAAGCGCTCGCCCAGCCAGCCGAAATACAGCCGGATATTGGCGTGCTGCACGCTCTGCGCGAGATTAGTGAGCGCCACCAGCACCACGAACTGTGACGGCGACACGCCAATCAGCAGCGCGATAACGGCGAAAAACGATGCCTGCAGCAAATCGTCCAGTAAATGATTGCGGTCATCCGACCACAGCGACATCTGGCGCTGGCTATGATGCACCGCATGCAGCTCCCACCAGACGCCAATGCGATGCTGCCAGCGGTGATACCAGTAACCGGCGAAATCCAGCACCAGCAGATACATCACGAAAGTCACCAGCGGCTGGGTCGTCACGCCAGGCCAAAGGTTATCGAACTCGATGTTGGCAATGCCGCGCAGGCGCAACCAGCCTTGCACGTTGTCGAACAAGGGCTGCAATGCGAAGAAGAAAAACAGGTTCAGGAGGCCCAGCTTGGCGATCCAGGTGTAAATCACATCGACCCGCACGGCCTTGCGGCTCGGCCATTGCTCGGCAGGGCGCAACGCTTCCAGCGGGCGCAGCAGCACATACATCGTCAGCACTTCGAGCACGCCGATAATCACCCAGTACAGGCTGTCGTAGGTGTCCTCGTCGTAGCCCATCAAATCGAAGCGAAACAAAAACGGCTGCACCACGTCGATGTACAGCCACGTTTGCAACGTCGAAATAAAGCCGTCGATTGAAGAAAAAATCAGGTGGAACATAATGCCTGCCGCCTCCGGTTCAGCATGAAATACGGTCAGGCTCCGTTAGGAGCGGTAACGGGTGCGCGGTCAAAGAAGTAAATGCCGTGCGGCGAGCGTCCCACGGCAATCGTCTGGATCAGCTTGCGCGTGTTCAGGTCGATAATGCCCACCCGTTTGGCAAAGCGGAAAGTCACCCACAGATAACGCTTGTCCGCCGACAGTTCCATATCGTCCGGGCCTGGCAGCAAACCCGTGATATCGCCGGCATTCGTGAGATTTTCTTCGTCGATGATGCTGATCGTGCTGGCGACTCGATTGGACACCGCCACATGACGGCCATCCACCAGCGAGCGGAAGTTGTGCGCGCCCTTGCCGGTGGGAATCGTCTTGACGACTTTCTGGTTTTTCCAGTCCACCACCGCGACGTAATCTGCACCGGTCATGCCGATCAGCAGATATTTTTCCTCCGGGGTCATCCACAGCCCAGCGGGCACCTTACCGACCTTCATCTTCCATTTGACCGTCTGGCTCGGCAGATCAATCGCTGCCAGCTCGCCTGACACCTGCAGCGTGACAAAAACTGTTTTGCTGTCCCGGCTGAACGCCAGATGGCTTGGCATCACGGCCAGCGGCACACGCGCGACCAAGGTCGGATTGCGTCCGTCATAGCGGTAGATATCGACGCGATCAAGACGCAGACCGGCTGTCACGAGCCATTTACGGTCGGGCGAGAAGCCCAGTTGATACGGATCTTCGATGTTTTCGAGCCAGCGTTGCACTTTGCCGGTTTTCGGATCGACGAACATCAGGTTGTCTGATATCGAGTTAGCGACGATCAGCGAGGAATTGTCCGGCGTTGCCATCAGGTGATGCGGCTCCTTGCCCGTCGGCACGGTACCGACCACCTCGCGCGTCGCCTGGTCGATCAGGCTCAGCGTAGCTTCAGCGGAATTGAGCACAATCACGTTGTCCGCGTGGGCCAGTGGAGCGGAAAAACCCGTGACAGTAATAGCGATCAGCGTACTGACACAGGCAGAAACAAAAGAAATGCGCATAAAAACCTATTTCAAAAATCGTTGGTCATTGTAGAACGTTTGCCCTGGCAAGCGGTTGACGCAGCCGGTACCCGAGGAGATCTGTCCGAGCGCTCGGCTAGCGCCGAATCAACGCTGCATCGACTCCCACACCTTGTGCATCCGCTTGACCGACACCGGCATCGGCGTGCGCAACTCTTGAGCGAAGAGCGAGATCCGCAGTTCTTCCAGTAGCCAGCGAAACTCCCCCAGACGGGCATCCAGCACCCCACCGCGCTGCGCCAGCGCGCGCTGATACTGCTGCAGCAGCGGCTGAAACTCGGCGAACTGGCGAGCATCGCGGGCAGGATCAGCTTTCAGCTTGTCGATACGAAGCGCAATGCCCTTCAGATAGCGCGGGAAATGCGCCAGCTGCGCATACGGCGTGTCGATGATGAAGCGCTTACCCAGCAACCCATCCAGTTGATTTTGCAAATCCGCATGCGCTGCGGCATAGGGCTTGGCCTGAACCAGCTTTTTCCCTAGCGCGGCGTATTCGTTGAGAATCTGTCCGCCCAGCCGGGCAATTTCCTGCGCCAGCAAGGTCAAACGGCTACGCCCTTCGTCACGGCGCAGGGCAAAGCTGGCGTCATCGTCAGGCAACGGTGCCTGCAAGCAGGCCCGATCCAGCGCGGTATCCACCAGTTGGTCACGCAGTTCTTCCTGGCTGGCGCGCGGCATGAACTGCAACGCCATTTCGCGCAGCCCGGGCAAGTTTTTTTCCAGGTAGCGGATCGGCTCTTTCAGTTGCAACGCAAACAGCCGGCGCAACCCGGCACGGTGAATCCGCGCCGCTTCATCGGGCGAATCAAACACCTCGACGTCGCAATGCGCCCCCCGATCCACTAGCGCCGGATAACCATAGAGCGTCTGGCCGCCACGGCGAATTTCCAGCAGCTCCGGCAACTTGCCAAAACTCCACGTCGTGAGCTTTTCGTAAAGCGCAGTTGAGGGCTCGCCCGTCGCGGCTGGCGCGATGGTTTTCGGCTCAGACTGACGCCGCCCCGGCCCGGCCGTCACCGGCACACCACCCTTGCCTGCCGTGCCCGCCATGCCGCCCGCCACGCTTTCGCCAGGCCGCAGCACCAGCGCCGCATCGGCGAGTGCCAGGCCCGCCGCGCCGGTGGTTATTTTCTGGAAATGCTGCTGCGCCTGGCCGCCCAGCTCTGCGCGCAGTTGCGCCAGATTGCGGCCCATCGCCAGTTGCCGGCCATGCTCGTCAATCACCTTGAAGTTCATGAACAAGTGCGCGGGCAGTGTTTCCAGCTTGAAGTCCGATGATTTCAGCGCGACCTGGGTCTGCTCGCGGATATCGGCGATCAAGGTTTCGAGCAAGCCACCCGCGCCAAACCGCGCCCCGCCCATGCGCTCGACAAAGCCCGCGGCATACTCCGGCAACGGCACGCAGTGGCGTCGCAGTTTTTGCGGCAGCGACTTCAGCAGCAATTGGGTCTTTTCTTTCAGCATGCCGGTGACCAGCCACTCGCAACGCCGGGTATCGACCTGGTTGAGCGCATACAGCGGCACGGCCAGCGTGACGCCATCGCGCGGCGAGCCTGGCTCGAAGTGATAGGTCAGCCCCATCTCGACGCCCGCCATCGTCATGCGCTTCGGAAAGAGATCGGTGGTCACCCCGGCGGCCTCGTGCCGCATCAAGTCATCACGCGACAAAAACAGCAAACGCGAACGCCCCTCCGGCTGCCCACTCTTCACTATTTCATCCCGGTACCAGCGCTCGAACGCTGCGCCGGTATAGATCCCTGGCGGCAATGCCTGGTCATAAAAAGCGAAGATCAATTCATCGTCGACCAGCACATCCTGACGCCGCGACTTGTGTTCAAGCTGCTCGATCTCGGCTAGCAGCTTGCGGTTATGCGCGAAGAACGGCAGTTTCGTGTCGAATTCGCCCTCCACTAGCGCCCCGCGAATAAACAGCTCGCGCGCCCGCACCGGGTCCTGGCGGCCAAAACTGACACGCCGCCGGTGATACACCGGCAAGCCGTGCAGCACCGCCCGCTCATACGCCGACACCTGCGCCGCGCGCTTTTCCCAGTGCGGCTCGGACAGCGATTTTTTGAGCAAATGCCCGCCCACCCGCTCAAGCCATTCCGGTTCGATTTTGGCGAGGCAGCGCGCATACAGGCGGCTGGTCTCGACCAGCTCCGCCGCGATCACCCAGCGCCCGGCTTTTTTCACCAGCGCCGAGCCGGGCCAGAGATAAAACTTGATGCCACGAGCGCCGAGGTAATACGGCTCGTCATCCGCCTTTAAACCGATATTGCCCAGCAGCCCCGTCAACAGCGCCAGGTGAATCTGCTCGAAGGTCGCTTCGGTATCGTTCAGCCGCCAGCCATGCTCGCGCACCACCGTCAGCAATTGCGCATGCACATCACGCCATTCGCGCAAACGCAGCTGGGACAGGAAGTTCGCGCGGCAGGCTTCGCCCAGTTGGCGGTTGGATTTCTTATGCGCAATCGCTTCGTCGAACCATGCCCAGATCTTCAGCCATTGCAGGAACTCTGAACGCTCGTCGGCAAAACGGCGATGCGCCTGATCGGCTTGCTCCTGAGCCTCGACGGGCCGGTCGCGCGGGTCCTGGACCGACAGCGCGCTCGCAATGATCAGCACTTCGCGCAGCGCTTGCTGATCGCGCGCGGCGAGAATCATCCGCCCAACGCGAGGGTCCAGCGGCAGGCGCGCCAGCTCACGCCCGAGCGGCGTGAGCGCGTTGCTGTCATCCATCGCGCCGAGTTCATTGAGCAACTGATAGCCGTCGGCAATCGCCCGGCCAGGAGGCGGCTCAATAAAGGGAAAGGTTTCGATTGCGCTCAGATGGAGCGACTTCATGCGCAAAATCACCGCCGCCAGCGACGAGCGCAAAATTTCCGGATCGGCAAAGCGCGCCCGCGCCTGAAAATCATTCTCTTCATACAGCCGGATGCACACCCCATCCGCCACCCGGCCGCAACGGCCCGCGCGCTGGTTTGCCGCCGCCTGGGCAATCGGCTCGACCTGCAGTTGCTCCACCTTGTTGCGATACGAGTAACGCTTGACCCGTGCCAGCCCGGTATCCACCACATAACGGATGCCTGGCACCGTCAGCGAGGTTTCAGCGACGTTAGTCGCCAGCACGATGCGGCGCGCATTCGAGGCCCGGAACACGCGCTCCTGGTCAGCCGCCGACAAGCGGGCAAAGAGCGGCAGGATCTCCGTATGCGCCGGATGATGCTTGCGCAGCGCTTCAGCTGCGTCACGAATTTCCCGCTCACCGGGCAAGAACACTAGTACATCGCCCGGGCCCACCCGGCACAGCTCATCCACCGCATCGACAATCGCTTCCATCAAGTCACGGTCTTTGCCCGGCGCGCGCTGCGCGGGCCGGGCCCGGTCGCGCGACGCGGAACCCTCGGCAGCCTTCACGGCTGGGCTATCTTCCACCACCGGGCGATAGCGGATTTCCACTGGATACAAACGCCCGCTGACTTCGATCACCGGAGCGGGCTTACCCGCCTGGGAAAAGTGCTGGGCAAAACGCTCGGCATCAATCGTCGCGGAGGTGACGATCAGTTTCAGATCGGGTCGCTTAGACAGAATTTCCCGCAGATAGCCCAGCAGAAAATCAATGTTGAGACTGCGCTCGTGGGCTTCGTCGATGATGAGCGTGTCATAGGCGCGCAGCAGGGGGTCCGTTTGAGTTTCGGCGAGCAAGATGCCATCTGTCATCAGCTTGACCGAGGCACCCGCTGCCAGGTTGTCGGTAAAGCGCACCTTGTAGCCGACCACCTCGCCAAACGGCGTTCCCAGTTCTTCTGCGATACGACGCCCGGTTGCCGAAGCCGCGATACGGCGCGGCTGGGTATGGCCGATCAGCCCGGTGCCACCCGCACCCAGCCCGCGCCCGAGCGCGAGACAGATCTTCGGCAACTGCGTGGTTTTACCTGAGCCGGTTTCGCCGCACACGATCACCACCTGGTGCTGCGCAATCGCCTGCGCGATCTCGTCGCGCCGCCCAGAGACCGGCAGTGCCTCAGGAAAGGTAATCGGCGGCACCGGATTAGGCACCACGGCCACGCGCGGTGCACGTGGCGGATGCGGCACACGCGGCGCGGTGGTTTCGCGGGTAGGACGAGGCTGACGGGGAGGACGTGACACCGGAGGGGAACTCGCGGCCGAGCCACCAGGGCCAGGCTTGCGTTGTCGGGCATCAGGCGGCAGATTCGGGCTCGCCGGAGCGGGACTTTTGGGTACATTCGACATGGGGGCGCATTATAATCCCCGCCATGAATTCCCAATCCGACATTCTTCCCGCGCCGCCCGGCGTGCCAGCTAGCACTGGCGCTACTGACACGGGCTTGCCGCATGCGCAGTTCGTCAACTGGATGCGCTCCGTTGCACCTTATATCCACGCATTTCGCAACAAAACCTTTGTGGTTGGTTTTGGCGGCGAAGTCGTGCACCAAGGCTTGCTCAACGCCCTCGTCTCAGACATCGCGCTACTGCAGGCGATGGGCATCCAGATCGTGCTGGTGCATGGCTCCCGGCCACAGGTCGAAGAGCAGATGAGCCTGCATGGTGTGGAGTCCGAGTTTTCACACGGCATGCGTATTACCGACGCCCGCGCGCTCGAATCCGCCAAAGAAGCGGCTGGCGAAGTCCGGCTCGACATCGAAGCAGCGATTAGTCAGGGCTTACCGAATACACCGATGGCACATGCCCACATCAGCGTGGTATCGGGCAATTTCGTCACGGCGCGGCCGGTTGGCATTCTGGATGGCGTCGATTTCGCCCACACCGGTCTGGTCCGCAAGATTGACGCGGATTCCATCCGCCATTCGCTAGCCAGCCGCAAGCTGGTCTTGCTCTCACCACTAGGTTTCTCGCCAACTGGCGAAGCCTTCAATCTGGCGATGGAAGACGTCGCCTCAGCCGCCGCCATCGCGTTGCGCGCCGACAAAATCGTATTTTTGACAGAAACCGCCGGGCTGATGGATGAAGCAGGCGAGCTGATCCGCGAGCTCTCGCTGGACGACGCCTACCGGCTGCACGAAAGCGGTGAAGTACAAGGCGACGCCGGGTTCTACCTGAAGCATTCGATCCGCGCTTGCCGGGGTGGCGTAGCGCGCGCGCATATCCTGCCCTACGCGCTAGATGGCAGCTTGCTGCTTGAGCTGTTCCTGCACGATGGCGTGGGTACGATGATTTCCTACGAAAACCTGGAAAGCCTGCGTGAAGCCACCCCAGATGATGTGGGCGGCATCCTGACACTGATTGAGCCCCTCGAATCCGATGGCACCCTGGTACGGCGTGGCCGCCACCAGATCGAGCGCGATATTGATCATTTCTCGGTAATCGAACACGATGCCGTGCTGTTCGGCTGTGCCGCGCTTTACCCCTATCCACAGGAACGCATCGGCGAGATGGCCTGCCTCACGGTGGCCCCCGAAGCTCAAGGCTCAGGCGACGGTGAACGGCTCCTCAAACGCATCGAACAACGCGCGCGTGCGCGCGGCCTGACACGTATTTTTGTGCTGACCACCCGCACCGAGCACTGGTTCCTGAAACGGGGCTTCGTCAAGGTGACGGTGGACGATCTTCCAGAAGACCGCCGCCGGCTCTATAACTGGCAACGCAAATCGCTTGTCCTGATGAAACATCTTTGAGCCGCTTTTGCTTCAGCGCTCACCTCACACCCATTAATGACAGGAGAAGCACAGCATGACTCGTATGGTCCAATGCGCGAAACTCGGCAAGGAAGCAGAAGGTCTCGACTTTCCACCACTGCCGGGCGAACTCGGCAAACGCATTTACGAAGGCGTCTCGAAAGAAGCCTGGCAAGCGTGGCTCAAGCAACAAACGATGCTCATCAATGAAAACCGGCTGAATATGGCTGACCCGCGTGCGCGCCAGTATCTGGTTAAACAGACTGAGAAATTTTTCTTCGGTGAAGGAGCGGACCAGGCTACCGGCTATGTGCCCCCGCCGCAAAGCTGAAAACCGGGTTACAGCCAAAGCAATGGCATCATCCGCGCCGCGTGCGCGGATTTTTTTATCGTGGATTTAACGATTTAAGCTGGACAAAATCGAACTCTACATGCCATACGCCCCGATAAAAACCGGGGCATTTTATTCGACGCTTAAAGCGCTCTCGATACGCCGGTCCGGCACCAGCCAGATTGCTGCAGTCAAGGCATACAGCAACGCGGCAAGCCATGGCGCAACAAACGCCAGCCCCACACCGGCCAGATACAGACAAACCGAGACCCGGCCTTTCAAATCCCATCCCATTGCTTTGCTCAGCGGCGAATCAGCGCCGTGATGCCGCATCAAAACGTGAGTCAAGATGAAATACGCGATGGCGGCCATAAACAGCACGACGCCATACATTGCACAAGGCCACGCTGATAATGGATTTTTACCCACCCAATGCGTAACGGCCGGCAATAAGGAAAGCCAGAAAAGCAAATGCAGATTGGCCCATAAAACCGCGCCATTCACCTTTTGCACCGCATGAAACATATGGTGATGATTGCTCCAGTAAATGCCGACATAAATAAAGCTCAGCACATAGGCGCAAAAAACCGGTAATAGCGGACGCAAAGCAGCAAGATTCGCCCCTTCAGGCACCCGCAATTCAAGCACCATGATCGTGATGATGATGGCGATTACCCCATCACTGAAAGCCTCGACGCGTCCCTTGCCCATCTGCGCATTCCTTTTAGCGGGAAGCACGCGTAGGCCACGCGCCTCTCCTGGAAAAAAGATCGCCCGATATTTATGAGACAAGGCGTCCAGCAGCGGATTATGGCGAGGCCGATCTGACTTGTCGATTCAATCATGCCTAGAGCAGGTATCGACCTCGCTCGCAGGCTGACCACCCAGGCTGGTGCCAGCGGAACTGAAGCTGAAGCTCTGAAAGCCAGCCTATCTCGGCATCGGCCCAGGATAGGGCTGAGGATGAGGATGCGGCCCAGGATAAGGCGGCATAGGCATGCCCCCAGGCACACCAATGTACGGCGCAACGATAATCGGCCCACGGTCATTGGGAGCGAGCTCAGCCGGAGCGGCCATTGGCTGGGGCGCGGCGATCGGCGCGCGCACCAGTGGCGCAGTCTGGAGCATCAACCCGTTTTGACCATCATGGATGCCTTGCTGCGAATCAAGCACCACCGGCGGCCGGGCAGACGTACCCGAAGCCGCGACTGCGCCAGTCGCCAGCAAGGTAGACAGCAACACTGCGCCGAACCCAGCCCGTGCCAAACGAAGCGAGCAAATAACAGAAACCATGGAAAACAATCCGGTAAGTTTTAAATAGACAAGCGCCAGCGCAAAGCACCTCACCATAGCGCTCCCCCAACCTTCCGGCTAGCCCCAGCGCAACCGGAACACAAGCCACAGCGGCAGCAGATATGACAAAGCCCCGACGGGCGGGGCTTTAGATCTATCGCGGCGGCGAGCAGGCACTTACCGCAGACAGCTCCTTGAACGCATGCTTACAGCGAGTAGCCGTTGGCTTCCAGCGACCGGATACGCTGCTCAAGCTGGACGATATCCGTTGATGATGCGAGATAGGCTTCGCGGCGATTGCGCTCAGCACGTTCAAACCAGTTACTCAGATTTTCGAGAAAGTAGGCAAACATAATGTTCTCCAAGGATTAGATGTATCCCCGGTGGATCACTAATCAGGGATTACCCGAAAAAGGGTTAACCCGGATTATAGTCAGCCAGCGAAATTTAGCTAGGGGTATGCACTAGTTGCAGGCACACCACTTCGGTTGCGGTGCATGACGAACCCAACGCAAGCTATTGATTCAATTGAAATTATCTATACGCCCAGCGCCGCCAAAAAATTTTGCACCACAAGCGTGCAACTTCGTCGCCAGATTGCAACGCTCGAAGAACAACGGGCGCGCTCGCCAGTTCAGTGGCTGTTGGGGGCATCACACCATAGCACCGTGCCACCTCGCCGCCAGTGGATGCCTACGCGAAGGCATAATCCGGGCAGCACCATCTTGATCCCCAGCGTTGATCCCCAGCGAGCCCCTATGACCATTGAATTAACCGTAAAAGGCATGAGCTGCCAGCACTGCGTCGCTGCGGTGACTCAAGCCGTGCATGCGCTAGATGCCAGCGCCACCGTCAATATCGACCTGGCGGCCGGGCACGTGACGATCCACTCAACCCAGCCCAGCGATACCTTCTGCCAGGCGATCAATGAAGCGGGCTATACCGCTACCGTCGATACCAGCGCTTAAGTCGAAGGACCCACCCTATGTTTAAAGTCGCAGTGATCGGCGCATCCGGCCTGCTCGGACGGGCCGTGATAACAGAGCTGAAACAAAAGCGCGACTGGCAACTGGTTGCAACTGGTTTGAGCCGAGCCTCTTCAGGCAACGTGACGCTGGATATTCGGGACGAATCCGCCGTCACGCAATTTATCGAGCACGAAACCCCGGATGCCGTGCTGATTCTGGCTGCCGAACGGCGGCCAGATGTCTGTGAGCACAATCCATCTCTGGCACGAGCGCTGAATGTCGACGCGGTCCGCACCGTGGGCACCGCAGCCAAGCGAACCGGCGCATGGGTCCTGTCCATTTCGACTGACTATGTGTTCGACGGCACATGCCCACCTTACCGCTGCGACACCCCACCCGCCCCACTCAATGCTTATGGCCGCAGCAAACTGGAAGGTGAGCAAGCACTGTTAGAGACAAACCATGCTGGTTGCGTGCTGCGTCTGCCGTTACTGTATGGGCCAGTCACAGACTGGCAGGAATCTGCCGTCACCAGCCTGGTGCCACCCGTCATGGCCTCAGCCCGGACGACAGTAGATACACCAGCTGCGGCCATGGATGCGTGGGCCATTCGTTACCCGACCTTTACACCTGACGTCGCGGTCGTCATCCGTCAGCTTCTGGAACGCCATGTAAGTGGCAATACGGTATCCGGCCTGGCGCACTGGTCAGGCGATGAGCCAATGACCAAATACGATATGGCAATGCGACTGGCAAAGGCCTTACAGCTTGATGCACGCATTACAGCGGTGCATACACCGGCTAATCAAACGCCCCGGCCACGCAATTGCCATCTGGATTCCAGCCGGCTCGAATTAATCGGAATTGGACAGCGCACACCGTTTGATGTGGCGCTCAGGCAGATACTCACGCAATATCCCGGAAACGATTAAGCAAGACAGAAACTCCACTCTGATCCGCTCACAGTTCGGTATCACATCGGTCGTTTGGCTTTATAAAATTCGTGTTTCTGGCCATTTTATAGAGAAAAAAACTGCACCCACGAAACTCCATAACGCCAAATACAACGCCACCAATATGAATTAGTGGCATTGACAAATACAGAAGCATGACAAGGGCAGCACAGACATACCACACGCCCCTGAAGATTAATTGAAAAAATTAATTCCCCGGCGTATTTTCCTTAAATTCCGCTTTCGCAGCCTCAAGCGCCTTAATAAATTTATCGTTGTTATGCAAATCAGCCACGACTGCAGCGCCCATTAAGCGCCCATTATCAACATCGCTTTGCCAGTGCGCACCACACACCACCCGGCTTTGACCGAAGTCATAACCTCTTCTCAAGATTTCCGTTGTCCGCTCCGGATTGATTTCAGATAGCACCAAAGCCGCGGCCCATCCGAAAGACGCATGCCCCGAAGGGTAAGATCCCGTATTTTTCATTTTATTATCTTCTTCTGGCGTACACGTTTTGTCTCCATACATAACAAATGGCCTAACCCGCATGTAATGATTTTTAGCCGATTTCATCGCATGATCATGACTGTCCTGCAAAACACCTAATAGCAAGCGATAAAGTTTTGGCGTTTTTTCCTCCGAAATCTCCCGGCCAAAGGCACTGGAAAATATTGCATTTATGTTTTTGCAATTAGCATCACTAGCGGCCAATGCAACACGCGCATCGTTTTTCAATGAACGCCCGATTTCATAGTTCGCTTTATCGTTCAAAAAGGCCACCGTGTTCTCGGCGGGAGGCGGCGGCAAAATCGCCAAACTACTGGGCGCCGTTTCCGCTGTCAAAAAACCATCACTCCCTGCCGCCAGCAATGCTGCAGAATAAAATGATGCAGCGATGACCGTGAGCAATGCAATTTTTACCTTGATTTTCATATTTATCCAAAATAGAAATTATTATTTCACCAGTAATTATTTTTAAATTCTGCAAACCACTGGAGCCCAGCCCTTTAGCATGAATCATACGCGAAATATATCTCCCACCTTCTTTCACCATATTGCAGAATAAAACTCCCCGGATGAATCAATGCCTCAACGGGCGACACACCATATATGGATCGAAAATATAAAAAATATGGAATTAATCTGAAAACTCAAACCGCACCCGAACCTGTTTAAGTCAACTCAACCGATCACCCCACCCCACCGCATGGACAATCCTCATTGCGGATGCAAAGCCTTTTTGATACACAAGCGCATGACTGCGCCGCCCACCCACCCCCATCGCCCCAAACCAGCGAAGCAAAGCGCCCACCACACGCCCCCGGCAGATCCTCCCATCGTCTCAACCGCGATGGCGCAGGCCTATCAACGATATTGGCGCTTTAACCTCGCGCTCATTGCCGTTTTGCTTACCATCGGCGGTGGCGTCTCGTTTGCCATTCCATTTGCCGCAGGCACCCTCAATGCGTTTCATCTCGCCGGATTTCGCCTGCCGTTTTATTTCGGTGCCCAAGGCGCAATCTTGATCTACCTGGCGCTGATCGTCGTGTACATCGTGCTAATACAACGCGCCGGCCGAAACTTGCGCCAAGCCACCGACGCCCAGTCGAACCCCACCAACGACACCTGAATGACCCTCACGCATCGGCTGATCCGCTCGTACGCGTTTTACACCCTGGGCTTTCTTGCCTTTATCTATCTGATGCTGCGAATCGAGCGCGTCACCGGTCCGGGCATGTGGATTGGCTATGTGTTTCTGTTTGTGCCCATCGCGGTTTATGCGGTGATCGGCCTGTTGTCACGCACCTCGGATCTGGTGGAGTACTACGTCGCCGGACGACGCGTGCCAGCGGTCTTTAACGGCATGGCCACCGCAGCCGACTGGCTCTCGGTGGCCTCGTTCATTGGACTTGCCGGGTCGCTCTATGCCACGGGCTACGACGGCCTGGCCTACCTGATGGGCTGGACTAGCGGCTACTGCCTGGTCGCTCTCCTGCTAGCCCCTTATGTGCGCAAACTGGCGCGCTACACCATTCCCGATTTTCTCGGCACACGCTTTTCGAGCAGCCTGGTACGAAGCCTTGCCGCACTGGCCACCATCCTGTGTTCGTTCGTCTATCTCGTCGCGCAGATTCAAGGCGTCGGGCTAATCGCCATGCGTTTTATCGGCGTCGATTTCGCCATCGGCATTTTTTGCGGGCTGGCAGGCATTCTGGTGTGTTCCTTTCTAGGCGGCATGCGGGCGGTCACCTGGACACAAGTCGCGCAGTACATCATTTTGATCGCCGCGATTCTGATTCCGGTGTCGATGATTGCGCATAAAAACGGACTAGGCTGGGTCGCGCAATTCAGCTACGGCAGCTTGATGACACAAGTCGAAACACAGGAGCAAGCCATACTCAACGCGCCGCCGGAACAAGCCGTGCGCCATCGTTTTCAGTTGCAAGCAGCACAGATCCAAACCCAACTGGACGCACTACCGCATTCGTTTGCTGACGAGCGCCTGCGCATGGTCAAAGCGCTGGCGGCATTGCGTGAACATAACGGCCCGTTACGCGACATCAATGCGCTGGAACACGCGCTCGACGCATTGCCCCACGATGCCTCTGGCGCACGTCAGCTCTGGACCCAGCAACGCGATGACCTGCTAGCCCGAGCAGCCGAACCAGTGCCGCTGCATGAACCGTTCCCCGCCGCAACCGAAGACGCCCACAGCAGCCACCGGCTCAATTTCCTTGCCTTGCTGCTGTGCCTATCGCTTGGAACCGCGAGCCTGCCGCATATTCTGACGCGCTACAACACCACGACCTCGGTGGCCTCCGCGCGCCGCTCCGTCGGCTGGACACTATTTTTTGTCGCGCTGTTTTATCTGACCGTGCCGTTGCTGGCGGTACTCATCAAGCACGAAATTCTGACGAACCTGGTCGGTCAGCGCTTCAGCGATTTACCGTCATGGGTCATGCAATGGCGCAGAGTCGAGCCGTATCTGCTGAGTATTGTCGACAGCAATGGCAACGGCATCGTGAACTGGAGTGAAATCCAGATGCAGCCGGACATGCTGGTGCTAGCTGCGCCAGAGATTGCCAGGCTGCCGTATGTGATGTCCGGCCTGATCGCAGCGGGAGCACTGGCGGCAGCTCTTTCGACCGCGGATGGATTGCTGTTGACCATCGCCAATGCCCTCTCCCATGACATCTACTACTGCATGATCGACCCGAAAGCATCGAGCCAGCGCCGCGTTAGCGTCTCCAAGATCTTGTTGCTGGGCGTGGCGCTACTGGCCTCTTACATTGCGTCGCTCAACACCGGCAATATTTTGTTTCTGGTGGGGGCAGCGTTTTCGCTCGCCGCCTCAAGCCTGTTTCCAGTTCTGGTGCTGGGTATTTTCTGGAAAAGAATCACGCGGCGCGGCGCGGTTGCCGGCATGACAGCGGGATTGCTGGTGTGCGTGTACTACATCGTTTCGACGTATCCATTCTTCACCCAGCTAACTGGTTTCAGCGGCACACGCTGGTTTGGCATCGACCCGATCAGCGCGGGCGTCTTCGGCGTGCTCGCGGGATTTTCTGTAGCCATTGCAGTGAGCCTGCTAGACCGACGGCCGGACGCCTACACCCAGGCACTCGTGGACTACATCCGCCACCCGTAAAGGCATCGCCCAGCACACACCGCCTTGCAACAGAAAGGGTGGCGCAATGTCTGGAGTTTGCTATACTGCGCGTCCTCGCGGAGAGATGGATGAGCGGTTTAAGTCGCACGCCTGGAAAGCGTGTATAGGTTAATAACCTATCCGGGGTTCGAATCCCCGTCTCTCCGCCAGACAGTCAATAAAAACGGGCCTCACGGCCCGTTTTTCATTTTCGCTTCACACACCCATCACCCAACCCATCAATTCGGCCAAGCGGGGCCAACAAAGCGGGGCAAACCACGCCCCCTAAAAACACCCCCTAAAGCGCCTCCCCCAACTGACCAAGAATCGCAGGGTTTTCCAGCGTCGACACATCCTGCGTAATCGCCTCGCCTTTCGCCAGTGAACGCAGCAAGCGCCGCATGATCTTGCCCGAGCGGGTTTTCGGCAAATTATCGCCAAAGCGGATATCTCGTGGCTTGGCAATCGGGCCGATCTCTTGCGCCACCCAGGCACGTAACTCCTGGGCCAGTTTCGTCGCCTCTTCACCCTCTGGGCGTGAGCGTTTCAACACCACAAATGCCACCACGGCTTCGCCCGTCGTGTCATCTGGCCGGCCAACCACGGCAGCTTCCGCGACAAGCGGATTGGATACCAGCGCCGACTCAATCTCCATCGTCCCCAAACGATGGCCGGACACATTCAGCACATCATCAATCCGCCCCATGATCGTGAAGTAACCGGTCTCCTTGTCGCGCACCGTGCCATCTCCCGCCAGATACAACCTGCCACCCAGCTCCGCCGGAAAATAGCTTTTGAGATATCGCTCGGGATCGCCCCAGACCGTGCGCAACATCGCAGGCCATGGACGTTTAATCACCAGAATGCCGCCCTGTCCATTCGGTACGTCCTGACCGGTTTCGTCCACGACGGCTGCCATGATGCCGGGGAGTGGCAAGGTGCAGGAGCCCGGCACCAGTGGCGTCGCACCAGGCAAGGGCGTAATCATGTGGCCACCGGTTTCAGTCTGCCACCAGGTGTCGACAATCGGGCAATGTCCGCCGCCAACATTG